>NZ_LR134380.1:300000-382500 GCF_900637585.1 Legionella pneumophila subsp. pascullei
GCGGGTTCCCGCTTGCTAGTAGAGCGCTCTATTCACAAAAAAATAGTAGAGGGAATGTTGAAAAAAATTCCAAATATCAAGCTTGGCCATGGTTTGGACGCCGGGGTAAAAATGGGGCCTTTGGTTTCAAGTGCACATCGTGAAAAAGTGGAAAGCTATGTCAAGCTTGGAATGGAAGAAGGAGCCAAATTACTTTGCGGCGGTAAACGCCCGACAGGCAGTGAATTTGCAAAGGGACATTTTTTCGAGCCAACCATTTTTGATGAAGTGAAATCCACGATGCGCATTGCTCGTGAAGAAATTTTTGGTCCAGTACTTGTGGTCATCCCCTTTGATACAGAAGAAGAAGCCATTCGCATTGCGAACGATACTGATTATGGTTTATCCGGGGCTGTATGGACGAAGAGCGTTACTCGTGCCCATCGAGTCACATCTCAAATCCGTGCCGGGATTCTTTGGGTGAATCATTACCATCCAACCTATAATGAAATGCCTTGGGGCGGATACAAACAAAGTGGAGCGGGTCGTGAGTTAGGCTTGTATGGCATTGAGAGTTATCTTGAGGTCAAGCAAGTGAATATTAACCTGGATGAAACACCAATTGGTTGGTACTAAACTAATGAAAAAAATTCATATCAAAACGCCAATACCCGGACCCAAATCGCAACAGTTGATGGAATTGCGACGTCAGCATGTTGCAAGAGGGCCATTTCATGCTACTCCTATCTTTGTGAAGCAGGCCAAAGGTTCTTTTGTGGAGGATGTTGATGGAAATGTATTTTTGGACTTTTCATCAGGGTTTGGGGTGGTCAATACAGGGCACTGTCCTGATTCGGTGGTCAATGCCATCAAGCTCCAGGCCGAAAAATTTATACACACCGGCTTCAATATTATTCCCTATGAATCTTATATCAAGGTGTGTGAAAAATTAAATGATCACACCCCGGGACATTTCAAAAAAAAATCGCTCCTTTTGAATTCTGGTGCGGAAGCAGTTGAAAATGCCATTAAAATTGCTCGTGCTTATACAGGCAAACAAGCAGTGATTTGTTTTGATCATGCTTTTCATGGACGCACGTACATGGCAATGACACTCACTTCGAAAAACAAACCCTATAAGCATGGATTCGGCCCTTTTCCTTCTGAAATCCATCGTGCTCCTTTTCCTTATGAGTATCGTTGGAAGGGAGCCAATTGTGTAGAAGAATGTTTCAATGAGTTTACCGATCTTGCCAATTTCCGTGTCGGTGTTGAAAACATTGCTGCAGTCATTATAGAGCCGGTATTGGGTGAAGGTGGATTTATTCAATCCCCTGCCTTATTTTTGCAAAAACTTCGTGAGTTTTGTACGACAAACGATATCGTTTTTATTGCCGATGAAATCCAATCCGGTTTTGGCCGCACAGGAAATCTGTTTGCGATGAATACGTTGGGAGTACCCCCCGATCTCACCATATCAGCAAAAGGCCTTGGCGGTGGGGTAGTGCTTGCCGGTGTAACAGGTAAAGCTGAAATCATGGATGCGGCTATGGAAGGTGGGTTGGGTGGAACTTTTGGTGGAAATCCTCTTAGTTGTGCTGCTGCTCTTGAAGTGTTCCATATTTTTGAAGAAGGAAGCCTGCTGCAAAATGTTATCCATCTTGCAAAGGCACTGCAGTCCAGACTTTTTGGATTTAAGGAAAAATACAAAGTGGTAGGCGATGTTCGTGGTTTAGGTGTCATGCAGGCGATCGAATTGGTAAAGGATAAAAACACGAAGGAACCCAATAAGGAAGCCGCGGTACAATTAGCTCAATTCTGTTTAGAACATGGCTTGGTCATTTTGACCTGTGGAACATATGGGAACATCATTCGCCTTCACATGCCACTTTCTACTAGCGTAAAAGATTTGGAAATCGGTCTTTCAATTATTGAAGAAGGGCTTAAGAGACTATCAATCTAGATACAGAGTTTGAAATGAAAGAGATCACTTAATATTCACTTAATTGGGTTTTGATATACTTTGCTCCAATTAATTACAGGTGAATAGTATGTGGTATGTCAATATAATGCGCAACTTACTTGATAAACTCCCGGAAGCAAGTAGAAAAGATGGGGAATCTTTTTTAGACAAATTATTTTTGGCTGTTAAAAGGGTAGACAAAATGCCTGAAATGGAATTCTTTTTAGGCCTTATTGAAAAATCTTTTTTAAAGTTTGAAAATGAAAAATCCGGCTCAGTCACCTTAGTCAAATTCTCCAGGCATATTTTGGGGCTCACCCTTCTTCATATTAAATCGAGTAATGACCGTGCTATCTGGAATTCAGATTTTATTCCAGTACTTGAAGAGATGAAGAGATTCCTTGATACAGAAAAAGAGGTCAAACCTTTTTATAAGTTTCTCAATCAACTTGAAGTCGAAGTTTTTGTCAGTTTAAATCACCAGCTTGCCATTGACTTCAAGCATTTCAGCTCCATTCTAAAAGGAAATAGCGAGTTGCAAACCATTCAATCTTTTACTGAAGCTTGTAAAGGATTAGGTCAAGATAGTTCGGAAGAGTTTAGCCAAGTGATGAAGGATGCAGAGGCGCACATGATAAATTTGCAGTTTGCCAATGATTTCAATTCAGGTTTTAATCTTGAGGGTATTGATGAAAATCTGGAAAATACTACGTTACAGAAATCTTCTAATGCCAATTCCATGTCCATCAGTGTAAACAAATGGCATCGACTGAGTGTCTTTAAATCACTTGCAACTTCTGGGGAGTTAAACGACCAAACCAGTTTGTTTATCAATCAAAATAATGGACTAATATAGTGTCCCTCATCATTTTGTTTCCTGAAGTCTTCAGGGAACAAAAAAGTTCGGTAGCCAGAGTAGGAAGGGATTTCTGCTTGTGCAGGAAAGACTTGTTTGCTTAATGTAGTAGACCTCTTTCCAAACCTCAATTTTTGCACTTGTAGTTATAAATACCAGCATTCAAAGTAAATCTCAATCCGAGTCATTTTCTCCTGTTTCGGATGTGACTTTGGATTAATATAAACAAACAATGAGACAATAGACCCTTTGCTTAACATGTCTCTTTCATTTTATTGCTGCGTTGCAAACTTTTCTGCGGTGCTCATTTACTGCATGTAAACTTAGCTCCTCAAAACGTTAGCGCCTTGCCCTAAAACAAAATAATCAGCTTTTGCAAGAGGTCTAATGAACCCAATGAATATCTTAATTATTGCTCATGGAGTTCTTATTTTGTCCTCAATAAAAACCCATCTTATGATTGATACAATGGTTGAACTATCCGGCTTTCCAATGGGGTTACGATGGAATAAACACCTTAATTGTATTTGAAAAAAACAGTATGATTATTTATAATGCATTCTTGTGTTGCATAAAGGAAAAGCCATGCTAGATAAATTTGAGTTGTTTGATGAATTACCCTTTGATATAAGGGCCGAAGTCACTCGTTTTTTATCTACTAAAGATTTCATAAACCTTTCTATGACCTCAAAATCCAATTCTCCGTTCTTTAGTACAAACCAACACCTAAAGCCAATATATGAGGCCAGAAAGTTTCTTCATCATGTTGTTTGCGGGAACCATGAAGTGGTAGCAAAAATGCTTAACAAGACCCCCCATTTAATGTGTATCAGAGGGCAAGTGAGGGATTTATCAGGCCGAACGTTTACCAATATTAGTGGTTTTGAGTATTGTATGTGGGCTTTAGATAAGCATATGTGGACGAAGATGCTTGCTTCTTTACATAAAACAAAGGAAGAGGAAGAAATAAAGGCTGTATTATGGACACAATATCAAAAGATAAAGGAGCACGGTGTGACCTATACACTTCACGGTGCAACGAAACACTATATGCCTGAAACGATAAACAAGACAGAAAAGCATTTTGATTTTGAAGGTACTATCATTAAGGAACTTCAAGAATATGTTGATAATCGCGATGATAATCAATGGCAAAAAGGTGTTGGCGGTGCCCAACGCTTATTACCTGCTCATGTTGTTGATGAATACTGTAGTGATACGGGCTTGTGTGGTAGATCTTTGTGGGGGCTCCCTGATTTTAAAGAACAACACAAATCGTCAAAAGAATTTTATAGTTGGAAGAGTAACAGGCTAGAGCCGTGGTTCGGGCCTGTTTCGACATTAGGAGAGGATTTCGCAATATATAACGGCGGCGGGACCACGAGAGCGGCCGTCTCGGTGACCTTTCCGAGGGGGGGGACGCTGGAAGATTTAGATGCTATAAAGGTGTTATATGAAGTCAGAACAAATGATTTTCTAGCGCTAGAAAATGATCTCAAGCCATGTAAATTGGCTGAAAATCAGTACAAGTATTGATTTTCATTGGGCGCAGAGTATGTTGGTGTAACAATTCAGCGGCATATCCTGCCGCGTTCTTATCCCCCAAACGTTCAAAAACCATAATAGCAAGTCTTGGTATAGCCAACTTGCTCTTGTTCTAACCCCTTGATGTTTCCATTGGATTGACGATAATCTGTTCAAGCATCAAGGTGAGTTTCGGATCATGATAATGTGCTTTAATATCCTGTATTAATTGTTGATATGAAAGGGATTGATAAAAGGATTTTATATCCGCTCTTATAAGCAATTTAGGCTTCATTTCTTCAAGAATTTTTTTACCCGCTGTGTCGCCAGTTTTACCCCACTTGGACCATGAAGATGGTAAAAGAAAAGCTATCCAAAGGAGGCGGAGGCCCAAAACTGAAAATAGAAGTCATTTTGCTGATGACATTGGAGTATTTGCGAGAGTATTGCACATATTTTCACATAAGCAAAAGTTATGGTATCTATGAAAGCTATGCTTATAAACTAATTCGCTGGACTGAAGATACCCTAATCAAAAGTAAAATATTTAGCTTGCCTGGTCGTAAGACATTAGTAAAAAGTGATGTTGAATACGAAGTAATACCGATTGATGCCACTGAAACACCAATAGAACAGCTTTAAAAAACAAAAACACTTTTATTCAGGAAAAAAGAAAAAGCATACGCTGAAAATACAACTTATAGTGGATAAAAATTAAAAAGAGATTGTTTGCATGAGTTTTTCTAATGGTAAACGGCATGATTTTAGGTTATTTAAGCAGTCTGGTGTCCATATTCATCCAGAAACCAAAAGCCTAACCGACTCAGGTTATCAAGGAATACAAAAGTTGCATCAGAACTCAGCCTTGCCAAAGAAAAAATAAAAAAGAATCCATTGACTAAGGATGATAAGAAGAAAAACCATGAGCTCTCTAGTGAGTGCGTTTTAAACGAGAATGAAATTGGAATGCTTAAGCGCTTTAAAATCATTGCTGACCTGTATAGAAACAGAAGAAAACGATTCGGATTGGGATTTAATTTGATTGCTGGTATTTATAACTACGAGTGCAACAATTGAGGTTTGGAAAGAGGTCTATTAAACCAAGGCCATCAATGTTTTCTCAATACTGTTTACTTGAACTAAGCTTTCATCTTTCACATTCATTAACAGTAATCTTTAAAATAAAATATTTGTCTTGATGTGCTAAATTTACCATAATAGCCACTTTTTTAATCCAATAGTACTATGCCATCAAAATTGCTTACCATCCAATTGTTAGAAGAGCTCGTGCACACTGCCGAATTAAATCAAGAAGGCAAAACTGCAGACTATATTCCCGAACTGGCGAATGTTAATCAGGAATTGACAGCAATTGCGGTCCAACCCTTGGGTGAGAGCCCCTTGGCTTATAACAATAATCCTCTTCATCCAGTGACTTTGCAAAGCACAGGTAAGATGATCCCTTTGATTGGATTACTTGAAGAGTTTGGTGCCGATCAATTATTTGAATGGGTCAAGGTGGAGCCCTCAGGTGATGATTTCGCTTCCATCACTCGCTTGGAACAGTTTGGTCCTAAACCGTCAAATCCCATGTTGAATGCAGGTGCCATTGCTTTATGCTCACGCATTCCAGGCATAGGTGAACAGCAATTTAGGTGGTTAGAGCATTGGGTACAAAAATTATTTAATCAACGCCTCAGCATTAATCCTCTGGTCTTTGCCTCTGAAAAACGAACCGGTAATCGCAATCGCTCCCTCGCTTATTTGCTGAAAAGTAGAAATAATCTTGGAACAGATGTTCATGAAACACTCGATTTGTATTTCGCGCTATGTTCCTATGAAGCAATGTTGGATCAGATGCTGTACTTACCTACTTTGTTAGCGAATAGAGGGCAAGATCCGGACACGGGTGAACAAATACTGTCTATGGAAACCTGTAAAATTACTTTAGCTATTATGGCGACTTGCGGATTGTATGATGAAACAGGTACTCACATGGTTAAAACAGGGATGCCAGCTAAAAGTGGTGTGTCTGGTTATACCATCGCGGTTGTTCCAGGTAAAGCGGGCATTGTGGTGTTAAGTCCAAGAGTGAATGCGAAAGGAAATAGCATCCGCGGTGAAATCATGCTGGAAGGCTTGTCCAAAGCGATGAATTGGCATTTCGCATTACCTTGATTTTTAAGAAAAGAGTACTATGGGATGGAAAGCTATGGCTTTTATTGAAGTGAAATTACGATAACAATTGACTTATAAAATCTGAGAAGAACAACTTCAATTAAACTTGGATTAAAGGATTAAAAATGAAAATTGCCGTTATTGAACCTATAGGGATTGCGATTCAGGAAATTCGTTCTGAATTACCAGAGCACATGATTATCGAATGTGACAGCCGTCAATGGGCTGATGAGCAATTAATTGATTTTGTGAAGGATGTAGATATCATTGCACTGACGAATCGACGTTTATCGGCTGCAGTCATTAACTCGGCGATGCGATTACAATTGATTGCTGTTGCATTTGCTGGAATTGACCATATTGATAGGGATGCTGCGAATAAAAGAAATATTCTGATAAAAAATGCAGCGGGCTATGCCAATACAGCGGTATCTGAATTAGTATTTGGACTCATGATTTCTCTTGCGCGTCATATTCCAGATAATAATCAGAAAATAAGAGAGCAAGGTATAACCAATACCGGCATTGAATTAAAAAATAAAGTGCTGGGTATTGTCGGTTATGGCGCAATCGGAGCAGAAGTTGCACGACTTGCTAACGCATTTCAAATGACAGCTCTAATTTATGACAGGAAATCTCAAGTAACACTAGACGATTTGTTTTCCCAATCTGATTTCGTCACTTTACATGTGCCACTTACAAATGAAACCAAAGGCATGGTTAACTTAAGACTTTTATCTCAAATGAAAAAATCAGCTTATTTGATTAATTGTGCCAGAGGGCCCATTGTGGTTAGCAGTGATTTAAAAAAAGCATTGGAACAGGGCGTGATAGCAGGTGCCGCATTGGATGTATTTGATGTTGAACCACCATTAACTGCAAATTATAGCCTTTGGGAGGCACCTAATCTTATCGCAACACCACACATAGGATTTAATACAAGGGAGGCACTTGTAGCCAAAGGGCAATTGACTATCAAAAACATCAAAGAGTTTCTTTCGTCCCGGCTATAAATCCGTGTAAAAACATAAAGAAACATAAGACGTTGATTGCAAAATATCTTATAGTACTTCAGGTGTAATCTAAACCAGGGCAAAATCATGCTTTAACGTGAGTTATGGATAAGGATTATATAAAAACCAGGGAATATCCAGGATCCGTTTGGGCTGGGGAGGCATTTCTCCCCAGCCCAAACGGCCCGAGATTACGACAGATCTTATCCATAACTCACGTTACTTTACCTGCAATAATATCCAAAACACCCCTTGCTGTTTTTAAAAATAATTCCCGTGTTATCCCACGCAATAGACTTGACCAGTTTGAGCACCCTCAATACTCTTGCTGTAGGCAAGTGCTGCACGTGCAGCAGATACAGGTTCATAGCCTCTGAAATAGGGGCCGTAGTTTTCCATGGCTTCAGTAATAACTGTAGGACTTACGCCATTGATTCGGATCCCTCTTGGCATTTCCAGAGCAGCACTTTTAATAAAACCGTCCAATGCGCCATTGACCATGGCAGCAGAACTTCCATAGAGAATGGGGTCGCGATTTAATATTCCGCTTGTTAAGGTAAATGAGCCATTGTCATTAATATAGTCTAATCCAGCTAACACTACGTTAACTTGTCCCATTAATTTATTGGTCAAACCAATTTTATACTCTTCTTCTCCCATGTCTTTTAGGGCGCCAAAGTGTACTTTGCCGGTAGCCAACACGACCGCATCAATATTATTTAATTTTTTATACATCGCATCGATTGATTGTTTATTGGTGATATCCACTTGAATATCGCTGTTTTTATAACTTGCTGAAATAATTTCATGTCTTGGGCTTAATTCAGCAATGATTGCTTTTCCAATTATCCCGGTAGCACCAACCACCACTATTTTCATAATTTACTCCCTCTTTAATCCAATAAAAAGCAAGCTTTCCATGAAGAATATTACAGTATCAACAATGAATTTAGCAAAAAAGAAGTATATCAGCTGTCTGTGATTACTGCCGATAAACAGGAGCATTGAAGAGGTGAATAGCAGTATAATGTCTCAATTAAGCTCTTGCTTTGCAACATGTAAAATGGTGAGTACGGCTTATATCAGCTCAAATTATTTGTGCAAACCACAGATTGATTCCTTCCACTAGAGTAGGGTGGGCGAACATCATATCGCGCAATTTTTTATAAGGCACACCCAACTCCATTGCTAATTGGATGACCCCTAATATTTCACCGGCTTCCGCACAGAAAATAGAAACGCCCAAAATCAAATCGGTTTCAGTGTCAATGACTGCTTTTAAAACGCCAATGGTTTCCCCTTGGGTTTTGGCCCGAGGAATTGCTGCTGCTGGAATTTTAGCTATTTTAATTGGACGGCCTTGGGATCTCGCCTGAACTTCAGTAAGCCCGATGCGTGCTAATTCCGGGTCGAGAAACACTGTATAGGGAATAAGCCTGTTCTGGGAAGAAAGTTTTTCCTGAGGGTTTTGTAAATTATGTTTCACTAAGCGATAGTCATCGAGAGATAGATGGGTAAACTGTGCTCCTCCCTTGACATCTCCCAATGCCCAAATCCCTGCTGCAGTCGTTTCCAGATATTCATTGACTTTGATGAATCCACGCTCATCAAGTTCAACACCTGTTTTGTCCAAATGCAATCCTGCTGTATTGGCGATACGCCCTACTGCAACCAGGATAGCGGTGCCACGGATAATCTCTGACGGACCTTGTCGATTAGCCTCGACAATCACTTCTGTTTGTTCTTGACGAATGGCATTAATTTTTGTGTCGATAGCAAATTGAATACCTTCATTGGATAAGGTCTGAAAAACCTGTTCAGCAATGTCTTTGTCTTCCCGGCCAAGGAATTCACGGCTGGCTTCAATTACTGTGACCTCGGAGCCAAAACGGCGAAACATTTGCGCAAACTCCAAGCCAATATAACCACCGCCAATGATCAATAAATGTCGGGGTACCGAGTCGGTGTTCATTAAACTATCATTGGTGAAATAATTTACCTTATCGAGCCCTGTAATTGGGGGAATGTATGGTAGAGCACCTGTATTAATAATAATTTTATCAGCCGTGATGTGCAGTGTTTTTTGATTGTCACGTGGTGAGGATAGAATAACTTCAATCATTTTTGGTCCAATAAAATGACCATGCCCTAACATGAGATCCATCCCTGAATCTAAAAACTGTTTTAAATTCGCTTCACGCATTCCTTTTACCACAGCTTCTTTACGTGCTCGAATCGCTTTAAAATCAATGGTCTCCAATTTGGTGTTTAAACCATAGTCTTTTGCTTTACGGCAGAAATGTGCCACTTTAGCTGCTTGCACAAGCGTTTTCGTAGGTATGCATGCTACATTAATACAGGTTCCACCAATCTGATTGTTTTCAACCATCGCAACTTTCTGCCCGCTTTTGGCCAAATCCATTGCAAGAGTCTTTCCGCCTTTGCCTCCACCTAAAATGATGGTATCAAACTGTAAGACCATTCTCTTTCTCCTGATAGCGGTAATAATTGATTCAACTAGTAGCTACTCCTGCTCACAATACATGAATTAATGAGGAAAGTTCGCGCAAGGCGATAAAAAATATGGTGTAATCGATGTTTTCACCACCCAATAACATTTCTAACAATTTTTCCCAGCGTTTTTGAATAGAGTAGTTTTGTTCCAGCCATGAGTGTATTAATTTTTCAGAAGTGCGTTCTTTGGTGTTAGTGGTTAAAACCGCAATAGTCAAACGTCTTTGAAGATTATCCAATTCATCACGCAAAGACAGCCGTGCCATAGTATTCCAATGCCCTTCACGTGAATCACTGGCTATTTGGTCGCGAAACCAAACGAGATTAAATTGACTGCCAACTTTAAAGTAGGTTTCTGCAGTGAGTGATAACTCAAATTGATTTTGAGAGGCCACTTCAATGATATTTAATGAAGTATAAAGAGCCCGGGTTATAGCAATTTTTTGAGCCATATCTTTTTCAATGCCAATACTGACGAATTGACTAATGAGTTTCTCAAGGTATTCTTTAGTGACACCACCCATGAGCTTGGGAATTAACTGTTCGAGTTTGTTGACTGACTTGCCATAATTTTTAATATTTTCTTCAATACCACCGGCCAGTCGATTATTATGCAAAAACCAGCGTGTTGCCAAGTTGAGTAATTGGCGAATATGATGTAATAATTCATATTGCGTTGATAAAGATATTTTGTCTTGAAATGAATCAATCAGATTTTGTAAGACATGCGTTTGGAAAATACAGGCTGAAACAGTATAAGCGCAGGCAATATCAGCAATCGACATACCGGTTTCCATCAGCATTCGGTACATGAAGGTAATTCCCATGTTGTTAACCAGCTTATTGCTCAATTGTGTTGCTATGATTTCACGAGATAAAGGGTGTTTTGGCAATGCTTTTGAATAAGGTTTTCTCAGTGAGGGGGGAAAGCCTGTTTCCAAAAAAGTTGTAAAGTATGGGTCATCTGGTAAATTCGATTTTAATAATTCGTTAGCAATATGAATTTTGGTATGCGCCATTAAAACAGCAAGCTCTGGTCTTGTCAGCCCTGCACCTGTGGCTTTGCGTTCCAGGAGTTTTTTTTCATCAGGAAGAAATTCGACACTTCTGTCCAGGTTAACCCACCTTTCCAGCTCTTTGATGTAATCTTGATACAAGCCACTGTAATGAGATGAATGAGCTGCTGATATACTTAAAATCAGAGCTTGATTGTAATTGTCTTGCAAAACAAGGTCGGCGACTTCGGCTGTCATTTTGCTTAGCAATTGATTGCGTTTTTTTTCTGTGAGTTTCTTTTCTCTAATCTCCTTATCTAAAAGAATTTTGATATTGACTTCATGGTCAGAGCAGTTAACTCCGGCAGAATTATCAATTGCATCTGTATTAATAAGGCCACCTTTTAATGCAAATTCGACGCGTCCAAGTTGAGTAAAACCCAGATTTCCTCCTTCTCCCACTACCTTGCAGTGTAGTTCTGCACCATTAATACGGCAGAATTCATTGGTCTTGTCGCCAACATCCGCATGTGATTCCGTGGTTGCTTTGACATAGGTTCCAATACCGCCATTAAACAGTAAATCCACTGGTGCTTTTAACAGTGCTCGAATAAGCTCGTTGGGTGTCAGGGCATTTGCTTCTATGGCCAGTGCTTTTTTTACTTGCGGGCTAATGGGGATAGATTTGCTTGAACGTTTGTAAACGCCACCACCTTTTGAAATAAGTTGAGTATTGTAATCTTCCCAGGATGAAGTAGGTAAATTAAACAGGCGAAGTCTTTCTTCATACGATTTTAAAGGGTCGGGATTCGGGTCGAGAAAAATGTGGCGATGATCAAAAGCAGCTAGCAGCCGTATATGTTTTGAATAAAGCATGCCATTGCCAAATACATCGCCACTCATATCACCAATACCTACTACTGTAAAATCTTGTTGCTGAATATTGATGTCAAGTTCACGAAAATGTCTTTTGACAGATTCCCACGCACCACGTGCCGTAATCCCCATTTTTTTATGATCGTACCCGGCAGAGCCTCCAGAGGCAAACGCATCGCCTAACCAAAATCCATGCTCCTTGGCAATACTATTGGCAATATCGGAAAAGGTAGCTGTTCCCTTGTCAGCAGCAACAACCAGATAAGGGTCAGGATCGTCGTAACATACAATATTCTTTGGAGAGATTATTTGATCATTGATTAAATTATCGGTGAGATCCAGTAAACCATTGATGAAGGATTTATAACAGGAGATGACTTCCTGTTGGATTTGTTCGCGTCTAGCTGAATGAAGCGGCTTTTTCAAGACAAAACCGCCCTTGGCGCCAGAAGGAACAATGACGGCATTTTTTACCTTTTGTGCTTTCATAAGCCCTAAAATTTCAGTTCGAAAATCTTCTGGCCGATCGGACCAGCGAATACCACCTCGGGCTACTTTAGTACTGCGCAGATGAATTCCTTCAAAACGTGTTGAGTACACAAAAATTTCATAAAGTGGTTGACCTGGTGGTAAATCAGGAATTTCGGAAGACTTTAATTTAAACGAGAGGTAATCTTTGGGCTGCCCCTCGCTGTTCATCTGAAAGTAATTAGTACGAAGAGTTGCTTTCATCAAAGCCCAAAAGTAACGCATAATTCTATCTTCATCAAGGCTGCTAATCTCATCAATGCTTGTTTGAATTTTCTGTTCAAATGCGGACATTTCTTTTTGAAAAGAAGATTTCTTTTTAAGGCCAAATTTCAAATAAAAAAAGTGAATCAGATCACGCGCAATAGCTGCATGCATTTCGATGGTTTTTTCAATATAGGATTGGCTGTAACGAATGCCAATCTGATGCAGATATTTTGCATAGGCTCGCAAAATAGTAATTTCTCTCCAGGAGAGTCTTGCACATAACACCAATTTATTAAAACCATCGTTTTCACAAAGACCAAGATTGATATTAATCAATGCCTCGGCAAAAATATCCTTGACCTGTGTAATATTGAGTGACTCGGTTTGAGAATAGGTTACGTTAAAATCACTAATCCAGAATAATTGTCCTTCTCGTGTTTTGATTTTATAAGGGCGTTCGGTATAAGTGCGCAGCCCCATGTTTTCAAGCATAGGCAAGATGTCAGATAGGGGGATTGGGGTCTCATACCGATAAAGTTTAATGTGCAAAGGATATTGCGAGTGAGTGGTTTCATAAAAATCGATAACCAGCGGATTATCTTGGGACAGTTTCTCTATTTGTAAAATGTCCTGGACTGCCTCTTCTGGAGAATGCTGCTCGCAATAACTCATTGATAGTGTTTCGGTGTATTTATCAATGAGTTGTTTCCCTTTTTGGGAACCATATTGCTGAGTTAATTGCTTTTGCAATTTATCTTTCCATGAGTTTGTCATCATTCTTAAAATTCCATGCCAGATATGTTGTTATCGTTACTCAAAAGTATAGGCTATTTCAAAGGGAAAAATAAAAATTTGCTAACTTACTGTTATACAAAGTGTAATATCTGTTTTCAGGAAATTTTTAAGTAAGCGTTAATAAAATATTAAGGTCATAAAAATATAATAAAGCCTTTTTTCGATTTGATAAAAAGAGTTCATAAAGATAAATTTGAAGAAATGGAAGACGAAAATCTAAGTCGTTTATCCATTTAATTTAAATTAGTTAGAAACTTATGCTGTTTTTGCGGGAAGCTGTAATGGATAGTGTTTATTTTTCTCAACTACTTGCCACTTCACAGGCCGCGTTATATCGTTTATGAAGGATATCATTGGTTCCTGCCTATATTTTTGATGTGCTGACTTAATAATGAGTTATTGAGTTGGCATCTAAAGCAAGACAAAACATAATGATGGATTAAATAAAATTATTAAAGGATTGAGAGCGTGCATGTATTTTATGGCTTATTAGGTTTCATGATATTTAATTTGGTGGCTTGTGAAAAAGTTGCCTTAATGACCACACCACCTAAAAAACAGCAATTATCTAATAGTCCGCTGGCTACTCGGGCAGAGCGATATTTTTGGCAGACACTTCATCAGGGGCGATACCAGGACATTTCCAAGGCGGACTATTTGCTGATGGCAGCTTACCTCGAGAATCCGTATGATTCGAAATTAGCAGCTCATCTCGGCTTTATTCATATTTGGAAAATTACGGAGAGAGAAAGAGCAAAAAATAACTCTCCCTTGCTTCCCAATGAAATTATTCTGTCTAAAAAATACTTTGCCGATGCCTTGCAACTGGATCCGGAAAACCCAATTTATCAAGGATTTTATGGCGATACCCAATTAGTAGAAGGGCAGATTTTTAAAGACAAACAAGAAGAAGTCAGGGGATATTTCACTTTAAAGGAAGCGATAAGCAATTGGCCTGAATTTAATTATTTTACAGCTGGATATCCAATGAGTAGTTTAAGTGCTGACTCGGATCATTTTAAAAAGGGTTTGGATTGGCAATGGAAAACATTGGATGTCTGTGCCGGTGAGAAGATTAGTAGACAAAATCCTGATTTTACCCCTTATATGAATAGGGAAACGACACTAGGCACACAACGGGCCTGTTGGAACTCAGAAATTGCGCCTCATAATTTTGAAGGTTTTTTTATGAATATGGGTGATATGCTAGTTAAATCCGGAGATCCCGAAACGGGCATAAAAATCTACAATAATGCCAAATTGACTAAAAGTTACAATAAATGGCCGTATAAGGACATGTTGGAGAAACGTATTCTTAATGCGAAAGCCAATGTACAGAATTTTAATCAAAAATCTAATTCCCCAGATCAGTCGATTATGTTTAATTCGGGATATGGATGCGTGGTTTGCCATCAACGGTAAATACCATCTGATTATTCTATATTAGGCGACTTCATAGATTAGACCTCTTGCATAACCTGCCTCTTTGATTTTATTGCTGCGTTGCAAATGTTTCTGCGGTGCTCATTAATTGCATGTAAACTTCGCTCCTCAAAACGTTTGCCCTTGCCCTAAAACAAAATAATCAGATTATGCAAGAGGTCTATTATTATGAAAGTGAAGTCTCAGCTTAAAACTCTTGCTTGTGTTTTTGCAAAACAGGCAGGATAAAAGCGCAAGAAGGTGTTATAGTTTTTAACTCATTTCGGCAAAGAAATTAAAAAATATGGAAAAAATTACTATTTATCATAATCCTCGGTGCTCCAAATCAAGGCAGGCATTGAAAATACTGCGGAACAAAGGTTTTGAGCCAATGATTATTGAATACCTTAAAACTCCTCTTGATCTGGAACAATTGAAAATATTACGGACTCACCTGGCTCTTGAAGACTTGGTTCGCACGAATGAAAATGTGTTTAAAGAATTGGGCCTGTCTCTGGATAATGAGGCACAAGTTTTAGACGCTATGGTAAAAGAACCTATATTAATACAACGCCCAATTGTCACATTTAAAGGTAAGTCTGTTATTGGGCGTCCTCCTGAGAAAATTCTGGAGCTCTTTGATTAATATCTATTGTGCGATAAAAATAAATTCAGCCCATACCATGACTACTCATTAGCATTGTAAAAATAAAAGCATTTGCAACGTTTTAAAGAGAATAGCTTTTTAATTGCGATGCAAATTGCCTTAGCACAGCTAGTCCTGATTCTTCTGCCTGGGTACACCATTTTTGTATTAGGTTAAGAAGATCCTTATTGGATAGGGAGGTTTTTACCCATATCTGCTGTAATAATTCGCGATAATTATGCACAGCTTGCAAGCTATCATCCTGGTTTAGCAATGTTTTCAATCGTAATTGGTCAGATTGAGATAGCTGCTCGTTCTGTTTTTTAAGTAAATGGCACACACTCTTTAAATCTCGATTTTTTATGCGGCATTGCATATCACGCAAAGTGGGAGATATAACCAGTTTGTAATAATCAGATATGATTTGAAAGCGATTGCCAAGAATGGCTTTTACCGAATCAACATCTATTTGAGATTTATTTTTGTCAATAATCAATTTTGGGGGTAGTTTTTTTACTTTGGCAAGTTTTAAAAAAGATAAACAACGTATATAAAACCAACCTAAATCAAACTCCCACCACTTAATGGAAAATTTAGCTGAAGAGGCATAGGTATGGTGATTATTATGTAATTCTTCACCGGCAATCAATAAACCCCAGGGAAAAACATTAGTTGAAGAATCTGAAGATTCATAATTACGATAACCCCAATAATGCCCAACTCCATTGACTACACCAGCAACAAGAGGTATCCACATCATTTGGATTGCCCAAAGGGTAATTCCAGGAACTCCAAACAAAAATAGGTCAAGAAAGAGCATTAAAAATATGCCTTTGTTCGCATGGCGAGAATATAATTTGCGCTCAATCCAGTCATTGGGAGTGCCATAGGAGTATTTTTTAATCATGTCCTTATCTTTAGACGCCTCTCGATATAATTCTGGAACCTGCCAAAATACTTTTTTTAAATTAAATACCTGAGGGCTATGCGGATCCCCTTCCATGTCAGTATTGGCATGATGTTTCCGATGAATGGCTACCCATTCTGCTGTGCTCATCCCGGTCGTTAACCAAAGCCAGAAACGGAAAAAATGACTAACAATCGGATGTAGAGTAAGTGCACGGTGTGTTTGATAACGATGCAGGTAAATAGTAACAGCCGTAGTGGTAATGTGAGTCAGGACAAGCCCAGTCAAAAGATATCCCCATAAGGTCATATTTAAAAAACCAAACATCATTTCTCCTTTTATGCGCCAATAATTGTGTAATTGGTAAAGCGATATGTAAGAATATCTTTTATACGTTAAAATACGCCAAGTATAAACTATTTATTTTTATCTTAATGGCATTTAAAAATTAAAAACTCATTATTTCAGCTCTTTTATTAAAAGCTGCCCCGGATTTTTTTCTTGCATTATTCTGATACCCTGATTTTGGCGGTACATACTTTTGTATTTTGGCTGAGATTAAATCTGAAAAACCTTGCAAGAATTCAAAATCCTTAATTTTAATGCGTTCCAGTTTTTGATTGATTAATTTTTCTATAGACAGCAACTGCTTGATTTCATCAGTGCTGACCAAAGATACAGCCAATCCAAAAGCACCGGCCCGCCCTGTTCGCCCAATCCGATGTACGTAGTCCTCAGGCACATTAGGTAGGTCAAAATTCACTACACAGCCAAGTTTCTCAATGTCTATGCCACGCGCTGCGATGTCTGTTGCAATTAATGTTTGCACTTTGCCGGATTTAAAATCCTCCAAGGCTTTTGTTCTTTGGGCTTGTGATTTGTTGCCATGAATAGCGACTGAATATATTTGGAATTCTGCCAGTTGTTTAACCAGTTTATTTGCTCCATGTTTTGTGCGTGAAAAAACCAAAGTTTGCCCCCAGTTATTCTTATGAAGTAAATGGCTGAGAAGGGCTAACTTATGATTTCTATCTACTGGATAAACCGTTTGTTTTATGGTTTTTACCGTAGTATTTCTCGGTGCAATATCAATTTCAACCGCTTTATTCAGTATGCCTCTGGCTAAAGTACGTACTTCAGGGGTAAAGGTTGCTGAAAAAAGCAAATTTTGCCTTTTTAAAGGTAATAGCTTAATAATTTTTTTAATATCATGAATAAAACCCATGTCTAGCATTCTATCCGCTTCATCCAGTACCAAGGTATCAATCTCATCAAACTTAACAGCATTTTGCTGATACAAATCTAACAATCTTCCTGGTGTCGCAACTAATATTTCAAGGCCTGAGCCTAATTGTTTAATTTGGCTATGGCTTTTCACTCCCCCATAAATCACAGCTGAGCGCAGGGTTAAGTATTTGCCATATTGGATTATGCTCTCGTGGACTTGAATGGCTAATTCTCGTGTGGGGGTTAAAATGAGTACTTTAGCCCGGTTACGGCTGGTTCGGTTTTGCTGAATGACTTTTTGCAAGATAGGTAAAACAAAGCTTGCTGTTTTTCCTGTTCCTGTTTGCGCGGAACCTAGTAAGTCATGTCCACTTAAAATGAGGGGGATAGCTTTTAATTGAATGCAGGTAGGGGTAGTATAGCCTAATTCACTAACTGCCCTGTGTATGGGCTCTATCAGTGCTAATTTTTTAAAACTCATTGTTTTCCTTATTGATATCTATTGGTGTTGCCGGCTCTGCGGTTAATCATTCATTATTTTTGTGATGAAAATGAGGGATTAATTAGAGGAGAAAAGTAGGATCCTTGGAGTATTTTTTGAAAAAAATCTTAGGAATATAAAACATCATTATAACAGCTATTCATAAATGTGTCTTGTTTATTTTGCACAGGCTCAGATTGTTAATTAACAGGTAACATGCTAAGCTCCGCAGTAGATTTAATTCTACGCACAATACTCTTTTATGATCGTTTGATTTTTTACTCTTCTTGCTTTCCTCTAGATCATTGTTCGTTAATACTTTCAGGAGCAATGATGAAACAAAAAAAAATATATGTTGGTAATTTGCCATTTGGAACAACTGAAGAAGGGCTAACCATAAAATTTTCTCAGTATGGAAAAATCGAGGAGATGTTCTTAATCAAAGATAGATTAACAGGACAAATGAAAGGATTTGGATTTATAACTTTTTCTTCACAGCATGAAGCGGAGTCTGCCTTAGAAATGAATGGTCAGCCATTTGATGGGCGTTCATTAAAAGTATGCATGGCACAAAAAAAAACCAATTCTGTTTCTCGTAGCCGATGGTAAAATAGGATAGTTACTTAATACTGATCTTATCGTATGTAAATTCAAAACTAAAACTAAATCCTTAATCTGCGTTGGCTCAACTTTTTTAATCCTGAGTGAGCCATTTATTTTCTTGTCTTTTATCTATTCCATATGCAAAAATAACGACCAAAGCATTGGGCGATAATAGTCAGCATGAAAGCGAAAGGTTTTTTCAATGAGCAAGCTTCACTGAAGGGAAGCAAAATCACACAGAATTCAGTGTGGATGCTATCGTTTGGTCATATTTTTCTAATAACGCTCAGCAATGTTCTGGTTCAATATCCATTTGACATGATGGGACTTCACACGACCTGGGGGGCGTTCACTTATCCGGCAATTTTTATTTTAACTGATCTGACAACGCGGATAGCAACAGCGAATAAAGCGCGGAAAATTATTATGCTGAGTATGGTTCCTGGGTTGATATTATCCTATCTCGTTGCAAGCGCTATTGAGGCAGGCAATAATTTCAATTGGGGCAGTTTATCAGTGTTACACCTCATGCCATTCCGTATCGCTCTGGCTTGTTTTATAGCTTACGTTATTGGACAATTGTTAGATGTGGCAGTTTTCCAACGCTATAGAGATCAGCCCGCCTGGTGGCTGGCCCCGACTCTGTCAGCCGTTGCAGGTAATTTTATAGATACAGTATTATTTTTTACTATCGCGTTTTATCACTGCTCCAATCCATTTTTAAGTCAAAATTGGCCTGAAATTGCGATGGTTGATGTCTTTTTTAAAATCATCATTAGTTTAATTGCTTTTGTTCCGGTGTATGGTCTGGTTTTAAGTATTCTTGGTGTCAAAAATGCCAACAAATGAATGGTATAAAGCGAATTTGAGACCATTTTAAAATAAGGATTAATTATGCTGACTGGTTTGAAGTTATTTACAAAAGACCTCAAGATTTTAAATGGCAAATATATCCAGTTAGAACCTGTTGCCAACCAGCACCGTGAGGAGTTGCGAAAAGCAGCTAATCATGAACAAATTTGGCAATACATGCCGCAAAAAGCAACTGACAGTTTGTTTAATCCCTGGTTCGATGATTGTCTTGAGAAAATGTCTACAAGGGGCCAAATTACTTATGCCGTGCGTTGTAAAAAAGAGGGGGATCTTAAAGGGGCTACTGCATTTTACGATATTCAACCAGAAAACAAACGGCTGACTTTAGGCTACAGTTGGTATATTCCTGAGGTATGGGGAACAGCGATAAATCCGGAATCAAAGTTGCTCATGTTGCATCAGGCTTTTGAAATTTGGGGGATTAATCGAGTAGAAATGGGTACAGATTCCCGTAATATTCATTCCTATCGTGCTATCAAAAAACTGGGCGCAACGGAAGAAGGAGTATTACGTCAGCATATGATCCTTCATAATCAGGTGATAACGGATACTATTGTTTTTAGTATTCTTTTCTCCGAGTGGCCAATAGTAAAAGAGCGATTAATGCAGAGATTGAACTATGCTGCAAGCGATAAAGATGACTTGATTATCCCAGTATAGTACTCTTTTATTCTCCAGATTAAATGATTCATCACAAAAACTATAAGGACGTACAGCCTTATTGTTTTTTAATATTAATAGAATGAAAAAGTGTTTGTATTTTTCTTTAATTGAGTGAATATTTGTTTCTACCTGCGAGAATGGAGTGCTCAATGTACAACAAAATGTTTAAACCTCTGGATATTGATCCGATTTTATATTTCAAAATGTACAGTAATCATACCGAGGGAAGAGTTGATGATTGTTGTGCATTTATTTTAATGCCAAGTGGGTTACAACGGCATTGGGTCTCTTTGCAATCGATTCAATTTGCTTTTAATAAGTGCGGTGATATCCTTGGGATTAGCATTATTTTTTCCGGGAATGAGTGGGATATCCACAAAAAGGTTCGAGAAACGATGGAAGGGATGTTGAAACTGAAGCTTCAGCATGAGAGAGGGGAAGAACTTTTCGTTTTTGATGAAGAAAAGAGAACACTTCATCTTGGAATAGTACCTTGTAAGGATTCACGGACGTATATAGAGGGCATTATCGCTTTGATTAAGGATAGCTATCGCTTGAAAGCCGATTTTGCTGAAGACATCAAATCTCAGCTTCTGAACAAGGACTATCTGGCACAGGAATTTACTCGTTTGCGCTGGAGGCCTCCGGAGAAGGAATCCCTTTGTCTGGTAATGTAGTTTTAGAATCATTCACATTATAAAAATAGAAAAATTAAAATTTCCAGTGGATAATTTCCTCCAATTTTCTATATTAATCAATTTCTCCTGTATGCTTGGTTTTGTACCATTGTCTCTTGACAACTCCAAGGTTGAAAGCTCAATATTCTTTATTTAATTTAAACCAAGGATGAGGAATTTTATTGTTCAGGAAGAGATGGCTCATTTTGTTGTGTGTTCTGTTGAATAATGGCTGTTTCCTGCTTGGACCAGAATACAGGAAACCACCTGTCAACGTACCGCAAAAATGGCCGCATAACTATTCAATTCAAACTAAGCAAACTGCTTATTTACCGGACCTGTATTGGTGGGAACAATTCAATAGCCAGGAGCTCAATGCCTTTATCCAAAAGGCATTACAAAATAATCACCAGATTCACCTTGCTATGGCCAATATTGAATCCGCACAGAGTCAATTGCAGCAAATCCAATTAAATTGGTTGCCTAATCTCACAGCCCTTGCAGGTTACTCTCAGTTCCCCGTTTTGGGTAATCCGGGTACGACGGTAATTGCCTATCCAGCCTACATCATTAATATTTTTCAGCAATATAAGCAACAAAAAAGCGCGCAAGCCATGCTTGAAGCCAGTATTTACGCGCAATATTCTGCCAGACTGGTTGTGATAGCCCAGACTTCAGCCAGCTTTTTTACCTTACTTGCTCAGAATGAAGCTTTACATTTATACAATACACTACTTGAGGACTATCGAACCTATCTCAAACTGACTCAAAGCCAATACCGCTCAGGTTTAATTTCGCTTGACAATATCACTCAAATCAAAAGTCATATCCAACGAATTGAGGCACAAATCAAGGTAGTTCAGCATAACATTTTGGTGAGTAAAAATGCCTTGCATTTTTTATTCAATGAAAATCCTGGAGATGTTCAGATTAAAACACTATTTGGAAATATCGATAGCAATCAATTGATACCAGGAAATTTACCGGCCAGCGTTCTCAGTATGAGACCTGATATTCATGAAGCAGAAGCGATGTTAAAAGCAGCGCATGCTGACGTTGGCGCGATAACCGCGAATCTTTTGCCAGGGATTAATTTAGGAGCCTTCCTTGGTGAGGGATCCAATGTCGATGGTGCCATTAAATTAGGGCAAGCCTACTTAAATGGACCGATAATTGATTTGCCGCTGTTTGCTCAGGTTGATGTGAGTAAAGCTCGATACAAGACAATCTATATCAAATATATTACCACTATCCGTGAAGCTTTACGGGATGTTGCTAATGACTTGTCTGCCTATTCAACTTTCAGCCAACAATTAAATAATAATAAATCCGCTTTAAGCGATGAAAAACAGCGATGCCATTTGACAGAGGTTCGTTATCGTCATGGAATTGATGATTATTTAAATTTAATAAAATGCCAGCTCCTGTTAGACGAATTTAAGCTGATGATAAACCAGAACAAGCTGGAAAAACTGCTATCGATGGTCACTTTATACCAGGATTTAGGAGGTGGCTACCATGGGCATTGATCAGCAAAAAACAATCCGCACATTGCGATTATCCCTGACGTGTATTTTTCTTTTTATAATTACCTGGTATTACCAGGTACCAGAAAGCGCATGGACTTTAGTGACCATATGGTTTGTCATGTATGAATATTCCACTGTTGGTGGCGTGCTGACAAAAAGTTTTTTGCGCTTTGCAGGTACGGTTTTAAGTGCTATCTATGGAATGATAGTTGTTTATTTTTGTGCCAATAACCCGTTGATCAACATCATGGCTTTAGTCCCTGGTTTGTTTCTTTACGCCTATTTTTTCATGGGGGGAGATAAGACATACATTGGTACCATTGGGGCTGTAACACTTACTATTGTATTGCTGAATTACAATGACATAGATACGGCTGTATTGCGGGTGTTCAATGTCATTATCGGCGTTATTGGCTCCATGTTCATGATCCGGTTTTTTTATCCCCAATACGCAAGAGATAAAGTTTTAGAGATTCAATTGAACTTTATTACTCAACTGGCGAATCTTTTAGAAAGCTACCTGAATCCAGCCCGGTCATTGGCAGCTATCCAGAAAGAGTATTTGGAGTATGAACGCAAGATGCTCGATGGTTTTACTTTATATAACCGTTATATTGGCGAAGCCAAAATAGAAACAAAGAAAGCTCCGTTTTTCATTCCCCATTCCATGGCTGCCATGCAACATTTCAGGCGTCTGTTTCGTTTGTTCAGTGTGTTTATTTATTATTTATCCACTGAGGAAATTCGATCAGACCCATGGGTATGTGATCAGTTAGGTAAACTTCTGAGTAATTTACAGGCTCTGCAACGGCAATTGCTGAAACAGGAAGAGGAACCTGAGACTACAGAAGTTGCTGTTGAAGAGCTAGAAGAAGAAATCGTTATAGAAACACCCAATATTGAAAATAAAATAGCAACAGAAGCCATTGTAAATAATATGCAGAAAGAAATTGCTTTGCTTGATGCTGAAATTAAGGAAATAATATTAATTTACGATGTTTATGATATCAGGTTGAATGAGATGTAAAGATTCATCCCAATATCATGGGAAGGGTTAAATGGAAATAAGGATGAAAGAGACACATGAGTGACAAACCCAGAGCAGGATTTCCTGTAATTATTTTATTGTGTGTGTTTCTATTCATTCTGATTTATCATTACTCGTATTTATTTCCCTTTACGAACAATGCATTTGTTGTCGCGAATGTCCGCCCAGTTGCCGCCAATGTAAAAGGTTATATCACCAATATCTATGTTAAGAATGAGCAAGAAGTAAAAAAAGGCCAACCATTATTTACCGTATTCAAAGCACCCTACGAACTGGCCTACCAGAAGGCTGTCAGCGATGTTCAAGAGGCGAAAGCCCAATTATTGGTATTCAATAAACAAGTTGAGAAAACGAAATACCTGCTGCAAGCACAAAAAGAACTTTATGAAAAATTTCGCTTTGATTATGAACATAATCATTCTGCCTTGCGCGATCACGCAGTTTCTAAACTGACTGTCAACACGATGTTAAAAGAAAAAAATGCTGCACTAAGCAAATTACATGCATTGCAAAAAGAGTTAGAGGTCAACCAGCAACAAATCATTGTGCAAAAAAAGAAAATTGATTCTTTAATTGCAGTGATGAAAAATGCCAAAATCGATTTAGATGAAACCACAGTCTACGCCAAACAAAATGGGGCAGTTCAGGATATGTTTGTCGCATTGGGAACCCCCATCAAGATCAGAAAGCCAGTCTTTGCTATAGCAGATACCGATACCTTGTTTATCCAGGCCAATTTCAACGAGACGGACTTACGAAGAGTTCAGCCAGGGGATAAAGTCTCTATTTTTCCGAGAATGTATTTTGGATCTAAAATTTATCATGGAGTGATTCTTTCCAGAAACTGGGCTGCCAGCCGCCTGGAAACCCATCGGGCAACGCAAATACAAATTGTTCGCAATAGCGAAAGCAACTGGTTTTTATTGCCTCAGCGTTTGCCGGTACAAATTCAAATAACAGATTATGATCCGGTGCATTACCCATTAAGCATAGGCGCTAGTGCCTATGTGTATATCCATACGCATTGAGATCACGGAAGGAATTAGAATAAAGAGTTCAATACACAAGTCCTGTTCGATTTCCAGTGTTAATTTTTGTTGGCAATTTGACGAACGTCATTTTTTAGACTAAGTTTATTTTAATAAATTGGGCAAAAATTGATCAAAATGTGAATTTCATAGTTGCATGACAAGGAGGTCATATGAAAATTCCATTTGAAGGAAAATGGCGTGCGACCGTTACCAAACGTGAGGCTGGTTTTAGTCAACGTGTCGTGGTTGGAGGCGCCATAAGCGGGAATGGCAGTTACAATGGTGTGGTTGGCAACAGCTTCGTTTTTGAAGACGGTTGGGTTGAGCTCCAGTGGAATAACAATGCTGGTTCAGGATGGCAGGAGAGTGCCGTCATCAGTTCCGTAGGAATGACGAGCCCATTGGTTGTTGTAAAATTTGTTTCAGCGGATGACAATTTTCCAAACCAACGAGATGGCGATTACGATGATTTGCAAGTCCGTTTTGAGCATCTTGACGCTCCTTTTGAAGTAACACAAAGACCTTATGCCCTTGATAGAGGCTCCCTTGCTATGTTTCCTGACGGCATTTTTGATGCTAGCCAGGGGATACAATACATGGGAGTGCGAATTAAAAATACCTGGTTTTTTGATTGGCAAAGTAGTTTTCCAGCTACTGGGATGAAAATTGGTATTGCACCTGCGAGTCGTTCGGCATTGTCTGCTGCGGGCATTATAGTAATTGATAGTTGGACACCACAGGAACAAGAAAGTTTGGGACAAATCATGGATGGTGGTTTTGTGAGAGTCCCTGATCTAAAAATCAATGAGGAAATAACAATTTACTTCAAGTTGGATGTCAGTAATGCCAATCCATCCAAACCTGACATTGGTTTTGTGGCTCAGCGTGATGCTTATGATCCACGCTATGATGAGCCAACACGAATAGTTAATAAAAAAATTTTCATTAGTCGCTCCAGTTATGATCCTGTAACCAAGGAATTGATAACCGCGATTCCCGAAGGTACTTTACACCTGAAACTTAACAAAATTGCCATTGACCGCAAAGGAGCTACAAAAGCAGCTCAGGAATTGAAGAAATGTCTTAAACAGCATGGAGGAGGCATAAAAGGGATGTCGAAATGGCTGAATAAGGTAAGCCGTGGTTTTTGGCAAAACAGTAAAGACAAGGAACGTTGGTGCAAGGAGCAAGGTAATGATTTATTACGTAAGCTTTTAAAACAGCTATTAGATGGAAAAGACATCGATATTTGTCATCTTAAGGCGATTTTGGATCAATGTTGTGAACACCCAACTGGTGATTGTGAGTGTTGTCCTTGTAGTGATGGCGATGGCAGGCCGGGAGGTTGGGATGATGGGACTGGTGTTGATGGCTGGTGCCGAGTGAAACCTGTATTCTGGTTACCGCTGGATTTTGAATATAAGGTAGTCCCTAACCCGGCTTACATTGGTCAGTTTGGTCCTCTTGCTTTCGAAGATCCCTGGTGGAAAGTAGTCTTGATCATCTTGGCGATTATACTGGCTATCGCTTCAGTCATTTATGATTATGTTTATGCTTCAGAAGATAACCAATACATCATTGGGCAGGTTGTCCGCAATGGGGATGCTCCAACCAATCTGGTTGATGCGGCAGTAAGCAATCTCAATGGCTCACGAGGGGTTGATCTGGGACAACTGGATGCTCAGAGCAATGATATTAACAACGGCAGCCCAATCACCACATTAGACAGTATTATTCAGCTTGATCGCACAGTAGCAGGGAGTTATTTTGGCACGCTTGACCCTGTTTTGGGTAACGTCGTCTGGAAATCAGGGGCTACCAGTGCCACAACCAGAGGATTTGTCAGTACTCTAGGAACGTCCGTCAGCATACCCTATGATGAGCATGATACGCTTTCAGGTACCGTTACTTACACTAACGAAGTAGTTATCAGTGAGCTTGCTGCGGTTCCACAAACACTCTCCGATCCTGGTGATTCGGGATCGGTATGGGTTGATCTGGCAACAGCGCGTCCAGTCGCCTTAAATTACGGCAGCCCAACAGACTCCAGTGATAATCGGGCTTTCGCTAATCCGATACGCTCTGTGATTGACGTGCTTAACTTACGATTTTAATGACAAGGAAGTACGAAAATGAAAAGGGAATTTTTTCAAAAACTCGACAAGATTCTTGATATTGCTTCCGAACATAAACAAATGTTGTTGCAATATCCTGATGTGGTCATGGTTGGTGTAGGACCCGAGCGTCGCAAAGGCAAAATTACAGGGGAGCCTGCAATTATTGTTACGGTACGTAAAAAGCGCTCATCCAATGAATTAAAGAAACGGGGAGAGAAGCCCTTGCCTCAAACTATAAAGGGTATTCCTGTTGATGTGATTGAGCTTGGCAAAGCCGTGGAAGCTCCCGAAATTATCGCGGCTCAGGAAAAAGCAAAAAAAACGATTAGCAGAATTCGGGGAAAATGGTTACAAACTCCTAACATTACAGCGATAGGCTATGGCTACAAAGAGCAAGGGGGGGAACTCGATTTTAACACCATTGCCATTCAGTTTTTTGTCGAAAAGAAACTTCCTATGGCTGAGCTGCAAAACCAGCAAATAACCCCCATTCCTGAAAAAATTAATGGGGTGAGTACTGACGTTATTCAGTTATCTCCCATCCGCCCGGCTGCAGCTTCCGGTTCTAGAGGGGATAGTCATGATCCACTCAAAGGAGGTATTGCGATTGGAGTAGGAAGCAAGCCATTTCATTACGGCACTTATGGCGCCACAGTATTTGATCGAACCACTGGTGAACGCCTCTTTCTTAGCAATCAACATGTTCTTGATGCCTCTCCTGGTACGGATACTATACAGCCTTCGCCAGTATTATTGGACGATTCAGTGGAAGTAGGGTTTCAATTGGATGTTTGCTTACCTATCCATTTTATCAGGCTGGATACCCCAAATACTACTGTTGGCACTGTGTTGGCTGGGGCTGCTGTAGCAGCAGCTGTTGCCGCTGCTTTAAGCGATGAAATTGATCCGACAAGGCGAGGCCAGGAAGCGACAATGTCCCCTACAGGTTCTAAAACATTATTTGAAACTCAAAAAGTTAAAATGGATTATCCTGAATTACCTATTCCAGGAACGCCGTTTAAAGTAAAGACATCATGGGATTATGAGCGCCATACGGATGTGGGTATTAAAACATTCAGTGTCAGTGAAGAAAAAAAGAATCCTCATGTTTTGCGCGATAAATTATTAATTACGGACAAAAAAATTTATCACCCTGGAGATACTATTCGTATTTTTGGATTAATATTGCCGGACGAGTGTGCTCCTGCATCACAGGCCAGGGACGATCGCCAACCCATTACCCCTAGGGAATTGGACGATATAACTCATTATCCTAATGTGGCTTCAAGTATCAATCTTGACCTGGTAGCCACAATGGACTCTAACAATGCCTCCTCGCCAGCGCGTCGTACGAATACGATGGCTGCTGTAATTAACCCAAAGCGATGCCGTTGTGATCGTTATCACCCTGTTGCCATTCTTACACCAACGACGGAGGATCGTGCTTTTCCAGTTGTTCTGCATGAGCCAGTGTTTGCGCAAAAAAATCAGATTTTCCAGGATTTGCTGACCATAGTGAAACAACGTGACGATGAGAAATTGTTGGAGCGGGTGTTTATTCTGCTTCGTTATGGTTGTATATATAGCGGCACATTAGGTGTAAACAATATTCCCACTGGCCCATGGAAACATTTTTTCTATGTTCAAACAGTGAACACCGCAACAAGTGATATGAAGCCGCTGCTGGCCGCGCAAATTATTGGTGGATTACCTGTTTCGCAAAATGCCAAAGCGGACTTGGATATAGCGTGTGGCCCACTAACCTGGGAAGACGGTGAGTTTGATATTGAGTTGATATAGTGTGTACAGCAGGGCTTATTCATATTGGCCAATAGCCGTGGAATAATGTGAGTTGTATTGATAAGTAATACCTTAAAATCAAATTATTTTCATCAGCTATAAAATAGTGCTATGCTTTTGCGGCCAAAATGGTACGAAGACTATTAAGTCACATTAGATACGTTTTATTTTGAAAGGAATACTCTATGTTTGGTTTTTTTAGTGATTACAAACAATACATCACTCTGAGAAATTTTGCTGTCGTTTATAACGGGCTTACAGGCTTGGCAGTATTGTATAGCTTGTGGAGTAATCCTGAGGCTGATCCCTCTGAATACGTTATTGATATCTCTATTCACGCACTGACTGCTATTACTTTAATGTGTAAACAAGCGCCTGAATCTGTAAAGGCAGTTGCTATGGCGTTAAATACGTATAGGGGATTTGATGCTTTGTTTAAGGCTGTCACTTCGCTTCCTTCTACAATCCCAGGTATCGCCAATGCTGTTGATGTCCTTAATCATCGTTTTAATTTTAAGGAGCTTGAAAAACTTGGCAATGAAGAAACTGCAGAAACCAGAACAGCAGTTCAGCATGCCATGTAAAGTCTGGATCGTGTTTTCTGGTAGAAGATGGTGATTTATCAGCCATTTTCTATCGGGTTCTCTTATATCAATCTCCTGTTAAACAGTATTTTTGCATCTAAGCAAAATGAGTAAACAGTTTATTGCTTGTAATCCACCAGAAATTTTTTCACAGCTAACAAATCAATATAGGCTTTTTTCTTATCCGATGGGTTGCGTAAAAGATAGGCGGGGTGATAGCTTACGATAAAAGGAGTATTGTCATAGTAGTGAATACAATTACGCAGCTGCTTCAGGGGCAGTGGTTTATCCAGTAAAAATTGTCCGGCGAAACGCCCTAACGCAAGGATTAAGTGTGGTTTAATGAGTTTAATTTGGCGGGTCAGGAATGAACTGCATTGAGAAATTTCCTCAAGAGCTGGATCACGATTATTAGGGGGCCGGCATTTCAAAACATTGGCAATGTAGATGTCATTCTCTGTCATTTCAATGCTACGTATCATCTTGTTTAATAAAAAGCCAGCCTTTCCTACAAAAGGTTGTCCTTTCTGGTCCTCATAAAAACCAGGCGCTTCACCGATAATCATTAGTTTTGCTTTTGGATTTCCACGAGAAAAAACAGTTTGGGTACGTGTGTTATGCAGAGAACAACGTACACAGGATGCCACCTCATCCGCTAAATCTGCTAGATGCTTTTCACAAGAAGGAGTTGATTTACGCATCACCCAGACTTCAATTCCCATAGTCTGTAGGTAGTAATTGTTCAATACATCTGACATAAAAAACTCATGATATTAATAAAATCCGGATTATAGATTAGACTTACCTTTTGTAACTCAGGACTTACGCCCCCCTCCAATTTCTTTGTTAAAAACATTATTTGTCTCGGTCTTGGAGTTTTGCTTAAGTCCTATAACTAATCTATTGTATCAGTCCTATTTTAAAGAAAGAAACTTAAAAAAACATCATAAACTCACTACCTAAGAAATAGACGATTGGAGTTATGAAGAATATTGAACGGAGATTGGGAAGAATATGAGCGGCCAAAAGGATTTGAAACCAAGAGATGTTAAGCAAGTGATTGCCTGGGCATTCTACGATTTTGCGAATTCCTCCTATTTTGTGGTGATATTTACATTTGTCTTTGCAACCTATTTCACAAGTCACATTGCCCCTAATCCTATCCTGGGAACAGAATTGTGGGGTTATACGATTTCGCTGTCTGCTTTGCTCATTGCTCTGGTGAGTCCTATCGTTGGCGCAATAGCTGATTTTAGTGGGCATCATAAATCCTGGCTATTCTTTTTTACTTATTTGGGGGTTATTTCAACAGCTTGTTTGTGGTTTGCCTATCCTGACAGTCATTCCATTCCTTTGGTTTTAACTTGTATTCTGATTAGCAATTTTGCCTTGGAAGTAGGGACTGTATTTTATAATTCCTTTTTGGCAAATTTAGCTCCAGAAAACTATCTGGGACGGATTTCTGGATGGGCTTGGGGTTGTGGTTATCTCGGAGGATTGCTGTGTCTGATTATATCCTTATTTGTTTTTGTGAAAATTGAACTTGGTGGACTGTGGTTTGGGACAGAGAATTTTGCCAATATTCGTGCTGTCACTGTATTTGTAGCTTTGTGGATTAGCTTGTTTAGCTTGCCTTTGTTTTTAATGGTGCAAGAGAAAACAGGGGAGCATTTGGCAGTGGGGACTGCGATTAGGAAAGGTCTGCAAGAATTGTGGTTAACAATAAAAAGTCTGCCTAAACAACGTGATCTGTTCTTATTTTTAATAGCCAGAATTTTTTATATCGATGGGTTGAACTCCATATTGGCACTAGGCGGTATTTATGCGGCTGGTAACTTTCACTTGAGTATCAGAGATATTATGGTGTTTGGGATCATTTTAAATATTACTGCAGGTCTTGGCGCGGGATTATTCGCCTGGTTTGATGATTGGATAGGCTCTAAAAAAACTATACTGATTGCTTTAACGTGCCTGACACTTACTTTTTGTTTTCTGTTAACCATCCACTCAAATGCGTTATTTTGGTTTTTTGCACCGGTGTTTGGTATTTTTGTTGGTCCTGTCCAGGCTGCCAGTCGTACTTTTTTGGCACGTTTGGCAAAACCCGAAGAGATGACGCGGATGTATGGTTTTTACTCTTTTTCTGGTAAAGCAACCAGTTTTTTAGGGCCTTTCCTGGTTAGTACAATCACTGCATTAACTGACAGTCAGCGTTTGGGTATGGTTATTCTTATTCCTTTTTTTCTCATTGGAGGTGGACTGTTATTGTTGGTTCATGAGAATGAATAAGAAAAATTCTGATAAGGCAGATTTTCTCTGTTTTGAAGTTCATTATGAGCTTGAAAGGCAGGGGGAAAAATTTGCCTCTTTGTTTTTACAAGTTATTTCTTATGATAAACTTTGTTCTAATATGAAAATTATTATATCTCTATTATTTGCGGTCATTAGTGCTTCTGGGCATGCGTTTTCTTGCCATGATCCACAGGCCATCATTCAAAAGCCCATCCAGTTTGATAAAAAACGGATTGTCTTAACTCGGGAATATCAGCTTACTCATTATGGTATTGATTCCGAGTCGATAGAAATTGAGCCTAAAATGATTGTATTGCATTGGACTTGTATACCAAGCCTCGATACTACTTTCCGCATATTTGATCCCCCCGCTTTACCCACCAGTTCGCCAAGACGAAATGAATTGCCCGGGGATTTAAATGTATCAAGCCATTTTTTAGTCGATAGGGATGGAACTATTTATCAACTGATGCCAGAAACATGGATGGCAAGGCATGTGATTGGCTTGAATTATTATGCTATTGGTATTGAGAATATTGGCGGTGTTGATAGTAAAGACGATTTGACTGAGGACCAAGCCAAGGCAAATGCCTTTCTTGTGTGCTATCTTAAGAACAAATACCCGCAAATAAAACATGTTATTGGTCATAATGAATATTTACGGTTCAAGGGAACGGCTTTGTGGTTGGAGAAAGATCCAAATTATCAAACTGATAAAACGGATCCTGGACCAACTTTCGTTAAAAAAGTAAAACAATTAATTGCTGCGTCATAAGTAAGGGCATAGATCTCTATGCGAGCAATGTATGTTGGAGCTTATATTTAGCCTTTAATTTTTACTTTTAGATTGCCCTATTGTTTTTAAATAAAAATCTGGTTTTGGATAATGTTGATATTCAAACGTTGTAAACATTCCTGCATTTAAATGATACAAATTATGGCAGTGGTTAGCCCAGAGGCCGGGGTTTAGCGCATCAAACTGTACTTTCACTGTTGAATGCGGTTGGACTAACACAGTGTCACGCATAGCTCCATTTAGTGGCTGGCCATCAATTTCCGTCACTTGAAAGACATGCCCATGGAAATGCATGGGGTGCGACATGGAGGATTTATTTTCATAGATCATTTCAACACGATCACCGAAATGGATTACTTTGGGCGAGACATCAGGCCAGCTTTCATTATTCATGGTCCAAATATAACCATTCATTTGACCATCAAGCACATAGTACAAACGAGCATTTATTTTTTTACTGGCTAAAGTGTTTTTTCCTTTTAATTTTTTTTCCAATTCATAGTAATTGACACGCCCCATTTTATTATTGGTATTGGGCGATAGTGGTGGCTCAGGTGTATTGGCTGTTTTTAGTATTAAGCCAGTTTGTTTATTCGTTCCTTCTGCCAGGGCTTTGATAGGGAATGCTCCTCCTGTTGACGGAATTTCAACAATCAAATCCATACGATTACCAACGCCAATAGGAAAAGAATTATCTACAATAGGCTCAATGTTTTCACCATCAACAGCAATCAAAGTGGCTGATAGTTTCCCGGTATCAATTTTAAAATTGGTGGAGGAAGACGCATTGATGATTCGTAATCTTACTTTTTTTAAGGGCTGAACTGAAATCACATCAGGTGCTGCCAATGTTCTTTTGTTGGTGAGGAATGCATCGTAGGTCACGTCATTCAAGTCGCTACCAGAATCCATTTTCTTCATGTCCATTTTAGCATTTCTTAACTGGTCAAATAGTAATTGGGGATCCTTGTAAGTAAAATCCTCTAAAAACAGGATGACTTCTTGTAAGTCTTTATACGGATCATCCTTATCATAAATAATCAGGGGGGCAGAAAGTTGCTTTTGCTCTTGAAATTTTTGATGGGAGTGCATCCAATAGGTTCCGGCTTGCAATAACCTGTAGTTAAATAATTTATTTTGTCCCGGTTGAATCAGGATTTGGCTCACGTTCGGTACCCCATCCTGATCGCTTGGGACAATCAATCCATGCCAATGAAGCGTTATTGGTGATGCACTTTTATTTTCAACTAAAACATGAAACATATCTCCTTTATTGGCAAAGTAACCTTTGTTGTCCTTTGTGCCGTCCGGATGGGTAAAAGTCAGTTTAAATTCCTTTGTTTTTTCTCCTTTACCATCGACCTGGAATTCTTCCTCACTGACGGTTATGACCGTTGGTTTACGTTTGCTATCTGTTGCATAAGAGGGATTAAAAGGAGTTATCATAATAGTTACAATCATGATAAAAAAAGATATTTTACTCAAAGTTCGCACTGCAATTTTATTGATTAGAATTCTTTTCCAACGGGCTTCGGCTAGAGGAGTAAGTGGATAAAGGTCTGTTGTATTGGTCATTTTGAAGGTCTTTCCATGTACATGATAGTTGTATTATTTTTATCAGTTAATAACGCAGTAAGCAAATCGCTGATTTTAGGGATTATCAGGAATTAATTTTGAGAATCAGTCGCGCAATTGCAAATAATTCTCGTTTGTATTATTGTTCTCATTTACTTGAATTACACCATGCTTTCAAGTTGAAATAATTCATGAAGGACAAGTGATTTGGTGTTTTTTTACAAGGGAAAATGATGAAAAGAATTTTTTTAACATCGGTGATTGGGATAGTTTTAAATTCTGCATACGCTTTTGAGCAAATTGGAGCATGTGGAGCTCATACCTGGCATGAAGTGACATCGAAATCGGGTTCGTGGAAAATCACTTTAAAAATGATAAGTCAGAATGGCCAATTTGTTGAGCCTTCGTGTGCAGAAATTACTGAATCAGGATTGACTCAGGATAATCCTTTGCATTATGGCCTTAAATTCAGCAAAGACGCCGATTTTAACCTGGCTTACACTTTAACGGCTGTTAGTGAAGAACAGGGTTTTCAATCAAAAGCCTGTGTGTTTGTTATCACCGCTAATGGACCTGCGCAACCGGATATTCAGGCGCTTAGCTATCATGGCGCTGAATGTGTGTGGCGGGTAGTCAAAGGGGTGGGGGAAAATTTTAGTGTCGGGTAGTTCTCTGAAACGACCTAAAACCACTTCTTTTTTCTGAAAATTAAAAACAATCCCAGAGCGCACACCAAGATCAATCCAAGTGCCCAAAAGTAGCCATATTTCCAACCTAATTCAGGTATCCAATAGAAATTCATCCCATAAATTCCGGTAATTAAACTTAAAGGTAAAAAAATGGCAGCGAAGGCGGTTAATACTTTCATGGTTTCATTCATGTTTTGCATCAACTGATTATCGATTTGTCCTAATAAGCCATTTAGCATATCGCGAAGAGAATCGACTTCATTGACAATAAGGTGGCAGTGATTCGATAAATTATATAAAGAGGTTCGACACTGCTCTGAGATGACTAAAATATTTCGGCTTGTGAGACGCATTAATATTTCTCTTATCGCTATGGTATAACGCTTAATTTTCATCACACCATGCTTTAATTCCAAAACTTGCGAATAGGTGTTTTTATTAGTGGTACGAACTTGCGCGTCGAATTGATCGGCCAATTCTTCATAAGCCAAATGAATCTTGGCATAATCATTAATTACTCCTTCTAGAAGCAAAAATAATAAAAAACAAGATGTTTTAGCATAGGGTAAGGATTTTGGGCAGCTTTTTAACAGGTCAAACAAGACAGAAGACAGTGTTTTAGAAGCGGTAAAACAATAATTGGATGTGAGATGAATAATCAAACTGTCAAAATCAGCATCACAATTGTCATTCAACTTCATTGAACACAAGCCTTGAATTTGCAATGTGAGTGCTTCATCGATCTCTATGGTTGTGGATCTATTGTCTTTTTCTCCACACAATTGAGTCACTTGTTCGGGTAATCGTAATTTCTCTCGCAATTTTTTAAAGATATTTTTTTGGTTTAAATTGCTATGTACCCAATAAATTTTATCTTTATCCTGATAATCGATGTTTAAATCCTCAATCGCAATTTTTTGCATAGTATGATTTTTTAAATCAAATTCAATGGCGATTGACTCAAACGAATGCATTTCAATGCTCATCCTTATTCGATTAATTTCCTCACATAGTTTAAGAATAGGAGACTTAAATGATATTGACAAACTATTTTTAAATAGTCCGGGTTTTCCAATAGACTGTGAGTGTCTCGTGGAGAACTAATCTCCTACTTGGCTTTTGTCTTGTTTTAATTCTATCCCTATATATAATTCAGATTTTGCTTTGGGCAAAGAAAAGTGAATTTAGGCCAAAAGGAACTTAAATGAGTATAAAATCAAAATCCATTAATATAGGTTATTTTTGAGCGCTTAATGAATCAAGACATGGAAAAAATTGAAAAGATGTATCAACTGATTATGGAAATAAATAAGTTGAAGCTTGTGTTTCGCAATACCATAACCAATCCTCAACGAAAAGAAAGCACAGCAGAGCATTCCTGGTCAGCCTCTATGATAACCCTTATTCTCATGAATGAATTAAAAAGAGAATTTATAGACGTCGATGAATTAAAAACTATGAAGTTGGTTCTTATCCATGATGTCGTTGAAATTTATGCTGGAGATGTTTTGGCTTTTGATGTAAAAGCAAGGAAGGATAAGGAAAAAGTAGAATTGGAAGCGCTTGAAAAACTAAGTGCTGTCTATCCTTCATTTGGGATAGAATTGGATAGTTTATGGCATGAGTTTGAGGAAAGAAAAAGTCTTGAGGCAAAAATAGCCAAAGCAGCCGATGCGATTTGCCCAATTTTCCAACGTCTCCAGGCAAAACAATCTTATATCCCTTTTAATATTTCAATGGCTCAACTTGAGAAAACAAAATACCCTTATTTTCAATTTAGTGAAACGTTCAGTAACTTGTTTGAAAAATTAAAAGCGGATTTACTCAAAGAGCAACTTATTTTTTTATAGCGCCATTTGCATTTGCTTTCAACACATCCTGCCCGATGTCATGTTAAAGCTCCTTCAAGACAGATTAAAAGTTGGTGAATCAAAACGAATCCTCTATACTTTTAAAAACTCTTATTATCAAGAAGATAAGCATTATGTATGATGATCTATGGAAGCCTTATGCATCTATTGAACTACCCTCTTTAAAATTGGGCGGGATTGTCTTAAATGGTCAGTTACTCTCTGAAACGCCTATTCACTTAGTGTTAAAGGCTTTTAATCGACATGGTTTAATTGCAGGTGCTACCGGAACGGGTAAAACGAAAACCATGCAGGTATTAGCTGAGCAATTATCCCTAAATGGAGTGCCCAGTTTAGTGATGGACATCAAGGGGGATGTTTCTGGCTTGGCTATGCCAGGTGAAACTTCTACTAAATTAGTGGAGAGAGGCCAGCAGTTACATATCGATTTTACTCCCCGAGGTTTCCCGGTAGAGTTATTGACGCTTACTCCGGAAGACCTGGGGGTTCCATTACGTGCGAGAATTGATGATTTTGGTCCCCTGCTTTTTTCGCTGATGCTGGATCTGAATGATACTCAAGCAGGAGTCGTGACTGTATTATTTGAGTATGCCAAGGCGAATCAACTGAATTTGGTTAATTTGGATGATTTTAAATCTTTGCTCCAATTTGCCCAAACGGAAAGAGGCAACCAGCTGATTGCTGCCCAATATGGCGGAATAGCTTCTACATCTATTGGCACTATTGTTCGTAAAATCATCGAGCTTGAGTCTCAGGGAGGCAAGCAGTTTTTTGGTGAGCCTTCCTTTGTCATTCAGGACTTGCTGAGAAAGGATACGAATGGCCATGGTGTTATTTCCATACTAAGATTATTAAACATGCAGGATAAACCTAAATTATTTTCCAGTTTTATGCTGAAATTGCTGTCTGATGTTTATCGCCAAATGCCGGAATTAGGTGATCCGGACAAACCACGGCTGGTTCTCTTTATCGACGAGGCGCATTTAATTTTTAATTATTCCAGTAAAGCATTGCTTAATTTAATAGAAACGATAGTTAAGTTAATCCGATCTAAAGGAATTGGTTTGATATTTTGTACTCAAACGCCTAACGATATCCCAGAGGTTGTTTTAAGCCAATTGGGGTTAAAAATCCAACACTCATTGCGTGCTTTTACTGCAAAAGATCGAAAGGCTTTAAAATTGGTATCGCAGAATTTTCCAGTATCCAATTACTATAATACTGAGCAACTCCTCACTACTTTAAGTATAGGGGAAGCTTTAGTGAGTGCTTTGGATGCCAAGGGTCAACCAACGCCTTTAGTTCATGCGATGATTAGAGCACCTGAATCGCGTATGGGGCCTTTAAACAACGATGAGTTAAAGGTTTTACTGAATCAGTCGTCCCTTTTTGCTAAATATTCTCAAATGATAGATGCGCCCTCTGCGAAGGAGAAATTGGCGGAACTAATCTCTGAGCGACAAGGTTCAAAACAACAAACCAGTCAGCAAGAAAACAATCCCTCCGTGTTGAATAATTTAAGCAAAAACACCTTATTCAGACAAGTGGTACGTCAAGTTTTTAGGGAACTCACCAGAGCGATTTTGTCTTTATTTAAGAGTAAAAGGAACTAGATGTGGGGTACCTTCCAATATTAAATTGTTTAACTTATACCAAGCATAGTCAAAGTAAATGCAATTCAATCGACAAGGATATACATGATAAACATCACAGGAACCTACACTGATCAATATCAATTGGCTATGGCTCAAGTTTATTTTTTAAAAGGGCATCATGAGCATATAGCGACATTTGATTATTTTTTTCGTGCTCTTCCTTTTAAAGGAGGCTATGCGATTTTCGCGGGTCTGGAGGATTTACTGGATGTTCTGGAACAACTGCGCTTTGAACAACAAGATATTGAGTTTTTACAACATCAGAACATGCATCCTGATTTTATTAACTATTTGAAGCAGTTTAAGTTCAATGGCGCGGTGTATGCGTCGCTTGAAGGGGATGTTGTGTTTCCTGCTCGGCCAGTGGTTAGTATCGAAGCCAATTTGATTGAAGCGCAAATCATAGAAACGTTATTGTTGAATATTCTTAATTTTCAGACACTTATTGCAACAAAAGCCAGGCGTATCAGGCAGGTTGCCGGTGAACGTATTTTAATTGATTTTGGATTAAGGAGAGCACAGGGTGCTGGAGGTTATTTTGCAAGTCGTGCTGCCATAATTGGAGGATTTGATGCGACAAGCAATGTCAGAGCCGGGCGTGATTATTCAATTCCTGTATCGGGTACTATGGCTCATTCTTTTATCCAAAGTTACGATAGCGAGATACACGCTTTTTCTGATTATGCCGAAGCATGGCCAGAGAATTGCATCTTGCTAGTAGATACTTATAATACCTTGCAAAGTGGTGTTCCCAATGCAATCAAAATAGCTAAGGAAATGGAGAAGAGAGGGCATAGACTTAAAGGCATTCGCTTGGATAGTGGGGATTTGGCATGGTTAGCCAAAAGAGCTCGCCACATGTTGGATGAGGCTGGTTTAAACTATGTAGCTATTACCGCTTCCAATCAACTCGATGAGTATGTTATTAAAAATTTGTTAGAGCAGGATGCACCTATTGATGCTTTTGGTGTGGGAACCAATCTTGCGATTGGCGCTCCGGATGCGGCTCTTGATGGGGTTTATAAATTGGCATTTGTTAATGGTCAACCTAGTATTAAATTATCAGATACCCCTGCAAAGATTACTATTCCTTATCAAAAGCAAGTATACAGGGTACTCGAAAAAGATGGGACTTATCGAGGTGCGGATGTTGTCTGTCTCAAAACGGAAAAAAAAATTGATATGATGCATCATCCTTTTGAAATTCTAAAATCGCTTTCGATAAAGCACAATAAGCAAGAGGCATTACTGCATAAAGTGATGGAAAACGGCAAACGCTTGCTACCTAAAAAATCACTTGGAGAAATAGCCAGGTTTAGCCAGCAAAGCTTTGCTAGATTGCCTTTGGAATATAAGCGTTTTATTAATCCTCATATCTATAAAGTAGGTTTAAGTACCGAGCTTAAAATGAAGAGAGATCAGCTGATAGCAGAACACTCAAGGTGATTTTATGAAGACTTTGATCATTCTCGACGTTCAAAATGATTTCATGCCAGGTGGCTCACTGGGAGTACCGAATGGTGATGCTATTGTTCCTGTCATTAACAGCATTTTGCACTATTTTGATCTGATTGTTGCATCACAAGATTGGCATCCCCCTAATCATATCAGTTTCGCCTCCAATCATCCTGGTAAGAAACCTTTTGAAAAAATCAAGCTTGGTGATATGGAACAAACTTTATGGCCTGACCATTGTGTCCAGGGCAGTATTGGTGCTCAATTTCATCCGCAATTGCATACTAATCCTATTGAAGCCATTTTTCGAAAAGGAACTGACCCCAATATAGATAGCTACAGTGGTTTTTATGATAATTTGCACCAGAAAACTACCGGACTGGCCGGTTATCTGCGCGAAAAAGGCGCTAAAGAACTTTATTTTTGTGGTTTGTGTGCTGACATTTGTGTTTATTTTACAATTAAAGATGCCCTCAGTGGGGGATTTCACTGTAGTTTAATTGAGGATGCAACTCAAGCGCTTGTGAAGGATGATTTCATAAAAATAAAAAACGAATTTATCAAGCAAGGTATTAACCTAATTGATAGTTCAAATTTGCAATTTGATGTCGAATGAAATCCCCCGGCGTATTTTAAGATCCGCTGCCATAAGGTTTCGTAATGATTTCAAGAAGGTGCCCATTGGGGTCTTCAAAATATAATCCTCGCCCCCCATCATTATAATTTATCTGACCTAATCGGGTTTGTCCCGGGTCAGCCCAATAGTCTACTTTAAGTTCACTAATTCTCTTAAAAATGTCATCAAATTCAGTTTCTGTTACTAAAAAGGCATAATGTTGAGGGGTAATTTCTTTATTTGTTTTACAGAAATCAAGGCTTACCTGGTTACTCATCTCAACCACAAGAAATGGGCCATATGGAATTGCTTCAGGCAAGCCTAAAATCTCTGTAAGGAAGTGAGCCGATTTATCACGATCTTTTACCCACACTATAGTATGATTCAATTGTATACTCATCATGATTCCTTGTTCCTGTCGATAGTAGAAATTATTTCATTACTTTTTATGAAAGAAAAGAATAATCCCATCATTAAAATGCATAGAATAATGTAAATTGCTGGCAATAAATATTGTGACATTGGCAGTAAGCTTGATCCCAGGATAACCACTGTAACCAATCCCATATTGATGAAGTTCATTACCGCAGAGCCATGGGCTTTATCGGAAGTGTGGTTCATGGCAAATGTCGAAGCATTTGCAAAAATAAAGGATAGTCCCAAATATAAGAATATCATAGGAAGAAATAGCTTGATAAGCGCTGAATAATGAGTCAATGCGGCCATCATCATAGTCAGTGCTGCAAAGCCTGAGATTGAAATGCCTAATTGGATTCCTGCACGTTGCGAGTATTTTTTTGCAAATTGAGCAGATAGGACTGAGCCCAGGGTAAGACCTAAGGAGGGTAAAATATTGGCAAGGCCATACTCTGCTGTACTCATTCCTAGCAAATTGATTGCAATAAACGGTGCCGTCGCTGCAAAAAGGTAGACAAAACAAGAAGCGCCACCCATTAGTGCTCCTCCAGAAATTAATGACTTGTTTTTAAATTGACTTACATATCCATGAAGAAGATGCTTAATTTGAAAGGCATCGAGTTGAAGACTTTTTTGTGTTTCAGGAAGCTGTCTGACCATCACAAGCAGGATGAACCCATAAACAATACCTGCATAAAAGCAACTTTCCCAACCATAATGGGAGTTTAAAATGCCTCCAAGCGCAACACTCAAACCGGGTGCTATTGCAAAAGCCAGCATTAGATAGGAGGTTTTTTGTGCGGCTAATTTGGGCGCATAGGATTCATTAACTAAAGTGAAAGTCATTTTCAGTCCTACGCCGGAACCTAGGGCCAATAGAAACCGTCCTAAAACAAGTAGTGAATACATGGCAAACATTCCGGCCAATACACATAAAATACTGCTTATAATTTGCAAGCTAATACCGACATACAATGTTCTTTTTCTTCCATAGCGATTCGCCATAGGGCCATAAATAAGTTGCCCTAAGGCGTAACCAATCAAAAAACTGGTAATAGTCTGCTGTGCCGCATGTTCTGTGATCCCAAAAAATACAGTGATGTTGGGCAATGCCGGTGTAAATAAGACCGCATTCACGGAAGCAAAAGAAATTAACAACAATAAAGTAATAAAAGAAAGTTTGGTTTTTGGATACATGATAAAAATATGTTTAATGATTAACTGTTAAGAGCAGTATAATTATTGACAAAATAATTAACAATATCATAATTAGTTAATATTTGTTAACTATATTGCAATAATTAAATTGAAATCATGAGTAAATTTGATCGAATTACTTACTTTATCGCTGTTGTTGAAGAACATGGTTTTGCAGCAGCCGCAAGAAAGATTGGGGTATCTACAGCCGCTGTTAGCAGGCAGATTGCTCGTCTTGAAGCCGAGCTCAAAGCTGAGCTGTTGGTGAGAACAACGAGAAAATTATCATTAACTGACATTGGAGCTCGCTATTATCAGCAGTGCAAAAAGGCTCTTTTGGAATTAAATGAGGCAGACATAGCGATTGCTAATAGCCATAATGAAGCGGTGGGCATATTAAATGTCACCAGTAGTCGTTATTTTGCTATGAGATATCTCCTCCCTTATTTGCCTGAGTTTATGGATTTAAATCCAAAATTGCAGATTAAAATTGAATTGGCAGAAAGATTTCCTGATTTAGCCCAGGAAAGCGTTGATGTGCTTTTTGGTGTTTCTATGGAGGGTCCACCAGAGTTGGTGCGTAAGCGAGTTTCTACAACACGATATGTGCTTTGTGCATCACCAGATTATCTGGCAAACAATGGTATTCCGAAAATACCCTCCGATCTTGCGAAGCATCGCTATATCACTCATAGCATGCGAAATCCTGATAATTTGCTTACCTTTAAAGGTGACGAGCAGATTTATGTTGAACCTGTATTATGGCTCAATGACAGTCGTGCCTTGAGTGAGTGTGCCATGCTAGGGATGGGAATTATCAAATTACATGAATACATAGTGGCTGAAGCGTTACAAGATGGACGCCTCATTGAGATTTTGCCTGAATTTCGGGAGTCCAATTTATCGGTGTACCTCTATTATCAGGCAAGCCGATATTTGCAGCCTAAGATACGAAGATTTATTGATTTTTTTGCAAAGTAACAATAAACGCAAGTATTTTATGTCATTATAGCAGGTCTGAGTTCAAATCAAAAAAGTTCAGGAGCACATGTGTTTTTAGAGAGAGATGTCCGGTTATGAAAGACCTCGTCATGTCGCAAATTAGGCATATCTGTTAATAAATTCTTCATGTTACTTTGTTAGAATACTCAGAAAAATCATTAACTAGAGGATCTTGCAATGTTTTTTAAACTTGAAAAACACAATCCCATACTTTGCATAGCAATTTTAGAACAATATGGTAATAACCCTAAAGGTCTATTTTTCTGATTGTGTAATTGTCATAAAACATGATAAAATGCGCACAATTTTTACTATTTGTTTGCTTATTTCTATCAAGCCGATAGGATTGCAATGAATAGTGCCACTTTGGTTTATTTAATTTTTAGAAGTTAATATGCATAAAAAATACAATTACTACAGTCTTGAAAAAGAAAAAAGAACATTCTGGCAACATATACTGGATATTCTGAAAGCCCCATTTAGACTACCTGGTTGGATCGTTTCTTTTTTTCTGGCACGAAATATTACTCATGTGGCATTAAATCCTAATAATGTTCCACAACAACGTTTAATACATCTTACTAAAACAAGCAATCGTCCAGAGGATGATATTGTTGTCATTAATTTCAAAAAACGTCCCCCTCACAAATGGTTTAATGACACCCTGATTAAAATAGCCAATACCATTGCGGCTCTTCCTTTTGTAACACCAAGATTACGTACAAGATTACATTACGATAATGAGAATGATATCAGTCATGTGAACAATTTGCTTGCTGAGATTGATGCGCTTGTCCAAGGCAAATCAAACCAAAAATATTGCGAAGGCAGAGCATTCGATTGGTCGAAAATTCATCTCAAAGGGTTGGAGTTCCTTGATCCTAAAATGAGAGGCTATGTTTATGAACAACTGCATGAAAAATACGGTCATGTTTCATATACAACAAAACGCAAACCTAATATTGAATTTTTCACCTTAAAAACTCCTGATGGAAGTGAATTGGATTCAGTACAAGTCACCGGTGAAGAGGAAGAACAAAAATCTATGGGAGAGCGCAAATTTATTATTACTTGTATTGCGCGAGATCAAAATTTCATTAATTGGATAAAGGATTTAAACTATACAGCAAAAAATCTAGGTGCCACCGCCATCAGTTTTAATTACAGAGGCGTGGACTACAGTCGCGGTCTTGTGTGGACGGAAAATAATCTTGTCGACGATATTCTGGCTCAGGTTCAAAGATTAATTAGCCTTGGCGCTAACCCTAAGAACATCTGCCTTGATGGTATGTGTATAGGTGGGGCGGTAGCAACAATAGCTGCCGCAAAACTTCATGAGAAGGGCATGAACGTCAAGTTGAATAATGAGCGCTCTTTTACCTCACTTTCCGCTTTAGTATTTGGTTTTATTGTCCCTGAATTGCAAACAGCAAATTGGTGGAATCCATTAACTTACGGTCGTTTTGTACTGGCTGGTGTAGTTTATGCTTTACTCACTCCTTTAATTTGGCTGGCAGGATGGCCAGTTGATGTTGCCAAAGCCTGGAATAGAATACCTGCCCAGGATAAAATGTATTCTGTTGTTCGGGATAAAGACAATGGCTTGTATGATGGCGTCGTTCACGATCGCTTCTGTTCCATTGCGTCGTTGGTTGACTCTCAAATTAATTCTATTTTATACAAATTATCCACTGATCAGCCACTGACTGAGGAAGAAAAACAAATTCTGTGTGATGATCAGTTTTCTCACCATTTCAAGCCAAGTCAAAGTGTTTTAAAAAATCCAAAGTACAAAGGCCCGCATTTTATTTCCCGACAAGATTTGGTTGCAGAGCTTGGGCATAGAGAGGAATATACCAATCACGATTATTTCCTTGACCGCTTGCGGGAAAAATTTCAATTGGATCGTACCGCCCGACCAGTTGCTTTGGCAAAAGAGATGGGGAAGGATTTAGATGGGGTTACACCGCAACCATCTAAAGACAAAGTGCGTCCCTTAATTATTGCCAGCAGTGGAGGAACAGGTCATATCTCCGCCACTCATGGCATCATTAATGACTTACAAAGTAAATCAGATAATATTGTAATTACACAGCATCAGGCAGAACTCTACAAAAACAAATCCTTCTCAATTACATCTGTTCTGGTTCGTATTGGTGTTTGGTTTTCCTCTCTTCCTATTCTGGAGGACATACTGAAAGGAGTTATGAGGTTTATAGGATATCCCGTTTTACCAAGTTCCACCATATTTTGGGATCAAATGTCCAAAATACAGCAGAGCGAAACTAAAAAAGAAAATGGAATTGAAACAGGCAGAACTCGTCCCTATGTGGACATGCTGTTGGATATTTATCCTGAAGGATACGAATACACAGCATTCAATAATGCCACTCACTTGACTTCCAGTATTGAAGACATTCAAACGATGATAAGCTTCAAGGGGCATGTTGAAGAGGATAACAGGAATATAGTTTATCAAAATATATTACAACGCCTTATGCGTGCGGCGAAACAGAATACCCCTTACACAAGATTAATTTCCACACAGGCGCTTTCTTTGGGAGCTATTTGTGATGCCGTTAAATACTACAATACGGTATTTTTGCCTGTATACAATGCTGAAAGAGGAACCGCCTATCAGCCTATTACTATTGATCAGTATATGACCGATTTACCTTCATTGGGTTGTATTCATTTTATGAATAATTTGGAGGAACTCACAACAGAGCAAAGGCAATTGATGGAGATACATGCAGTTAATATGAGCGAACCATTTAAAGAGGCGCATTTTGGTAAAGAACAAGGCTTTAAAGCGGTTCATAATATTGATCCACGTAATAACCCAATGATTCGCAATGCCTTTAAAGACCCTTCATTGACAAAATATCTGGATAAGAGCCAAGCATTTGATTTGCACTTTAATGTTTATAAAAAGGAAAAACAAAATGCACTGCCAGTACTGGATGGTAAAGAAACAATTACAATCAAACCGCATGCTAAAATTGCTTCCATCATGATAGGTTCTCTGGCAGCAAATGCTTCCGCTGATTATGCGAAGTATTTATTGAATCAAGGGTATGATCATATTTTTCTTTTCGGTGGGCTTAATGATTCCATTGCCAAACGCATCGATCAGATCATCAACTCGTACCCAGCCTCAAGGCGTGATGAGATACGTAGGAAAATTATTCTTCTCGGGAATCAATCTGATGTTGAAATGGCACCGATAATGACCAGGAGTAATTGTGTGGTTATCCGCGGAGGAGGTTTAAGTGTCATGGAACAAATGGCAATGCCCATTATGGATGATAAAATTGTGTTATTACATCATGAAGATAATGAAGATGGTCCGTTAACATCCGGCCTCAGTTGGGAGGATGGTAATGCCGATAAATTAATTGAGTACCTATCCGAAAAAGGGGCTTATGCTAAAAAAACATCGCCTGCTTTATGCTCTGGTCATCTCCATGAGGCAGAAAAGGGTTTCGAAAAGAAATATAATACTCGGCTGGAATCGACAGGAACTAATAAAAAAGTAGATTTAACTACTCCTCAGCAAATGAAGCCTCCCCTGAAAAAAGAGTGGGCAAGAACAACAGGATACACCGAATCCGGACATATATTATCCCATCAACATAGGTTTTTTAGCACGGCACCTGAAATAAAAGAGCCATTTTGCTCTAAGGAAGATATATACCACCATGAGCTCTCTAGTCAAAGTTTGGTTAGTGTAAGCGCTGGTTGAGATAATCATCGAATCTCGTTTAGCTCAGGACAGTATAATTTTGTCATTTCAATACGAGCGTATTGATGCAAATCCCAAGGGATTAATTTCATTTTTTGACCAAAGATTGACCTCAAAAGGAATTTCAGTATAATATTTTTACTTTTTGAAAAATAAAAGTATTTTATTGCCATTAATTGTATTGTTTTAATAATAGAGAAATCAATATGCCTAAAATTTTAGATAGCAATGCATACCGCGAGATGGAAAATGATCTCAATAATCTTTTCGAGCAAATTTATAAACATGGTAAAAAAGACAGAACTGCGATTACATTACAAGTTCAGCAATTTTTAGATAATTTAAGCGAATCCATAAGGGATCATTCTCGCTTATTACTTACCAAAATTCCCAGAGAAGAACTCATTTATTTTAAGGAAAAGAAATCTGGAGATTCGCGAGAGACATTTGAAAATATCGATAGGATGAGTGATTACTTTAACAATTTATCTGCGTTGATTAATTTCTCTGTGATGCAGCAAGAAGATCCTACTCTGCGGGTTTTTTATTATGATATGTATATTCAACTAATGAATTTTTGCTATCTTAAAGGGGATTTGTTTGGTGCAGGAGCAATTTATACGGGACTAATATCCAATAATCTCACTAACTCCATTGATTGGAAGAAATTGAGTTCCGAGAGCCGCTTGATTTTTAAAGATTGTGAAGAAAAATTTAAGCGATTATTCAATCTCTCAACGACATACAATGCACACACTGATTTAAAAAGAAAATTCAAAACCACTTTGATACCCGCATTACCATCACTGCTTACGGTTCAGATATATACTAAAGATTCTTACGATAACTCGGTCAGTGATTTTGAAAGAATTCAGGATAAGTTACGCCAGTTGGATTTAGAACATAATCAATTGCTCAATCGTATGCAACAAGAATCAACCTCCTGGTCAAAGCCCTACTATGAGTACATGAAGAATGTTTATCTACCACAAAGCATATTTGAATACACGACTCTCTTAAGAGAGTATGATGAACTTATCACAACTCATGGTGGCCCTATTGCCAAGCAGTTTCATAAAGATAAGAATTCAGAACCTCTGGTAAGTTTTGTTGAATCGACGCTATCAGAAAATCAAGCGGTTTTCAAATTATCTCCTTTTCAAAATGAGAGAATTGTTGAAATGCTTTCCGAGATTGAAGTGGTAAAAAGTGAGTGCTCAAGTCCAGCTGTGTTTGATGACCTCTCCTGGAAGTTGAGAGAAATGAATTGTACTTTGGTAAAAGCCAAGTCAATTGGTGGTTATACTTCCAAAATTTTTACAAATCTTGATATTCCACACATGGAAGAAAATACGGATGAAAATCCGAAACCGGCGCTTATAGAAGAACTGCAAACGGACGATGTGTACCAACTTCACCATAGTGGTATGAAATTGATGCGTGAGCTCGAACAGGCTATAGAAGATCGTAAGCCGAAAGTTATTTATCATTGTTCAGGTGAAGCAAACTATGGTTTCTTTATGGAAGCCAGACGGAGAGGGAGAAATTTGAATTTAGAACCAATGGATGTCGAGGTCATGGATGTGGATGTGATGGATTATGATGAGAAAGATTTACACGACCAAAACCTTATGATTACAGTGTAATTTATATGGCGTCTATAATTGCAATCCGTCAGATATCTCTTATAGATGCCTATGCGGTTTTTACCTTATTTTGTTCTATTCCCTTGGAGAAGTTTTTCTATATCTTCTGAGGGTATAGGCTTACTCATTAAAAAGCCTTGAATGTCATTACATCGCCTTTTCTTGAGAAATTTGAGTTGGTTTTGCGTTTCTACTCCTTCTGCAATGATATTAAAATTCATGCTTTGCGCTATAGCAATAATCGCATCAATGATGGCTTCATCTCCTGGTGATTTTGAAATATTCTGAATGAATGATTGGTCTATTTTTAGGCTATCGACAGCGACCTGTTTTAATAAATTCAAGCTGGAATTTCCTGTGCCAAAATCATCCAAAATAATCAGCACACCCAGTGACTTCAATTTTTTGATCGTTCTTTGTATTTCTTTATCAATAATGACATTTTCAGTAATTTCCAGCTCCAAACAATGGGGTTCAACTGAATATTCTTTTAAAAGATTTTCCACCATTCTAGGGAAATCTCGTTGTCTTAACTGTTTACCTGCTACATTACATGCGACACGAACTTCAGGCAATCCCATTTTGCGCCACTCACCAATTTGTTTACAGGTTTCCCGCAAAACCCATTCTCCTATTGGTACAATAAGCCCTGAACTTTCGGCAGTAGGAATAAAATCCAAGGGTAAAATAATTCCTTTTTGCGGGTGATTCCACCTGATTAATGCTTCCATGGAACGAATCTCATGAGTATTAACTTCAAATTGAGGTTGGTAAAGGAGAAAAAACTCATGATGGATAATCGCTTTTTGCAAGTCCAATTCCAGCTGAAATTGTTGGTTTGTCTTTTTGTTGAGTTTCTCTGTATAAAATGAGAATTGGTTACCGCCACGAAATTTTGCCTGATACATCGCCATATCCGCATTACTGAGCAAAGTGTTCACTGTTTTACCATCTGTTGGATAAACACTAATTCCTATGCTGACATAAATATTGATGTCTCTTTCTGCGATATGAAATGGTTTTTGAAAGGATTTAAGGATTTTTTGAGCTACTCCGGCAATTTGTTCTTCAGAATTAAACGATTGAAAAAGCATTACAAACTCATCTCCACCAAGTCTGGCGAGAGTATCTTCTTTACGAACCAAAGATCGTAATCGTTCAGCAACTGCACACAGCAATTGATCACCGGCTTCATGACTCAAGCTGTCATTGATCATTTTAAAGCGGTCCAAGTCAAAAAATAGTATGGCAAAGTTCATTTTATGACGGGCATAACTACTTATAGCATGTTCGATCCGATCAATTAATAACAAGCGATTGGGTAAATTGGTTAATGAGTCATGAGTGGCTTGATATTCCAGTTTTTCCTTTAATCGCGTTTGCTCAGTGATGTCTCTGAAACTCCATACACGACCTACCGTTTGAAGACCAATGCGATGAGGTTTGGAACAGCATTCAACCACTTTGCCGTTTCTAAAATGATAAATCTGTATACTCGAATCATCGATGTGAATAGAAAATTCTTTAACACATTGGGCATGTTGTTCTGAATTGAGCAATTGTGTTGACATGTACTGTATGAGTTTGGATTCACTGGTTTTTTTCATAATGGATTCGGGTATATTCCACAATTTGACAAATTGCGAGTTGTAATCAATGATTTTTCCTTGTAAATCGACAACCAAAATACCATCCGAAGAGGATTCAATCGTTGCACGCAATAGTGAGAAGGATTGCTGCAAAGATTCGGTTCGTTCTTCTACCAATTGATTTAAAAATTCGGTGTGTTTTTGAGTTTCTCTGGCGAGCACCCATTTTTGGGTTAAAGCGCTTGCCAGCTGCCTTACTGCAAGTACATCAAAGGGTTTTTTTAATATCAATAAATTATCACTTAAGCCTAAGGTATTCACTGTGCTTTCCCATGAGTAATCAGAGTAAGCTCTGCATATAACAATCTGTATTTGTGGATCAATAGCCCAAATGCGTTTGATGGTTTCTATCCCATCTATGCCTGGAGGCATTCTTATGTCAACAAAAGCGAGTGGGTATGGCTTGCCTTCTGCAAGAGAACGCTTGACTTTTTCTATCCCTTCAATGCCTTGAGTCGCTACATCGATTTCAAATTCGGGTAAAGAAATTCCAAGTTGCTCTGTATCATCATCAAAAAGCTCAGCATCAAATTTATTTAATAATGCAGAGTTTTTGCTGACATTTAATATTTTCATGAAATCCTGATGAATTGCTGGATTGTCATCAATGATCAGAATGCGAAAAGATGTGGTACTCATTTCTACCTCGTACTCAAGGTTTTTGAATTGATGGGTAGATCCAATACAAATTGAGCTCCTTTCCCGCTTCCGTTACTTTCAGCATAAAGCCTACCACCTAGATCTCGCGCATAAATTGCGGAACAATGAAGCCCAAAACCATGACCATTTTTCTTGGTTGTGAATCCAAAAGAGAAAATACGATCCAGGTTATCCTTTTGAATTCCAAGGCCATTATCATTTATTTTAATCATAATATGATTATTTTCTGCTCTCCTGATGGAAATAACAATTTTTCTGGGACCATTCGATTCATGTAATAAAACAGAATCTTTCGCATTGGCGAGTAAATTGGTAAGAATTTGAAATAACTTGGATTTATCCGTTATAAATTCATGGATTTCCGGTTCAATCTCAATGCGAACATCAATTTGATGTTTGTCCAATATGACTGATTTTACCGCATTGAGTATCACATCATGGATTGAAATTTTCTCAGTTAAATTGGATATACCACTCAATGATTGCTGCATGGATATAATTTCTTTGATGTGATTGATGTTGTTTTCCAGATTATTGGCTTCCTTCATATTTTCTTCATATTCTTCATGCAGGGCTTTCGATAAAGCATCCAAATAGGGAAGAATTAATTTACCTTTTGGATCATTTAACAAGTATTCGCTTAACTGGCGAATGTTTTCGTCAAGCATGGTTTTAATCGTGGACAGTTTTTTGTAATGAATTTTGGAGATGTTCTTTTTCAGTATAATGGCGGATACGTTGACACTGTTTAATATATTGCCCACATTATGAAGTATCGAGGTGGCCACTTCCGACATCCCGGCAAGACGTGCTGTTGAAACCAGTTTGTTATTCAGTTCATGAACTTGTTCTTCAATGATTTTTCTTTTGGAGATATCCATCAAAACTCCAGAGATTTCATTTTTCTCAGGGTTGGCTCTTGCTATTGTTCGGTACCATTTGTAATCATTGTCTACATTTCTTACTCTTAGCTCATAATCATAATCTTCTTTTTCTTTCAAGGCTTTTTCGACCACAATTTTTAGTCCTGCTTTATCGTTAGGATGTACAAGATCCAAAAACGAAGCATAGTTCAGTGCCGAATTACTAGGTGGCAAACCCAGAATTTTAAATAGTCCTTTGGACCATGTCGCGGTATCCGTGTCAGCGTCATAATGCCAATACCCCATTTGCGCTATGTCCTGAGCGTATTCGAGTTTCGAATTAATTTCCCTCATTTCTCTGGAAGAAATATCGATAGAGCGTTCTAATAAATATCGGTCTTGATCATTTTCATGGTATGTTTTATTGATATGTGCAATAAAGTGAGTCCAATTTTCCAGGTTCTGGGGTAATTCATCGGCAGTAATACCCAATTTTTTCAACTGTCGCTGCAACAACCGATGCATTTCTGTCATTATTACTGAATTCCTCTTTGATTTATGGATTCTCTAACAGGGTCGTAATGGTCATGGTTTGATTATGCAGCTCACAACGACCTGTAGCCAAAGGCGATAACTCTCCGTAAGAGTAGAAGCCAATTTGTATCGATTGGGGAGGCAGGGACTGTAGTGTTGTTTCTGTTTCTTCCTCGGTGAGTTCACCTAATACCAATCTTCTGCCTACGCAACTGATGTCAATTGCTAAAACGGGTTGTGTATTCAATCTGCCATTTCTAAAAAGCCTATCATTGGCGCTTTCTCCTGCTTCATTGGCACTGACAATGAGACGGTCAAAATTGGCGCGCATTAATTGAGCATAGTATCCTTGAGGCAAATCGCCAGCAAAAATGAGAGATTGCTCTTCTTCATTAACTCCGAGAATAGTACGCACAATGTGCTGGGAGTCTGGTGCAGCTGGATTACGGATAGCAAGCGGGTAAAGCAAGCCCGCTGCTGGCAGCTCAGATGCCCTGTCGCCAAGATACGTTTTATAGAGTTTGAGCGCGGGTTGGTTGTCCAGTTCATAGAGAATATTTGCTTTAGACCGTGTAATAACTCTTTCTGGTCCAAAAATATCCCACCCCCCTCTTGAGCCATGTCCTACATGGATTTGATCACCGTAGAACCCTACTGCTCCAATGCAATGATCCAGAATTTTTCCATCATAAATAACCCAGGTGTTTTTAAAATCATCACCATCTCCTGCCAGACCTCCTGTAATAATAACCCCTTTACCAGCATGCTGATTTAATCCCTTAATTAATTCAGAGCCGTTAACATTTAAGCCATCGGACAAGACAAATATACTTTTGGGGTTTTGCTTTTGATGTAATGATTTTGATAAATCTACTCCCGCCTCATAAGATTCCTCAGTGCCTTTAACGTCTGTTTTTGCCAACTGAAGTTTTGTTGACTCAAATTGAACCACAGCCACGGAAATACTGTTATCAAAAATATTAGGTCCAAAGATTTCTCCTGCAGTGGAACATCCTAAGATTTTTGATTTTTTATAGGTCTGCGCCAATTCTTCAATTGGTTTGCTGTCTGTTCTAAATATCGGACTGGCAAAAACTAAAATTAAGGTATTTTCGGAGTCAAGCTCAGGAAATGTTGGAATACACCATCCCTGGTTTTGAATGTATTGAAATGATTCAATTTTCATCATGTAGGTGTGAATTGGATTTATCTTATGATTAATTATAGTCTATGCTTGAAAGAAATAATAAATCAGGGATTCTGGTTCTTATCTCGTTTGTGTGGATATCCAAATTGACTCAATTCAATAATCTGATTTTACCAAGGTGAAATTTGTGTTGAAAATTACAGTGTCTAATAAACATATCTTTTTTGATAATCTCATAAAACATAATTTAAAGATTTGTAATCAAAGAAGGCGCTCTTGAATGAGCGCCATTTTGGATACTTACTGGTTGGGCATTAATACTTGATTTATAACGTGGATAACACCATTTGAGGCTTTAACATCAGCTTTTACAACCTCAGCATTATTCACATACACTTTGCCATCTTTGACTGTAATTTCAATCTCTTGTCCACTCAGGGTTTTAACCTTGCCTGGTTTAATCTTATCAGAAGTGATATCCCCACTGACGACATGGTAAAGTAAGACGGCTTTCAATTTTTCAGGATTAGCTAAAAGAGCATCCAAATCAGTCTTGGGTACTGCAGCGAAGGCTTCGTTGGTTGGTGCAAAAACTGTAAAAGGACCCTGACCTTCCAAGGCACTGACTAAGTCTGCTTTCTGCAACAAAGAGACAAGAGTTGAAAAATCCTTGTTGCCTCCAGCAACGTCAACAATAGTACTCCCAGCTGATGACACTACGCTATAAAAAGAAAAAATCATCAATAAAAAGAACTGCTTTATTAATTTCATATCAATATCCTTATTGTTATTTAATTTGCATTCAAATTATAAGCTAATTATTCATGACCATCAATTTTGGGTTATCAAAGTCCCAATCAATTTGAAAACAGATACTGGGGATTAATGAAAAAAGTAGGTTGTGCAAATTGGTTTGACCGCGTCATCTTGGTTCATAACGCTCAGTTTTGCCTCTTTTTCTCCCTTACTACTCCCGCGAATTTAATCACATTGAGAAATTTGAGGCTAGGGTTTAAGGGCGTTATCTGGTTTGTTTAGAATAATACTTCTCTATGTTGTCTTTATCGCAAGTTCATTTTCACACTAGAGCCGTTCTTTATAGGAAGAGGGCCTAAAGACTGGTTATTGCTCAGTAAGGTTGTTACAGTAACCAAAGTGACGCTTGCCATAAAAATAAGATAATAAGCAGGTGAAATTAAATTTATTTTTTCTGTTAACAGGGTAACAATCAATGGTGTACTGCCACCAAATAGCGCATTACCCAGGTTATAAGAAAATGCAATACCACTATAGCGAACATTCTCGGGGCAATTTTCAACAATGGCAGTTAGTGTATTTCCTTGATCAAGTGAACTAAGAATAGTGGCAGTAGCTAGAGATAATATTGCAAATGATATGGACTTCAATTGCAAAAAATAAAAGCAAGGTAAAACTAAAAATATTATAGCTATTGAGGTAATTATCAGTATTTTTTTTCGGGTAAAATAATCACCGCAGATTCCAGCTACAGGAACAGTAAATAGCATTGCAACTAACATCAAGTTCTCAATGCTCAGCGCTTCCATCATTGAAAAACCAATATAGCGTTCTAAATAAGTTGGCATATACCCAAAGAATACATAATAAAACGTTGAGCCCATACAAGTCAGGCCCAGTATTTTTAGCAATTGGTAGGGGGCGAATTTAATCGCGGTAAGGAAGGGGGCTGACTCAAGGCTATGTTTTTTTTGCAATTGGGAATAAACAGGCGTTTCAGATAATCTAAAACGAGAGTAAATGATTAATAAACCTGGTAACCCAATCAGAAGAAAGGGTAGCCGCCACGCCCAAATTTTAATCATTTCTTCAGTGTAGAGCAAATGAAGGAGCATCAAAGTTAGTGTAGCTAATAAAAATCCTAAATTTGCACCTATTGCTGCAAAGCTTGTGATTAATCCGCGTTTGTCATGTGGGGCTGATTCAGCCAGGTAAATCATTATTCCACTGTATTCTCCACCAATAGATATACCTTGGATTAAGCGGAGGACAATAAACAGCATGGTGGCTGTTAACCCTATGTCATCGAAGGAAGGAAGCATTCCAACTAAAACTGTTGATGTGGTAATGATTATTATAGAAACTCTTAATGTTACAGCGCGGCCGCGAGTATCGCCAAAATAGCCAAAAATGATACCGCCAAATGGTCGACATAGAAAACCAGCTGCAAACACAATCAATGCCTCAATTGTTGCATTGCTAGCCGAGGAATGGGGGAAAAATTTAGCACCGATTATAGGAGCCATGAAAATAAAAAGGCCAAAATCAAACCATTCTATGGCATTACCCATGCTTGATATTAAGATTTCCCTTTTTATCAATTTATACTCGCTTTACTCTGACATTAAGCCATTCAATCTGGATTTTGTCTTTAAAAATCAATACTATTTTATCTAAACAATGTACATCTTTTTCAATCTCGCACTTATTTTGAACAATTCTAAATACACTGATTGACCAAGATGTTATGGTATAAACTAGAGCTTGTCTAATAGAGCTGCTATATAAAATGGCTCTGCTAGATTCTATTTTACTGCTTTGAATGGTTACTAAGGCAATGTATTCAATGTAATATTTCATTCAAAATCACATAACGTCTGGAATAAAAATATCACTAATCCACAGCATGCTGGATCATTGAACAGCTTTTGTTAATCAATTTAATCCATAGTCATGCGCTAATTGTTTTCGCTGGATTCTGAAATAAGCAATCAAATGAAACTTATCGACTTTTTCTTTGTTGAATCATGTGTTAAAAAGATTTAATCGTTTGTATTGGGCAAAATTACTCTTATTAGTGGCTTTGATCATGAATGAAAAAAATATTTTGCTCGCGAGATTCCTTACGTTTTATACTGATGAATTAGGCAAGTTAGGAAGTGAGGTGGCAGCGTATATTGTATACAGCGAGAAATTCTCATCGCAAACGCCCCCTTATTTATTATCAAGATTTTGCCATTTTTTAAAATTGCTTAGTAAGTCATTAATCAAGCGGTCATTGATTCTTTTTTTGAGATAATAAGCATGGAATGGGATTGTTAATTCAAGGTCTTTTATTGTTAAGATTTTTAATTTTTTTGACAGTAAACTATCAGGCAGATAACTCCAACCTAAACCGTACTCCACCAGAGATTTTATTGCATCGATAGTGCTCATTTCAAAACCCAGGTTTAGCACCAGTTGATTTTTTTCAAATAGGGTATCAATTTTATCTCGAAGCGCAGCCCCTTTCTCAGTTAAGATGGCGGGGAACTGTGAAAGTTCTGTGAGTGTAAGCGCGGAAGTTCTATGGGCAAGTTCATGATTTGCCGCCACAACCAAATTCAGTTTTTCCTCCCAGAGCAAAGAATCGCCCAATAATTTTTCAGACACTTCCCGAGCTGGGCAGATAGCCAAATCTATTGTGCCATGGTTCAGAATATACTCCACTTCCTTTTCACTAATGGTTTTCAGATGCGCTTGGATGTCAGGATTGGTTTCTTTTAAGTATTTAAAAAAGCTTGGCAAAACGTAGTGAGAAACATACACCGAAGCGCCTATGATGATACTTTGCGTGAATTTTTGTGAGTTTTTTAGGGTGTGGATCATATTTTGATGTGCGGAGAACATTTGCCTGGCATAGGGGATAAGCTGTTTGGCTGCTTCAGTAAAAATTAATTTGGACCCCTCACTAATTATCAAACGCACATTTAACTCGTCCTCTATTTTTCGAATGCGTTTGCTCATGGCTGATTGAGTGACATGCAATTTTTTAGCCGCCAGGGTGAGAGAATGGTATTCAATGACAGCTAGAAAGGATTTGATGTCTCTGATATCCATAAGATTTTCTTTATCTTTTTATAAAAAGTATAGCACAACAGCTATGGGTGTTTTTTAAACCGGAGATGGTAACAGTATGGAAAGGTTAAACCATTTGGTGTAACTATATGAGTAGTGCTTACTCAACATTCTTGGCCTATACAAAGCAAACAGCGATTGACAATTACATTCTGCTTTTAGATTTCTATATTCCATTTTGGAATTAGTCCTTCGTAAGACTCATGTGCTTTTAATACCCCAGTAATGCTCGAACTGTATCCTGTAAGAACGTATTTTAATCAATAAGTTTTTAGCGAATTATTCAGGAGAATATCATGACCAAGAAACATTTAAATCCAGACTCTCAAACAGATTTGGGTGACACAGAGAAAGTGGAGTTAGAGGACACAGATACAGTTGATATTCCCAATGAAGGCGATTTGAGTCCAAGTAAGATGAGATTTATTTGGGAGGGAGATTTTAGCTCATATCAGTTAAAAGCAGCTGATTTAAGGCCAATTACGAGGCATTATAAACAAAAAAATCATATTCAAATTGTGATAAATGGAGAGCATCTCTTCGGTCAGGAGTTGATCTCAAAAAAATTAGCTGCCATGGATGAGCAAATCAAGGGATTAAACGATGACTCACTCAAATATGCGTTGTATATTCAAAAACATTGGCTACAACCGGGATATCTGGGAGATCAATTTTGTATTTCTAATATGTTCGGCAGTGATTTCTCCAAGGTTTATAAAGAGTTGAAAGAATTGCTGGTACCTTATTTAACAAATGATGGCGAAATTAAAAAGGGATTATCAACTCAGGAATTGTTAGACTTAAACGAAATAGTTAAGGCCAAATTTGCTCCTCTTTTTGATACCAAGATTGCCCGATATATTGCATTTCTCAATGCCTCTAAGGATGAGGTTTGCCTGGATAAACAAGAAGCAATAGATGAAATTAAAAAAATTCAGTCAGGATTAAAACCGGGACAATTAGTAGGATATGTTTATACAAATAATCAAAGAGTTGGAGAAAGCCATTTTGAAGTAGTCATTATCGGCGCGGAAACAATTATCAAGCCGGTGCATTGGGGGAATCAAGGTAGAGAAAGGGGTTTATACAGTGAAGATCTGCCAGGGATGTTCAATACAAGAATCGATTTCTTTGTACAGACTACCTCAGCCATTCCTCTGCCTCAAGCAGGACATGAAGAGTGCGGAACATTGGGTATTATGTATTTAAATGAATTGCTTAAAGATAATGCCAAACAATTGCAGAAGGATTCATTGCGGTTTTCTTTTTATGACAAGGGTAACTCATTAGCACATTTTTTCTTCCCCTCTCCTCAAGTGTTACGTTTTTCTCAATCCAGTGCGTATAACAAGGTCATTAAAGCCATGCTGGAAGATACGCCTAATGTAGAAGTAATACATGGCGATAAAAAATATAGGGTAAAAACGTTAAGAGGTATATTGGAGGAGTCTATTGAAGCTGCAAAAAAATGTGGTAATAGTGAATTGGCAGCACGTAATCAGAAGCTCCTTGATGATTTACCTTCTTTCCGTAAACATTGGCTTCAATCTTATGATTTATGTGAGCAAAAACGTTCATTAATGGAAGATAGGCATAATCTGTATCTTGCTTATACAACGCAGAGAATGAGGCGTAAGGCAGATGAGCAGGATGAGCATGCTGGTTTGCAAGTTGATTTCGAATTAGAGAATCCACACTTCCCTTCTGAAATTCCTGTAGAGACAGAGATAGTGACAGAAGCTACAAATCCGACTGGCGATGAGATGATGCAATCCAGAAGCAATGGCGAACACGGTTTCACTCCTCAACAATTAACTATTATTATAGCCGCAATGCAAAAGGCGCTAACCAGTATGGGAACAAGTCGTTTTGTAAGTGGCAGAGATGATAAAGAGAAATTGCTTGTTCAATTCAAATCAACGTTTGAAAACGCAACAAATGGGCAAGAACGCCATGAGGCTTTACGGAATTTTATAACAACGGCTTCAACGCCAAGACAAGGTTTACTCAATTTTTTTCCTGCGGCTTACGGTAAAACCCGCTCTGCTACAGCATTTTATGAACATATTAAAAATCAGGATCCCTCTTTAGTTGAGGTGTTGAAGACTATGGATGGAGAAAAAGGAATCAAAGTGGTAGCGCAATCAAATTCATCAGACGAAACGACGGCAACGATGCCAGCAGACCAGGCACGAGGCATCATGCAGCATTTTAAACGAGCAATACAGGTAGAGAGGGGCAGTGAATTGAAAACAAGCAATGACTCTGTCGATTCCCAAAATTTATGCGACACTGGTTTAAAGATTTAGAAGAGATAATCTACTTGAGAAAAAACTGTATGCCTAAAAATGTCAGGCTTAATAAAATGGAAATCATCGGGAAAACAATAGGGAATGAAATGGCGTTCGGTGGTTTTCTTTCTGTCAGTTTGATTTTAATTAATGAGGCATGAATCATAATAAAAATACATAATATGATGCTGCTGGTTAATTTAGCCAGGGTTGTAATAGGGAGGGCATAGGCAAAGAGTAAAATGATAAGAGACACCAGTATGGTCGAGTGGACTGGTGTTTGAGTTTTGGAATAAACAGAAGAGAATATCTGGGGGGCATTTTGTTGCTTGGCCATACCATAAATAAGTCGTGAAGCCATAATAATTTGCACCAGAATTCCATTGGTAATAGAAATTAATGCAATGATTGAAAACAACAAGGGAGATTGTCCTTGAAGCTTAATAATTTCAATAAGGGGCATGTCCGTTTTGACTAAAGTATTGGATGGTATGGACGAGACAATAACCCAGGCGACTGCAACATATAAAATGGTTGCGGATATTAAAGCAAGAAAAATAGCTTTTGGAAGGTTTTTTTCAGGATTTATTGTCTCCTCGGCGGTATTCACCATATCTTCAAAACCAATAAAAGCATAAAACGCAATAAAAGCTCCGATAAGCACCCCATCAAAAGAATGAGGAAAAGAGATGGATTGGATGTCGATAGAAGCTAATGAATAATGGCCGTAATAAATAATCATCAATAGTCCACCCACTTCCATGAGTGTCATGAACAGGATAAGAGTTGCTGATTCACGAATACCCCAAATGGCAACCCCAGCTAAAATGACAACTAAAATAGTGATGATAAGGGAAGGCGGTAAGGGTAAAAACAATTGAGAATATTTGACAAAGCCATGGGATAGTGTGGCTGCGGATATGATGCCCGTTAAGACTACTATCCAACCTATTAAGCCAGATAGCCACTTTTGATGGAATGCTTTACGTACGTAAAGAGCAGAACCTGCACTATGCGGTAACCTTGAGCTTAGTTCTGCATAAGAAATGGCAGTAAAAAGAGCGATGATGGATGCGATTAAGAAGGATAGGGGGGTAAATTGTGCTGCCTCCTTCGCTACCTCACCTACAAGGGCATAAATTCCAGCACCTAATATGGTTCCAAGTCCATAAAAGGCCAGCAGTGTTAATGATAAAGTCCGTTTTAAGTGCATTACTCCCCCATTTTATCTGGAGATATCTATAGTCGTAGAACAAGTCTTCATTTTTGTTTGCTTACTTTTTTATTTTTCGCCGGTTACTAAATAGATAGTGAAATTAAATTGATATTCACCATGATATTTGGCTTGGCATTCATTATCGTAATATTGAACCATAGCTTCGTTGATTTTTTGTATCTCTTCATTGGGCAATTGTCCTTGATAAAAAGCAATTCCATTGACGAATTTCCTGAAAACATCCAGGGAAGGGAGGGTAATGGATTGTCGGCATAGCTTTACTTTTAGCTCCTGACAGCTTAACGACTCCAGTTTTTTTTCCAGATTGTTTAAGTGAGAATAATCTACAGGAGGGATAAAATCATGCAAGGATGTAAACTGTCCTGATTTTTTTAATGCGTAATAACTCATGATAAACGGATCGTCTCCTGCTGGAAAAAGAGTGAGAAATTTCCCTCCGGGTTTCAATGCGTTAACGATATTTAAAAATGCTTTTTGAATATTGGCACATGCCCATTGCAAACACCAAAAAGAGACAACATAGTCAAATTGTGCGTGAAAGTCCATTGTGAGTACATCCGCTTTCTGGACTGAAAAGTTAGGATATTCCTTACTCATGCCTTGGGCTAAATCTAACATATTCTCGGAAGCGTCTATGCCTAATACAGAACCTTGAGGTACTTTCATAAGAATGTTTTTTGTAAAAGCGCCATTACCGCAGCCAATATCCAATATTCTATCTGTGGGATTTACTTTCAGGTACGATAAATATTCTTCGGCAACAGTCGCTTGAATATAAGAGCCAATGGCATAGTCATTGGCGGGCCACTCACGTTTTGACATACGTATTCCTTTCTTCTGAGATGGTTATTTATTCCATAATTGTTCAGAGTCATCATTGTTCATGATACATCAGGGATAGTCCCTAAAATAGATCATGAATTCGTTTATGAATAGTTTTTTATTGAGATGAATGAATTAAATCAATTATAGTGAGCACTGTAAAAAAATCAGGATGTGTTTACTTCAACTTATGAAAAGGAGTCAGGTATGTTCAACCAGAGTCAGCAAAAAATTGTTTGTGTGCTTTATGATGATCCCAAGGGTGGCTTTCCTCCAAACTATGCCAGAGAATCGATTCCAGAATTGGATCAATATCCTGATGGTCAAAGCCTCCCTGCCCCTGATTCGATTGATTTTATTCCAGGTGAAATGCTAGGTTCTGTTAGTGGTGAATTGGGACTGAGAAAATTTCTTGAAAGCAACGGACATCAATTTATAGTAACTTCTGATAAGGATGGCCCTGATTCAGTATTTGCCAGAGAATTAAAAGACGCGACTGTCGTCATTTCCCAACCTTTTTGGCCAGCTTATTTAACTCGTGGTCGTATTGAGAGCGCTCCTAAACTTAAGCTGGCAATTACAGCAGGTATTGGTTCAGATCATGTCGATTTGCAAGCGGCCATGGAACATAATATCACCGTTTGTGAAGTCACCTATTGTAACAGCATCAGCGTTGCTGAACATACAGTGATGATGATTTTGGCCTTGGTACGGGATTTTATTCCCCAATACAACACAGTAATTGATGGCGGTTGGAATATCGCGGATTGCGTCAGTCGTTCTTATGATTTGGAAGGCATGAAAGTGGGATGTGTTGCTGCAGGCCGAATTGGATTAGCTGTTTTAAGACGTTTAAAGCCGTTTGCTGTAAAACTGCATTATACCGACAGGCATAGACTACCAGTGCAATTGGAACAGGAACTGAATTTGACTTATCACTCCTCTGTTGAATCCATGGTGAAAGTCTGTGATGTGGTATCGATTCATTGTCCATTGCATTCGGAAACAGAATACCTTTTTGATGAGCGGTTAATAAAACAGATGAGACGTGGTTCTTATTTAATCAATACCGCCCGGGGGAAAATATGCGATCAACTCGCTGTAGCTAATGCTCTGGAATCTGGACATTTGGCAGGTTATGCCGGAGATGTCTGGTTTCCACAACCTCCTGCCCAAAACCATCCATGGCGATCGATGCCACATCACGCCATGACACCACATACATCAGGAACTACCTTGTCCGCACAAGCACGATATGCCGCAGGAGTCAGAGAAATATTAGAGTGTTGGTTAGGGAATAAACCTATTAGAGATGAATATCTGATCGTATCTCAAGGCCGTTTAGCTGGAGTTGGTTCTCATTCCTATAGTGCAGGCAATAGTACGACAGGGGCTGAGCAAGCAATAGCATTGGTTTAATTCACCGTTGCTTGCATGGTCTTATTTCTTTGTGTTTCCATTCGACTATGCCGTTGGCTTTTAAAGACAGCGGCAAGCTCTGGGAAATGAGGTATACAGTGGATGATTTAAAATTTAAATACATTCTTTTGGAAGTCTGGTTTTAAACCAACATCCTCTTGACCAAATGAAAAGAAACCTGGATTGTAGATAGGATGTGTTTGCTCAAATTGCTCTAGAAAATCGTCTGTTGTCCTTTCGTTATCCCAAGTTGTATGGTTTGAGTCTATATTCACTGGTTCGATGGATTGATTGGATGTTTCTTGTTTATTTTGCGACATCCCTTGATCCTGATGCTCATATTTTCTTCTTTTTGTCTTAGTATCAATGTCTCTCTCCGAAACGATTGATAGATCAAAATAATCCCTGTGACTAAGCAGCAAATGAATACATGTTGGCATGTCTTTTTCGGAAGAGGAGTCACGTTCTGTGGTACCCCCCACCCTAACTGCATGGGTAAAACACTGACCTTCCTGATTGATTGAAAAATAATTGACAAGTCGGCCGAATCCCTCAAAAACGTAACCTATTTCCAGTTGTTGATTACCCTTTGATAAGGGGAAGGCCAAATTCAACCAGGGATCCATTAAAAACTGTTCATTGACTATTAGTATAAAATGATTATTAAAGGTCGCTAATCGAAGGGAGTGAATTAAGCTTTCTGGTTTTTGTGCCTGGTGTAACAGAAGTGCAAAAACAAAAAAAGCTTTTTCCTGGCAATTACCAAAACCAGAGCCTCTGCTATACAGAGCAATCTTCAGAATTTTATTTAGCCAGGTCAAATCAGTTCTTTCCAGAGTTTCATCAGCGAAAATTTGAGTTAGCTTAACCAGTGAAGCATCGTCTTCATTATCGGTAGGTAAATCACAGGAACTGATGTTTTGTGCCAATTGATTGCCAAGCAGAATCAGCTCCCAGAGTTTTTTTTCTTCAGCATTGAGATGGAATTTATCATTAACTGTCCGGACTTTTGCTTTAACTTCCTGAACTTGAGAATGAGTAAGGGCGGCATACTGATTCGGCTTTTTTGTTTTTTCAGAAGATTTGCAGTGAAGTTCCCTTTTTTTTGAGCGTCTTTCTTGTTGCTGATTAAGTGCTTTTTCTTTCATTTTTTGAAAATCACCTAAAAGGCCGTCCATAAATAATTCCTGTCTATTTTGATCAGTCGCTTTGGCACAGGATTTTTTGAACATGTTACACTCTCTTTATAATAGTTAATTACGATATGACAAGTTGAACCTCTGATGATAATGAGCTGGACTGCTGTAAAAACAGAGCCTGGTTCACTGAGACTGCTATTTTATAAGTTAATTATTAAGATAACATTAATTTTTGCATTTAAATTGGCCTGATGGGATGTATTTTTGTCAAATTGTAAGCGATTTTTGATTTAAAAAAGGTATAATAGATGACAAAATAAAAACCATCTGTGGTTATCATTGGAATATTGATGAGCAAAGAACGAATTAAGAAAACAGCACTGGAGATTGTCAAATACATTCATGGCAACATAAAAGCGTGTAATATCCCCAATCAAAAAAAAGAAAATAAGTTTTTTGCGCCTTTGGTTTATCTCTGTCAAACAGAATGCGATAAGATTTTGAGTAACACCAAAATCAGTTTGTTGGAGCGTCTTTTAAAATGCGCAAAAATTATCGATGATCTGCAATCAGGAAATTGTATGCAGCAAACCTTTTTAGCATTTCAACGTTTATTGACGCGATTGATTGAGGATAAGCTATCTAATTTTTCCACTTGCATTCCAATTTCAGTTATGACCATTTCCAACCATGCCTTTTTAATCATTGATAACGATATTGTCTGTGACCCCTGGTTAAATTTTGTGGGAGATTTGAAAGATTATTGTTTTGCAAACATGAAAAGGAAGGAGTATTTTGGAATACGTTCCGACTGGACTTGTTTTACCAATTCAGAGGTCTATGATGAAGACTCTACTGAATTTACAATCCAATTTGTAAATGCTTTAGGGGTAGGGATATCGGGTTTCAGTGAAGTTAAGTTGGCAAATCAATTGATGCAATCATCGAGTATGGCTTCTGCTCATGGAGAGGATCCTGTGATTTCTATCCCCAAAGAGTTTCATCGAATTTGATGAAGCGCTCATCTTGATTGTAATGAACTCTATTGCTGTTGTTTTTGTTCAAGTTCTGGTTCGATTTAACGGTAAATATATTGTACTTGATAACGATGGGGGAGAGGATGAATTTTTTAAACAATAAAATTGTAATGATAACCGGCGCGTCCAGCGGCATTGGACAGGCTTGCGCCCGACTTTTTGCTGCACAAGGAGCACGACTCATCTTGGCGGCACGACGGGTTGAACGTTTACATGAATTATCCAGCGAGTTAAAACATCATCATAATCAAGAACATTATATTCTTCCTCTGGATGTCTGTAAGAAAGATTTGGTAAGACAACAAATCGAATCTTTGCCCGGTCAGTGGAACTCTATTGATGTGTTAATCAATAATGCGGGTTTGGCTCTGGATACCTTACCTTTGCATCAAGGAATATTGGAGCATTGGGATACCATGATAGATACCAATATTAAAGGATTGCTTTATATTAGTCGGTTAATTCTCCCAGGGATGTTAGAAAGGAATAGTGGGCACGTTATTAATATCGGTTCCATAGCAGGTCATGAGTGTTATCCTAATGGAAATGTTTATTCGGCTACGAAGCATGCTGTCCATGCGATATCAAAATCCATGCGCTTGGATATGTTGGGAAGTGCGGTTCGAGTGACGGAAATTGCGCCAGGTGCTGTTGAGACGGAGTTTAGCGAGGTTCGTTGGAAAGACAAACAGCGAGCCAAAGACTTCTATAAGGATTTTCAACCGCTTATGGCGGATGACATTGCTGATGCTGCGTTATATTGCGCTACAAGACCTCTGCATGTCGATATTGAGCAAATGATTATTATGCCAACAGTGCAGGCTTCTGCTAATCATTTGTCAAGGAAAGGCAGATAGTCAAGCGAATAATTGTATAAAAATTTGCCAATAATGGAGCTGTTAGTCTATTATTTTAGATATAGGTGATGACTGATCCTGGCTGAACCAGTAAGTAGTGCCAGATTAGGAGGTCGTTTTGGAGGGTGGTGTGTAAGCCTACAAAGGGTAGGAAACCTGAAGCTCTACATAAATCTCCACAGTGTCTTTCAGTTGCGGCTCAGAAACCGGGAAGTCGTTACCTGTACTTAATCTCTTTTCTATTGAAATAAATTTAATTCTTATTGAAGTCAAGCCTGATCCCTGTGTGAGATAAAATAAGGCAATTTGAGCAATTAACAATACTATATTATAATTAAAGAACAACTATATTGCCAGGAAGCAATTATGAATAAGTTAATTGTTACAATCACTGCTGGCGCATCATTATTGCTGCTAACTGGATGTGCGGTTGATGGTGTGGCTATTGATGATGTTTCTTACGAATCAGGTTATAGCAATGACTATGTTTATTCGGTTGGATATTATAGCAATCGTCCTTATTGGGGTAATAACTACTATTCGTCACCTTCTTATGTAGGTCCTTATGGATATTGGGGGGGAGATTACGATTTCTAATTTCCGGGTAGACAAGTCAAGCCTTCAAATCAAATGAAGGCTATACCTGTTAATAATTATTCTTTAGCTCGAGACACGTATTCGCCTTTGCGGGTGTCTACTTTAATCAGTTCACCAGTTTGAACAAACAATGGAACGCGAACCACAGCACCTGTTTCCAATGTGGCTGGCTTTCCACCACCACCAGAAGTGTCTCCTTTTAACCCAGGATCTGTTTCAGTGATTGCCAAAATGACAAAGTTTGGTGGTGTCACCTGTATAGGTTCATTATTCCATAGGGTCACTACACAAATATCCTGTTCCTTTAACCATTGTGCCGCATCGGCTAATACATTTTCAGTTATGGCATATTGTTCAAACGTATCTGGAACCATAAAATGCCAATATTCGCCATCATTATATAGATACTGCATTTCTACGTCAGCCACATCAGCAGAGGGTAAGGTGTCACCCGATTTAAATGTACGTTCTACAACGCGCCCGGTTTTTAGATTACGAATTTTTATGCGAGTGAATGCTTGACCTTTTCCGGGTTTTACAAATTCACAGTCAAGAATGCTGCACGGAGCATCATCAACCATTACTTTTAAGCCGTTTTTAAATTCATTTGTGCTATAGATTGCCATTTCTGCTCCATAGTTGAGATTTTGCTGTATTTTCGCTAAAGTTCGCACAGTTTATCAAGTCTGTAACTTTAATGCGAGATACCTCTTTGAGTTGGCAAAAAATTTTAGCACAAGGGTTTACTTCAACAAGTGATTTATTAGATTTCCTGGAATTGCCGAGATCCGGAGAAAATTTGTTCGCTGAAAAACAATTTCCAAGTCGAATCCCTATAGGTTTTGCTAACCGAATGCAAAAAAGAAATCCCCAGGATCCCTTACTTTTACAGGTTCTTGCAAAAGAAGAAGAGCTTGCCGAAGCAGAAGGTTATGTTATCGATCCTCTAAGTGAAAGTAATACCCTCATTAAAGGGTTATTGCATAAATATCACGGGCGTGTTTTGTTAACTTTAACTGGTGTTTGTGCAGTGAATTGCCGTTATTGTTTTAGAAGGCATTTTCCTTATCAAGCGAATAATCCTGGTCGCCAGGGATGGAAAGAGGTTTGTGCCTACATTGCAAATGATTCCAGTATTACCGAAGTTATTTTAAGTGGTGGAGATCCATTACTCGCTGCCAATTTGGTTCTGGAAGAGTTACTCCAATCTTTGGAAAAAATTTCACATGTACACACTTTAAGAATTCATACACGAATTCCTATTGTTTTACCAGAACGTATTGACAAAGGATTACTTGATTTATTAACAAATACACGTTTTAAGAAAGTGATGGTTGTTCATTGCAATCATCCTCAGGAGTTGGATGAAAGTGTATTCCAGGCTTGCTCTGATTTGAAGAAAGCAGGTTGTTATTTACTGAATCAATCCGTCTTATTAGCGGGGGTTAATGATGATGCAGTGATTTTATCGAAGCTAAGCCATGCGCTTTTTGATTATGGGATCACGCCTTATTACTTGCATTTACTCGATAAAGTGAAGGGTTCAGCACATTTCGATATGCCTTTTCTCAGGGCGCAGTCAATTTACCATCGATTACAATCCCTTGTGCCAGGATATTTATTGCCTCGCCTGGTACGAGAAGAACCGGGAAGGTCCAGTAAAACCTTGCTGATTTAAATAGCTCGATATGTCTCGCTACTTATTGTTTTATTCAATCGCATTGTTTCTGGTACAGTTTTTTCAGACTAAATTGATTTATCTTCTTCCTCGAAAAGCGCGATTAATTTTTCCTGAGCGCAGCTGCCGCTGCCGCTTTGCATGATATGCTTATAGGTCCCGTCACTTTGCATTTCCCAAACATTGTTATTATCTTTAAGATAGTTTTTAATGATTTCGTTTTTTATCCTTTTTTGACATTCCTCATCATAAATGGGGAACATGATTTCAATGCGATTATATAAATTTCTTTCCATCAGATCGGCGCTGGAACAAAAATAATGTTCCTCTTCGTTGATGCGAAAATAAAATACTCTATGATGTTCAAGGAATCTGCCAATAAAAGACAAGACTCTGATGTTTTCAGACACACCAGGTAATCCTGGTTTTAGACAACATACACCACGTACAAGAAGATTAATTTTAACGCCTGCCTGTGATGCCTTATATAATGCTTGAATGGTCACTTTATCAGTTAATCCATTCACTTTCAGGATGATTTCAGTATCAATACCTTCCGTAGCGGCAGTACTGCATTGCTCAATGTACTGTAAAAGTGTTTTTTGCAAGGTAAAGGGCGAATGGCTCAAGGCTTTTAGCTTAACGACTTTCCCCAGACCTGTTAATTGTTGAAAAATAAGCTGGGCATCCGAAGCAATAGTGGGTTCACTGGTTAATAATCCCAAGTCTGTGTATTTCTTGGCGGTTTGTTCGTGATAGTTTCCCGTGCTTAGGTGCACGTATCGTTTTAATTTACCATGCGTTCTTCGAACAACCAGAGTCATTTTCGCATGAGTTTTATAGCCTACTACTCCATAGAGTACCAGGATCCCGGCAGCATGCAGCTTGTTAGCCAATTTTAAGTTGGACTCTTCGTCAAAACGGGCTCTTAGCTCAATGACAGCAGTTACTTCTTTTCCTGAATGAGCGGCGTTAACCAGCGCATCGACCATCACTGATTCCGAGTGGGTTCTGTAAAGTGTTTGATTAATTGCCAGTACATTGGGGTCCGAAGCCGCTTGTCTGACAAAATCAATGACTAAATCAAATGCTTGATAGGGATGATGTAATAAAATGTCTTGTTCATCAAGAACATTAAACAAATTACGTTGTGATTTGGAGAATTTGGGGTATTGTGGGGTAAAAGCAGGGTAATTCAGATCAGGTCTATCAATGCTGTTAATAGCACTCATATATCTTTGTAAATTAACAGGCCCATCACAATAGTAGGTATCTTCATGTCGCAAATGATATTTCTGCAAGAGAAAATCAACAATTTTTTCAGGGCATTTGTTTTCAATTTCCAGTCTTACAACATGGCCATAATGACGGGAAAATATCTCTCTTTGTACGGCTTTAGCTAAATCGTCTATTTCCTCTTCCCTTAAAAATAAATCGCTATTTCGCGTCAGTCGAAATGAATAACAGCCGCTGATTTCCATCCCCGGAAATAAGCTATTAATATGCGTTTTAATAATGGAAGATAAATAAACAAAATAATGGGCGTCTCCACAGAGCTCCGAAGGCAAATGGATCATACGAGGAATCGAGCGAGGGGCATGAACAACTGCGTAATTGATATTACGATCAAAAGCATCTTTTCCACTCAGTGAAATGATAAAGTTTAAACTTTTATTGATAAGCCTTGGGAGAGGATGAGCCAAATCAAGAGCAATCGGGCTTATAACGGGTAAGATTTCATGTTTAAAATAATGCTTTGCCCACAAATGGATGTCATCAGTCCATTGCTCTGTTTCAAGGAAATGGATGTTTTCTTTACGCAAAGCTGGAAGTAATTGTTTGTTAAAAATACTGTAAAGTTGATCGATTAAAGCATGAGCCTTTTGGCTAATTTGGCTGAATGCTTCATCAGCCCGTAATCCATCTATGGTTAATTTGCCTGAAGACATGGCTATTTTTTCTTTCAATCCAGCCACCCGGATTTCAAAAAATTCATCAAGATTACTGCTACAGATGCTAAGAAATCTCATCCTTTCCAATAAGGGGACGCGTTCATCATTAGCAAGCATCAGCACTCTCTGATTGAACGCTATAGCAGAAAATTCTCTATTAATATAATAATCCGGGTTATCCAGAGTAATATCCATACGGAACTCCAGTTTTTTTCATTTCATGTTTCCAGGTGATTTAGTTACCATGCAAAGCCTTTACGTCAGGAGGAATTTTTTGCCAGGGGTAACCTTTTACCGCCTTGGAATAACCGATTTGATACAACTGATTCATTCTCTGAGTATCAAACAATTCTTCCGAGTTCGAATCAAATTCATTCGGAACATTGGCTAAATTAAAGTCAACTCCCTCTATAAGCGCACAAAGATAGACAAAAATAACATCGGCAGCCCCCTGGGATGCGCTGATGCTTTCTATCGCCCGTTTGCCAATGACCAATAATTTAGGTTTGATTACTTTATAATGGAATTGATTCTGGTTATTGCGAATCACGTAGATTTTAACGTTTGGTTTTTCTTTCAGTTTGAAATACTTTTTCGCAGTTTTAATATCAGAACCAAGACGGCTTAAAAAGACAGCAAATGTTGTTGAGCCATCGACGTGCATTTCTGTGTATGGTTTTCCATTGGCCATTACATCAAAATAAACAGGCGGCATGACAACTGGAATGCTGGCCGAGGCAAGTAGAATTTTTCGGAATAGCTGGACTCTCTCGGGATTTTTGCTTGCTGCAATGCGGGTCATATCCCATACCACCAGTTTTCGTGAGTAAAGATTGGTTGTCCCTACATAAAGCCGTCGCCCTTGATAATAGCCTTTGGCAATGTCATCAAGCAATTTTTCATCGACATGACGGGCAATCAGGTCTTGTAATGGTTTGGTCCCTTTAAGCGAGCTACCTCCTGTTAGCAGTGTCCATAATACAGGCTTATTACTCAGTACATCTTTAGTAGTAATGGTTGTATACACTTCCTTCAATGTAGCATCATACTTTGGGCCAGCAAAAGCTAATGGCGCTATTAATGCCCCGGTACTTATACCTGTCACGGTTGTAAAGTTTGGTCGAGAACCTGATTTTGTCCACCCATTTAGTAATCCAGCGCCAAAGGCACCATAATCAGCGCCGCCTGAAATAATCAGTAAGCTGAAAGAGCCTTTTCGATGGAACATAGTATCAGGATAAGCCTTTGCCAGTTGTTTTACCCGTTCAAGAGATTGTTTTTTAATTATTGGGTTATCACTGCTGGTGAATTCCGTTCGTACCTCTTTAAATCCAGGCACTGTGGCTTTATCTGCCAATTGCGCGGGAACTGGATTATTTTTTACAGTATTGCAAGCAGCTTCTAAAAAAAGCAAGAATACAACGATAAAAATCCTTTTCATAATTTTCCTTTAACTTAATGCTTCCCTGAATTTTATTCAAAAAATGCATTAAAAGCGATAGGCGCTTGCTTTCAAATTAACGAACCAGAAAGAAACAGATGGCTATAAAGGCTAAAAAACCATAAAAGGGTGATAAATTCCAAAAAGCCAGGGCTAGGAAAAACAAAATGCAACAAATAGCCATAGGAATAGAATAATAGACATCCATAACACCTTGAACTACCGAAAATGTGGCAGCCGCTAACAATGCCAAAGCACCGTATTGAACGGAGATCATAATTTTGCGCGTTACTGGACCGTTATGAGAACTAAGCCACTGATATCCTAAAAGAGCCATGATTAATCCTGGTAAATTCAGGCAGAGAATAGCAAGAATTAAACCGGTGATTCCTGCTGCTTTATAGCCTATTAGTGCCGCCAGTTTTATTCCTGTCAATCCCGGGAATAAAAAACTTGAGCCTAGCATACCTACAAACTCTTCTTTTCCTATCCAGTGCCTGTAAGTGACTGCCTCATACTCCAATAGTTTTAACATGGAATTGCCACCGCCCAAGGATATCAGGCCAATTTTCCCAAAACTGCAGATGATTTCAATGAAAGTTTTTATCATATCTTTAAAGTCTTTTTTAAAAAAGTAACGTATTCAGAAGAAGACTGAGCCCCGAATAAAAGGACACTGATCGTTTCTACCAGGGTTAATGATCTTCCCTCAACACAGGCGCTGAAATAGACTTTATTCTTGACTTCAAGACGAGCAAGCTCAAGCTTGACAGTGGGTATTGTGGGGAATTTGAAGACAAAAGCCTCTTTTTTAACAAAAACAACAATTCCTTTTTCTTTTATTTTGTTCAATAGTTCTTGTAAATTCATATGTTCAATATCGCCATGACAAGTGAGACTTTGTGACTTTTCAAGATGTATTTTAGGTCCAAAACCTAATGTGGATCCAGATTGTTTAATGACGGGTTTATACAATAGTTCGTTACGTCTTCGTTTTATATTACAGTCAGAGTCGGGCAGCAAATAATAATAATCTTCTTTATGTTTTTTCTGATAGTTGGCAAGGTCAAGCAACGAACTGTCAATAGTATTTAACCGGATGATCTGCTCTGTGGGCCAAAAATAGCGTTTTTCCCATTTCAGGCTATCTTGCACATCATGACCTAAAGAGGTAAGTGGTGTTGTTTGTTCAGAGGAAAATTCAAAGTTCCAAACCAATCGTTGCATCATTAGTATTTCATTTTCTTTTTTGCTTACGCTAGATGATTTGATTTGTTTTGGCAAGGTTAATTCAATGTTTCTTATAATTTTTAAAGGATTATCGCTCGCTAAATAAAGCGTAAAAAGTATATACTGGTTATTCGACAATCCTCTTAATAAAATAGCAAAGGAAGGTATTTTATGGCTATTGTATTCTTTTTAATTTATTTGGCTTTTACTCTGGTAGTACTGTCCAGAAGAATTAATCCGTTAGTTTGGGAAATTGGAAGCGTAATCTACCTCATTCCAGCAACATTTTATTTTGGGTTCCCCTGGATTATCGGTTTATTCATTTGGTTATTTATTATAGCAGCCGTGCTGGTTATTCGAATGGACCCCTTGCGTCTATTCATCGCAGATTATTTGTATAAAACCGCAGGAAAATCGATACCCAAGCTCTCTAAAACGGAAGAAGAAGCTTTAAACGCTGGGGATACCTGGCTAGAACAAGATATTTTTACAGGGAAACCTGATTGGCAAAGATTAGCAGCAGTTTCTACAGAGCTCACCGAAGAAGAACAAGCTTTTTTGGATAATGAAACTCATACTTTATGCAGTATGTTGGATGAATGGGAAATTAGCCAGGAATATGATTTATCTCCCAAAGTTTGGAATTACATTAAAGAGAAAGGATTTTTGGGATTAGTCATACCAAAGGAGTTCGGTGGTAAAGGATTCTCTGCTCGAGCCCATTCCGATATTGTAATGAAAATTGCAACTCGCTCGGGAGTAGCAGCAGTGACGGTAATGGTTCCTAATTCCCTGGGCCCGGGTGAATTAATAAATTATTATGGAACAGATGAGCAAAAAGCATATTATCTTCCACGTCTTGCCAAAGGTGTTGAGATCCCCTGTTTTGCATTGACAGAACCAGGGGCTGGAAGTGATGCGACTTCTATCCAGTCAGAAGCTATCATAGTTAAAAAGAAGATAGATGGAAAATCAGTACTTGGCTTAAATATCACCTTGGATAAACGGTGGATTACTTTAGCCCCTGTTGCGACTTTAATTGGATTGGCTGTGAACTTGAAAGATCCAGATGGGCTTTTGATGGGTGAAGGAGAGGAAGGCATAACTTGCTTGCTGATTCCAAGAGATACAGAAAATCTGGAAATTGGTAACAGACATTTACCAGCTAATCAGCCTTTTATGAATGGAACTTTACGCGGCAAAGATATTTTTGTCCCTATTGATACCATTATTGGTGGCCAAAAGAAAGCGGGAGCCGGGTGGCAAATGTTGGTTGAATGTTTATCTATCGGGCGTTCAATCTCTCTGCCAGCACTTGGGGCAGGTTCTTCTTCCATTTCTTATTTAACAACAGGTGCTTTTGCCAGAATTCGTCGTCAATTTAATGTAGAAATCGCTCAGTTTGAAGGAGTAGAGGAAAAACTTGCAGAAATAGCGGGTTTGAATTATTTAATCAACTCTACCCGGTTGTTGACTGTCGCTGCTGTGAATGAACATAAAAAACCGTCTGTAGCTTCAGCGATTACTAAATATTTTAATACGGAATTGGCACGAATAACTGTGAATGCTTCTATGGATGTTCATGCGGGCCGAGCTGTTGTTGTTGGGCCGCGCAATTACTTAAATAGTTTATATCAAGGTGTTCCTATTTCTATTACGGTAGAAGGGGCTAATATCATGTCTCGAAATTTATTGATTTTTGGTCAGGGATCTATGGCATGTCATCCGTTTATTCGTGATGAATTCTACGCCATCTCCAGTGAGAATAAAGAGGCATTTAGAGAGATAATTTGGAAGCATATTTATTATTTTATGCAGAATTTTGCTAAAACAGTTTGTTCAGTATGGACAGGCGGTTTGTTTATTGCCGTTCCCGAAAACTCAATGAAAGGAGAGTATAAGAAATTAGCACGTTTGAGTTATGCTTATTCTTGGCTTGCTGATCTGTCACTAGTTTATTTGGGGGGGGATTTGAAGCGCAAAGAGCGATTGTCTGCAAGATTGGCCGATGGTATGTCTTATCTCTATATGGCAATGGCAGCACTAAGAAATGCGCAATTGAATCAAGATCATCCTGATGAGCAATTGCATGCCAGATGGGCAGTAAGCTATTGTTTTTATCACGCGCAAAAATCCATGATTGCGCTTTGCCAAAATTTTCCTTCCAAATTGTTAGGTTTTATTGCTCGAGTAGTCGCGTTTCCATTTGGACAAACCATGCGTTATCCTTCAGACAAATTAGATCATAAATTGGCTCGTTTGATGACGGGCAATAATCATTATCGTGACCGTTTGAAACAATCTGTCTTTCTCAGTGGTGACCCCAAGCAGCCTGTGGATCGCATGGAGCATGCTTTGCAGCTTATTATAGAAACGGATGGATTAAGCAAAAAAGTGAATGATTTGAAGCGCTATAAATGGAGTAAGTTGAAAGGGAAGTTAAAAGAAAAAGTAGAGTCTGGCCAGTTATCGCAACAGGAAATGAATGAGTTAATTGCTGTTGAAGACGCGCGTTGGGAGGCCATTTTAGTGGATGAATTTACCTTCGACTCCATGAAGAAGAAGACATTTCATTCTGTGATAGATAAAATGAAATCTCCCTTGGCCTGATTTTACAGACTTTTAACATCGATTTACCAACCAGCCATCAATCCAAATGAGGCTGGTTTGCTATAATTAAACTATATTTCCTGGACCAAACACAAATTGTTGAGAGTAAGTTATGCCAAAATACAAACTGCCCACAAGAGATGCTTTATTAAAAGCCATGCAGGTAGGTGAAACATCCATTGAAGCTGCTGAATATATGGCAACAAGATTTGAGCAGATTTTAACCCAGGCGAAGTTATTGCCTGAATGTAATGATATGCTGGAAAAAATCAAGGAATACGCTCAATTCGTTAAATTCAAATTACTATCATCTGCTCAGGTTTGGTCGGGTCAAGAAAGGCCAATTTCGGATTACCAAAATACACAGGAAAATAAAGCTGAATTTTTGGCAAGTCATTTGGAAGGGTTACCAAGTGGATTAAAACTGGAAGTTGCTATTGGGAACGATGCCAAAATATTGCGAGGGTTTTCTACCAATGGAAAAATGGTAGAAGGGGAACAGTTGAAAACTATGGATGGATTATTAGAAGGATGGCTTGCCAAGAATAATCTTGCTATTTCAGGCGGTGCTGTTGTTAAAATTGATAACACGGGCAACCAAACCAAGGTAGACCCAGAGGAAATCAAAACATTAATAAACGATAGCGAAAAGGGGGTTGCCAGATATTTTGCTGATAAAGGAGTAAACGTGGAGGTGGCACAACGAGCTTACCCAGAACCCAAAGCAATGGAAACCAAACGAGAAGAAATCAAGCAAGAAATTGAATCTGGCGCCGAAGCCCCAACTACGCAGTCAATCAGATAGGAATAAACGGGGTTCCCTGAAAATCAAGATTGGTTGTCAGGTGAAATTATTTGCTGCCTGAAGTCTATCAAGGGAGCCGATGTCATACCAAATTCCTGAGTAAATACTTCCGGTGGCTTTATTTTGTTCTACATATTTTCTGAGTAAAGGGGTAACGGAATACCTTCCTTGTCCGCAGTTGGCAAACACTTCGGGGTTATAACAGGCAATACCTGAAAAAGTGTAAGTTTGATTTGTATTGGTTAAGCGAGATTCATTGATTAAACCAAAATCGCCATGATGAAGCAGTGAAGGATTTTTGGGGATTAAAATAAGATGAAAAGTATCAATACTTTTGAGTTGGAGTTGGGCAAAATCAAAATCAGTATAAATGTCGGCATTGACTGTTAAAAATGGCTCTTCACCCAGTAAAGGCAACGCGTTAACAATCCCGCCTCCTGTTTCAAGACCTCCAGGTGGTTCTGGAGAATAGATAATATTCAAGCCCCATTGTTTTCCATTTCCTATATATTGGCGAATTTTTCCACCCAGGTAGGCATGATTGATTATCAGTCGTTCAAAGCCGGCATTGGCCAGGTTAATGATATGGTGTTCGATTAGAGGTTTGTTTCTTACTGTACACAGCGCTTTAGGAATTTTGTCGGTTAAAGGGCGTAATCGCTCTCCACGCCCTGCTGCAAGAATCATTGCGGTTTTCATGGTAAATAAACTCGTTTTTGCAGAAAATTGTAAAAAGGGTGTAATTCTTCATATATTTCTGCGCATTCTAATGCATATTTTAACGTTAGAGGCAAGTCTCCAAGATAACCTGCTTTATTATCACGCAAATATAAACGGCAAAAAACACCTAACACTTTTAAATGTCTTTGTAACCCACATAGATCAAAGGCACGAATAAAATCAGTTAGAGAATAAATATTAGCGAGTGGACATTTTTCATGAAAATAGGTAACCCATTCTAAAACCTTTTCTCTCGGCCATGAAATATAGCAATCTTTGAGTAAAGAAACCAAATCATAGCTAACAGGACCTTGCATAGCATCCTGAAAATCAATAGTCGCTAAACAGTTATTCATATTTTTAACTAACATCAGATTTCTTGAATGGTAGTCCCTGTGAATGAAAACTCTTGGTTGAGTGTCTACTTCGCTGGCTATCCACTCAATGGTATGTTGAAAAAGTTGTAATTCGTCTTGTTTTAAATCAAGAGAAAGATAGGCTTTCAAGAACCATTCCAAACATAAATTCATTTCTTTGAGCATGAAGCTTTTATCAAATAAAGGAAGTTTAGAATCGTCAGTGGAACATTTTTGAATTTGTAATAGCAAATTGATTGCCTGGTTATAATAATTATCAACCGTTTCATGATTCAGCTTATTTAATAATAATTGATCCCCTAAATCACTGAGTAATAAGAAACCTTCTCTTTTATTTATTGCCAGAATATCGGGGATTGGTATTGTAGCTTTATCAAGAACGTTAGCGATATGGAGGAAAGGATCGATATTTTCTTTTTCAGGAGGAGCGTCCATAACTACCTGAGTCAATCCGTTATATTGAATACGAAAATATCTTCTAAAACTTGCATCTCCTGCCAAAGGAACGAGGACAAAGTCTTTTTGTTGAATCGTTTGAGCCAACCACTCTTTCAGTGCGTTTTCTCTTTCATGCATGGTATACTTCCCGTTTTTATTTCCAGAGTGCGGTTGATATACTCCCGTATTAAAGAGTAATTTCATTCGTGCACAAATAATAAGGTATTTTGTTAGCTGTGAACATGAGGTTTTATAAAAAGCTAATTATATACGGTTTTATATCATTTATCGCCTTCTTGCGAGGCTTACTCTATTGTCATTTAAAAAAATTATTAAAAAAAAGGTCTGAATCTTTGTTTTCCACGCAATGGGTATTAATGGCCGCAGGGATAAGTGCTTTTGTTTTATCCTTGATTAAGTACCAAGGATTGGCTTATTCCGCCGCCTTGATAAATGAACCCATTCAAGCCTGCGTGATTGCGCGAGAGATCGATTTAACAGACGATATAAGAACTAAATTTGCCCAATGCTTGGGGTGGCAATCTGATCAAAGCTCCCCGGTTTGTCTCGGTTTTTATAAACCCATTCCAGTGACACCGCTAGCCAATCCAGATGAAGTGCGTATTCTGGCGGATACGGTTTCCTTCTATCGTACACAAAGATCAACATTATCTGGGCATGTAGAAATGCAGCAGGGGCAAAGAATAGTTAACGCTCAAACAGCCTACGTGTATAGAGATCCTAAAACGAATGAAGTAAGCAAAATTGAATTTTTGAATCATGTGCGTTATTTAGAACCTGATAGAATGATGATCGCGAGAAAAGCAATTGTGTATCCTCAAGACAAATCGGGTGAAGTGGAAGATGTTCTGTATCGATTTAATACCAATAGGAGCAATGCTTTGCTACCTGCATGGGGCAGGGCAAGCTTAATCAAACGCTTTGCAAATCAGGATTACTTATTGAAAGAGGCAACTTACACTACATGTGCACCTCAAGATAAGGCTTGGGCTATTGAGGCCGAATCCATCAGTATAGACAATGCGAAAGGGAAGGGCGTGGCTCGAAATGCCAAATTGCGTATCCACGAATGGCCGGTGCTTTATACTCCCTATTTAAGTTTTCCTACCAATAGAGATAGAAAATCCGGATTTCTGATGCCCATAGTGGGGTATTCCAATGTGGGGGGAGCGGATTTGGGTATCCCCTATTATTGGAATATGGCGCCAAATTATGACATGACCTTTGTTCCTCATCTTTATACAAAACGCGGTTTGATGCTGGGGGGGCAATTTAGATATTTGACCTCAAAGGGCAATGGAACATTTAATGGAAATTTTTTACCAAAAGATAAAGCATTTGGCAGGTTTTTACAGAATAATGAGTTAGAGTTCCCCCAGATTCGAGGACTTTCCACGAATCGGTGGGAAGTAAATCTGGTCGACTCAACCCAATTTTTCTCTGATCTTCAATTAAATGTTAATTTTCAACAGGTTTCTGATGATTATTATTTGCAAGATTTTAGTACAAATTTGGCATCGGTAACCCAAAGGCAATTATTACGCCAAGCCGATTTAACCTACACCACCGAAAACTGGACCTTCAGAGGAATGGGACAAAGCTATCAAACGTTGCACCCGATTAACGAAATCCCGGTTTCTCCTGTTTATGAACGTTTACCGCAACTTATGGCACGAGGTTATTATGATGATTTACCTTTTAATGCCCATTTAAATATCCTTGGCCAATATGATCAGTTTCACTGGCCTAATGATTCATGGAATATAGCACTTAATAATATGCCTCAGGGGCCGCGATTTCATCTGAATCCTATTTTATCAATACCAATGATGAAGCCATGGGGATATGTTACTCCTTCGGTACAATTTGTTGAAAATTATTACGATGTTTCAAGAAATTATACATGGGTCACACCGCGTGCTAATTATAACCTGACGATACCTCGCTACAGCCTTGATAGCGGATTATATTTCGAACGTGATTTGCATCTTAAGGGTACGTATTACATACAAACTTTAGAACCCAGAATATTCTATTTAAGAGTACCTTATTATAACCAAACGCCTATTCCAGTTTATGATTCCGGGTTTATGATTTTTAATGTAGATCAATTGTTTAGGACTAATCGCTTTTCAGGGTTTGATAGAATCGGAGATGCCAATCAGCTAAGTTATGCTCTCACCACAAGGTGGTTAGAAGATGAAACAGGTGCTGAGAAAGCGAATTTTTCTATTGGTCAAATTAAATATTTTAGTGATAGAAGAGTACAACTTTGTCAAAGCCCTACAGGATTTTGTGCCGACAATCCAGATACCTTTGGAAATTTATCTTCTACTTTTGGAACATCGCCTGTTGCTTCAAGGGCTGTATATAAATTTAATCCAGTCTGGGGTATAACAGGGGATTATATTTGGGATCCGGCTACAAAGGCTACCAATAACGCGGATTTAAATTTGCACTATCAGCCAGCACGTAATGCCATCATCAATGGTGGGTATAGTTATTTGGTTAATGGTGATGTAACTCAAGTAAGAAATAATGGCACTGAAAATAATGCCTTACATCAAGCAATACTGTCCGCTGCCTGGCCTCTTAGTGAGAAATGGAGTGGCATTGGAGCCTATAGTTATAATATCAGTAAAAATTACAGTATGATGTCATTTCTTGGCGTTCAATATGATAGTTGTTGCTGGGCTATGCGTATTTTGGGAGGGCGAACTTTTAGAAGTTTAAATAATGAATTTGAGCCTCAGTACAATAACAACATTTATTTGCAAATATTATTAAAAGGCTTAGGATCAGTCGCTAGCAGCGACCCTAGTGGGATATTGAATACCTATATCCCAGGATACTATGATCCCTTCCGACGTCGTTAAAATCGAATTATAAGTAGCACAATAAAGGCGATAAAGGTTTGGGTATTTAGGTTCATACAGGTTGAAAATATTTTAACCTATTTTTTATGAATTATGGTGTAAATTAAGCAAACTTGCTTGTATTTTGATAAAGAATAACATAAATTGCCCGGAAAATGTAAAAGAGGATTATGGCATGTTTAAAAGAATAGCATTGGTATGCGCTTTGTTTTCAGGAATATGTTTCGCTGAGGGAAAGCAGTTATTAGATAAAGTGGTTGCTATAGTGAATGATGATGTCATTACTTCCAGCGAATTGAATGCTCAAGTCGAGCTGTCTAAAAAGCAAATTATCGCTCAAAATATGCAAATGCCTGATGAATCCGTATTACGTAAGCAAGTATTGCAACATTTAATAGACGTTGATCTGGAAATGCAAATGGCAAAACAAAATGGTATTGCTATTGATAATGCTGAAATTGATGAAGCGATTGAAAAAATAGCTGCTTCAAATCATCTAAATTTATCGCAAATGCGTGATGAAATTACAAAGCAAGGGATTAGCTGGCAAGAATATAGAGAAAATATTCGCAAGGAAATGATAATTTCCAGAGTTCAACAAAAAGCAGTAGGTAAAGATGTTATTGTTACCAACGAGCAGGTGGAACAATATTTAAAAACTTCAGGTCGTGTGGAAAATTCTAACTTAACCTATCATTTGAAAAATATTGTTATCCCTTTAAACGAAGAACCAACAACAAAACAACTCCAAAGAGCTAAAATCGAAGCTGAAAACTTATTAAATAAGATTAAAAAAGGCGAGGATTTTAGTCGTTTGGCCATAGAAGAGTCCAGTGGAGAGTTTGCACTGGAAGGTGGTGATTTGGGGGAGCGTCATTTGGCAGAGCTGCCTGAGGTATTTGCTAAAGAGGTAGTACACATGAAGGTAGGTCAGGTCGTCGGCCCGATAAGAGCAGGCAATGGTTTTCATTTGATCAAATTAATAGCTGTTGGCGGTGAGAGTCAGCGTCATGTAATCACTCAAACACACGTCAGACACATACTGCTTAAACCCGATGCCAGCATGGTGCCATCTGAAGCGATTAAGCAAGTTAATAATATTTACAGGCAAATAAAATCAGGCAAAGATTTTGCTCTCATGGCCAAACAATATTCACTTGATGCCGCCAGTGCCGTTAAAGGCGGCGATTTAGGATGGGTTAATCCTGGTGAATTAGTTCCGGAGTTTGAAAAAACCATGAACAGTTTACCATTACATAAAGTCAGTAAACCGGTAAAAACCCAGTATGGCTGGCATCTTATTGAAGTCATTGCACGCCGACAGAAGGATGATTCAGAAGCCTTTAAGAAGCAACAGGTCAGGCAATTTCTACAACAGCGTAAATTTGTAGAGGCAGTGCAAAATTGGCAACAACATTTACGTTCTCAAGCCTACATTAACATAGTTGATAAGGATTTAGCATGAACCCACTGCTTATTAGTAGTGGAGAGCCTGCTGGAATTGGTCCGGATTTATGCCTGGCTTTGGCAGAGACCGATTTGCCTGTTGTGATTTTAGGTGATCTGTCTTTATTAGAGACAAGAGCCAGGGAACTAAATCTGTGTATTAAATTTTTAGAGTACAGCCCCCATCAAGGCTTCGAAAAAAAAACAGGATATTTAACTGTATGGCCTGTACCATGCGCTGTCCCGGTCATTAGCGGTGAATTAAATCCGCAAAATGCGGCTTATGTCATAGACCTTTTGACTTTAGGAGCATCTCTATGTTCCACGGGAGAATTTTCGGCTTTGGTTACAGCTCCTGTTCACAAGGCAAACATTAATGCAGCCGGCATTTCGTTTACTGGCCATACGGAATTTTTTGCTGATTTTTTTGGGGTTGAAACTGTTGTGATGATGTTGGCCTGTTCTCAAATGAAGGTGGCTTTGGTTACAACTCATCTCCCTTTGCACAGGGTATCTGATGCTATTAGCTCTTCGCTCATCATAAAGGTCATTCAGCAATTACATCATTCATTAAAATATGATTTTGGAGTTGAAAATCCAAAAATAAATGTGGCTGGACTGAACCCACATGCCGGAGAATCCGGGTATTTAGGTCGGGAAGAAATTGAAATTATTACTCCAGCTTTAAATAGTCTAAAACATCAAGGTATAGATGTGTCAGGGCCGTTACCAGCAGATACGATGTTTATACCTAACCATACCAATAGCTGCGATGCTTATGTCGCTATG
>NZ_LR134380.1:387500-627500 GCF_900637585.1 Legionella pneumophila subsp. pascullei
CACAGGTGGACAGGTAGAGAATACTAAGGCGCTTGAGAGAACTCGGGTGAAGGAACTAGGCAAAATGGTACCGTAACTTCGGGAGAAGGTACGCCCTTTCTGGTGATGGGATTTACTTTCAGAGCTGGAGAGGGCCGCAGAGACCAGGTGGCTGCGACTGTTTATTAAAAACACAGCACTCTGCAAATTCGTAAGAAGACGTATAGGGTGTGACGCCTGCCCGGTGCCGGAAGGTTAATTGATGGGGTTATCTTCGGAGAAGCTCTTGATCGAAGCCCCGGTAAACGGCGGCCGTAACTATAACGGTCCTAAGGTAGCGAAATTCCTTGTCGGGTAAGTTCCGACCTGCACGAATGGCGTAACGATGGCCACACTGTCTCCACCCGAGACTCAGTGAAATTGAAATCGCTGTGAAGATGCAGTGTACCCGCGGCTAGACGGAAAGACCCCGTGAACCTTTACTATAGTTTTGCACTGGACTTTGATGATGACTGTGTAGGATAGGTGGGAGGCTGTGAAGTGAGGACGCTAGTTCTCATGGAGCCGCCCTTGAAATACCACCCTGTTGTTATTGAGGTTCTAACTTGGTCCAGTAATCCTGGATGAGGACAGTGTATGATGGGTAGTTTGACTGGGGCGGTCTCCTCCCAAAGAGTAACGGAGGAGCACAAAGGTACCCTCGGTACGGTCGGACATCGTACCAAGAGTGTAAAGGCAAAAGGGTGCTTGACTGCGAGAGTGACGGCTCGAGCAGGAACGAAAGTTGGTCTTAGTGATCCGGTGGTTCTGAATGGAAGGGCCATCGCTCAACGGATAAAAGGTACTCCGGGGATAACAGGCTGATACCGCCCAAGAGTTCATATCGACGGCGGTGTTTGGCACCTCGATGTCGGCTCATCACATCCTGGGGCTGAAGCAGGTCCCAAGGGTATGGCTGTTCGCCATTTAAAGTGGTACGCGAGCTGGGTTTAGAACGTCGTGAGACAGTTCGGTCCCTATCTGCCGTGGGCGTAGGAAAATTGAGAGGAGCTGCTCCTAGTACGAGAGGACCGGAGTGGACGAACCTCTGGTGCACCGGTTGTCACGCCAGTGGCATGGCCGGGTAGCTAAGTTCGGACGGGATAACCGCTGAAAGCATCTAAGCGGGAAGCCTCCCTCAAGATGAGTTTTCCCATGAAGCCCGTTGAAGACTACGACGTTGATAGGCAAGGTGTGGAAGCGCAGTAATGTGTGAAGCTAACTTGTACTAATTGGCTGATTGTCTTGACCATATAATCTGAGTCACTTCAGAATATAAAATTGAATTGAATGCGTACAACGCATCGTGTAAACTCGGACTCTTTACCAAACCTGTGGCTTAATCGATAGCAATCAAAGCCTCAGGTAAACCAGTTTTCCTGGCGACTATAGCGATTTGGAACCACCTGATACCATCTCGAACTCAGAAGTGAAACATTTCCGCGCCAATGATAGTGTGAGGCTTCCTCATGTGAAAGTAGGTCATCGCCAGGATTTTATTTTATAGAGCGACCTGTTGAGTCGCATAAATTATTATAGCTTAAATGTCTCAACATAATATTCATCAAATAGACACTAAGCTATCATGTATAAAGAATTTGCTGGCGTAGCTCAGTTGGTAGAGCAACTGACTTGTAATCAGTAGGTCCCGGGTTCGATTCCTGGTGCCAGCACCATCTAAATAGAGATAGATGTTAACTAAAAATGTTGACAATCCATTCATCTTAAAAGACAATAGCGTTCTTTTTGGAGGGGTTCCCGAGCGGTCAAAGGGATCAGACTGTAAATCTGACGGCTCAGCCTTCGAAGGTTCGAATCCTTCCCCCTCCACCAGTTAAGAGAGAAGTTAGAAAGCGGGTGTAGTTCAATGGTAGAACTTCAGCCTTCCAAGCTGATAGCGTGGGTTCGATTCCCATCACCCGCTCCAAAGTAGTGAATAGTATTTGCTTGTTCAGAATGAGTTAGCAAGCTGATATGAAAGCCCACATAGCTCAGGCGGTAGAGCACTTCCTTGGTAAGGAAGAGGTCGTTGGTTCGAGTCCAGTTGTGGGCACCATGTAATATAAATTAGCAAACGGGGAGACTTTCCGATGGCGAAGGAAAAATTTGAACGTAAGAAGCCGCACGTAAACGTGGGTACGATTGGTCACGTAGACCATGGTAAGACGACATTGACAGCAGCTATTACAACGATTATGGCGAAGAAGTATGGTGGTACAGCGAAGGCGTACGATCAAATTGATGCTGCGCCAGAAGAAAGAGAGCGTGGAATTACTATTTCTACAGCGCACGTTGAATATGAATCAGCGAATAGACATTATGCGCACGTAGACTGCCCAGGGCATGCTGACTATGTTAAGAACATGATTACTGGTGCTGCGCAAATGGACGGAGCGATACTGGTTGTATCAGCAGCTGATGGTCCTATGCCGCAAACGAGGGAACACATTCTATTGTCTCGCCAGGTAGGTGTTCCATATATTGTTGTGTTCATGAACAAAGCGGATATGGTTGATGATCCTGAATTATTAGAATTGGTTGAAATGGAAGTGCGTGATTTGCTAAGCAGTTACGATTTTCCTGGAGATGATATACCTATTGTTGTTGGTTCGGCGTTAAAAGCATTGGAAGGTGAAGACAGTGACATAGGTGTTAAGGCTATTGAGAAACTGGTTGAGACAATGGATTCTTATATTCCTGAGCCAGTCAGAAACATAGACAAGCCATTTTTGTTACCGATTGAAGACGTATTTTCAATTTCTGGACGCGGAACAGTGGTCACTGGACGTGTTGAGAGCGGAATTGTTAAAGTTGGTGAGGAAGTTGAAATTGTTGGAATAAGAGACACCCAAAAGACGACTTGTACGGGTGTTGAGATGTTCCGTAAATTACTTGATGAAGGTCGAGCTGGTGATAATGTTGGTGTGTTGTTACGTGGCACGAAGCGAGATGAAGTGGAGCGTGGACAGGTATTGGCTAAGCCAGGTACCATCAAGCCACACACCAAGTTTGAAGCAGAAGTGTATGTGTTATCCAAGGAAGAAGGCGGACGACATACTCCATTCTTTAATGGTTACCGTCCACAATTCTATTTCAGAACCACCGATGTGACAGGTACTTGTGACTTGCCATCTGGAGTTGAAATGGTAATGCCTGGAGATAATGTGCAATTAGTGGTTAGCTTGCATGCTCCAATTGCGATGGATGAAGGCTTAAGATTCGCAATTAGAGAGGGTGGCCGAACAGTTGGCGCCGGTGTAGTCGCTAAAATAATCGAGTAAAGTAAGTAAGTGACATGAGCTACATAATGGCTCATGTCAATTAAATTTAGGCCAGTAGCTCAATTGGCAGAGTGGCGGTCTCCAAAACCGCAGGTTGGGGGTTCGATTCCCTCCTGGCCTGCCAACTACAAGTAAATATGAAAAGTTCAAACGAAAATCAAAGTAAGATTAAAGATATTATGTCCTGGTTAGCTATTGTAATAGCTACAGCAGGTGCTTTTCTATGCACTTACTATTATACATTTACAGGACCAATTCAATCTATAATATGGCTTGCGTGGCTTATTTTGATCCTTTTCTTGGGTTACTTAACAACGACAGGTAAGAAAGTCTTTGAGTTTGCGCAAGAAGCAAAAGTTGAATTGTTAAAAGTGGTTTGGCCTACACGGCAAGAAACGATACAAACAACTACTATAGTAATGGTGATGGTTGGATTGACAGGATTTATACTCTGGGGTGTAGATTCAATCATGATGTGGGCAATTGCTAAGTTAACACATTTAGGGTGAATATGGTTGAGGAAAACAAAGCAAAACAGTGGTACGTTGTACATGCCTATTCAGGATATGAGAATTTTGTCATGCGCGAAATAACATCCCGTGCAAAACACCATAATTTACAAGACAAAATAGGCGAGGTTGTTGTACCTTCAGAAGAAGTTGTTGAAATGCGCTCAGGCCAAAAGCGTAAAAGTACCCGCAAATTTTTCCCAGGATATGTCCTAGTTCATATGGTAATGGATGATCAAACATGGCACATGGTCAGAGGCATACCTAGAGTTCTAGGTTTTATTGGCGGAACTAGCCAAACACCGACTCCGATTTCTGATAAGGAAGCTCAAGCAATTATGCAACGAGTTGAAGACGGTGTAACCAAGCCAAGACCAAAAATACTGTTTGAGCCAGGAGAAGTAATCAGAGTTAAAGAAGGTCCATTTGTTGACTTTAATGGGGTTGTTGAAGAGGTCAACTATGAGAAAAATAGACTAAGAGTAGCAGTACTTATTTTTGGACGTTCAACCCCAGTGGAACTTGAATTCAGTCAAGTAGAAAAAACATAAATGTTTAGATAAAAAATTTTAACTTATTTGTATTGATTAAAATACCAATTTAAAGGTTTTACAAAACCGGGGAGCTAGTACTTAATTGAAAAATGCTAATTCAATATAAGCTGGCGCATGACCCATAAGGAGTAATAATGGCAAAAAAAGTAGAAGCATATATAAAATTACAGATCCCTGCTGGAAAAGCAAATCCTAGTCCTCCAGTTGGACCTGCTTTAGGTCAACGTGGTGTAAATATTATGGAGTTCTGTAAGGCATTCAATGCTGCGACACAGCAAATGGAACAGGGACTACCCATTCCAGTTGTCATTACTGTGTATAGTGATCGTAGTTTTACCTTTATAACCAAGACCCCACCAGCTTCAGTTCTGCTGAAAAAAGCTGCAGGTATTCAAAGTGGAAGTGGCACACCAAATACTAAAAAAGTAGCCAAACTGAATGTCAGTCAACTTGAAGAAATTGCTAAAGTCAAGAAACCTGATCTGACAGCGGCTGACCTGGCAGCAGCAGTAAGATGTATCGCAGGTACCGCACGTAGCATGGGTATTGAAGTTGAAGGTTTGGAATAAGGGGTTACCATGTCAAAATTAACTAAAAAACAAAAGAAAATAGCGGAAGTTATTAAGCCAAATCATCTCTATACTGTAGCCGATGCTGTAGCTATTCTAAAACAGTTTGCATCTAAAAAGTTTCGTGAGAGTCTTGATATCAGTATTAATTTAGGAGTTGACCCACGTAAATCTGATCAAGTAGTTCGGTCTTCTACTAATCTGCCAAAAGGTACAGGTAAAACAGTTCGGGTTGCTGTTTTTGCTCAAGGTGACAATGCAGCTAAAGCACTTGCTGCAGGAGCTGATATAGTAGGTTTTGAAGATCTAGCTGATAAAATTAAAGCGGGCGAGATGAATTTTGATGTTGTCATTGCAACTCCAGATGCTATGCGAATTGTGGGTCAACTTGGACAAATTTTAGGCCCAAGAGGGCTCATGCCTAATCCTAAAGTTGGAACAGTGACAACCAACGTGGAAGCAGCAGTTAATGATGCCAAATCAGGACAAGTACGATACAGAACTGATAAAAACGGCATCATTCATTGTACAGTTGGCAAAGCAGACTTCCCTTCTGAAGATGTTCTTGAAAACGTAGTTGCATTAATTAACGATTTGAAGAAGGCAAAGCCAGCATCATCTAAAGGGCAATATCTGAAGAAAATCTCTTTATCTACAACAATGGGACCGGGATTACCTATTGATATTTCATCAATACCTGTGTAACATAACATCCCATTTTTAAGAATTCACGGCATAGATTAGGTTCCATGCCGTCGAAGACCGCAGGTGCTTAGGCTTAATTTCCTGCGCAGACGGTGAACCGGCTCCTTAACAAAGAGACGGCCACCATAACTGTCAAGTCCATGAGATTTGTACATATTAGGAGGTCAGTAACGTGACATTAAATTTAGCTGCAAAAAAAGCCGTTGTTGAAGAAGTGACTGCAGTCGCGTCAAAGGCTATTTCAGCAGTGGTTGCTGATTATCGTGGGTTAACTGTAAATCAAATGACGCAATTGCGTAGTGAAGCGCGCAAATCCGGTGTCTATCTTCGTGTGGTGCGAAATACACTAACAAGAAGAGCATTTAAAAACACTGAATTTGAATGCTTGAATGACTTACTTGTAGGTCCTGTATTCATAGCATTGTCACTTGAAGCACCAAGTGATGCTGCAAGACTACTGAAAGAATACGCAAAAACATTTGAAAAGCTTGAGATCAGAGCATTGTCAGTTGGTGGGAAAGTATACAACGCGAATCAAATTGATGCCGTTGCAAGCTTACCTACACGTGACGAGGCGATCGCCAAGCTGATGTATGTGATGAAAGCGCCAGTTGAGAAATTTGTCCGCACACTAGCAGAGCCACATGCCAAACTGGTTAGAACTCTTGCTGCTGTAAAGGACAAAAAAGCAGGCAATCCCGCTTAATCATTATTTAATTTTATTTAGGAGCTAGTAATGGCTGTATCAAAAAACGAAATATTAGAAACAATTTCTAACATGACAGTAATGGAAGTTGTTGAATTAATCGAAGCAATGGAAGAGAAATTTAATGTTTCTGCTGCCGCTGCTGCTGTAGCTGTTGCCGCGCCAGCTGCAGGTGCTGCTGCCGCTGCTGAAGAGCAAACTGAGTTTACTGTTGTAATGACCAGTTTTGGTTCTAACAAGGTAAACGTAATTAAGGCAATTCGAGGCATAACTGGTCTAGGCCTGAAAGAAGCTAAAGACTTAGTAGAAGGTGCACCATCAACTGTTAAAGAGGGTGTATCAAAAGATGAAGCTGCCAGTATCAAGAAAGAGCTTGAAGAAGCTGGTGCTACAGTAGAAGTTAAATAATTAAAATATAGCAGTATTTAAGGACCCAGCCATGTTCACATGGCTGGGTTTACTCGTTTGAAAATCATCAATAATTTACAGAGGAACCACCATGGCAGTTGCAGAAGCTAAACCTCAATATTCGCATGCTGAGAAAAAACGATTTCGCAAAAGCTTTGGTAAGCAGACAGATATAATGCCGATACCGAATCTGCTTGAAATACAACTTAAGTCCTACAGGGATTTTCTTCAAACTAATACTAAATTAAGCGAACAACTGAATACGGGATTGCATGCTGCATTTTCTTCTGTATTTCCTATCGAGAGCTTTTCTGGTAATGCAAGACTCGAGTATGTCGGATACAAACTTGGAGAACCTGCATTTGATGTTCGCGAATGCAAACTAAGAGGATTAACTTATTCAGCCCCACTAAGAGTTAAAATCAGACTCGTAGTGCTTGACAAAGATGCAAGCGATGATCCCAAACCTATAAAGGATATTAGAGAACAAGATGTTTTTATGGGGGAAATTCCTCTAATGACCGACGTTGGTACTTTTGTGGTCAATGGAACTGAACGTGTTGTTGTATCACAATTACATCGTTCGCCTGGGGTTATTTTTGAACATGACAAGGGAAAGACTCACTCTTCAGGAAAGTTACTTTATTCTGCACGAATAATACCCTATCGTGGCTCATGGTTAGACTTTGAATTCGATCCCAAAGATTGCGTATATGTGCGTATTGATAGACGTCGCAAACTGCCAGTGACTATTTTGCTCAGAGCATTAGGCTATGAAGCTGAAGATATTTTAAGTGAATTTTTTGAAACAACTCGTTGTCATCTCAAAAATGGCGAATATCATATCGATTTAATTCCACAACGTTTACGTGGTGAAATCGCTTCATTTGATATTCATGTTCCAGAGACAGGAGAACTTATCGTAGAGCAAGGTCGTCGAATTACTGCGAGACACATAAAGTTAATGGAAAAGAGTCAAATGCAGGATCTTGTTGTACCAAGAGATTATTTAATTGGAAAAACACTAGCAAAAAATATTATTGATACATCTACTGGTGAGTTCCTGGCTCAAGCTAATGATGAAATAACTGAAGATCTGTTAGATACCATGGCGAATCATGGCATTTTACAAATTGATATGATCTACACTAATGATTTAGATCATGGCTCTTATATATCAGACACATTAAAAATTGATCCTACAACATCACAGTTAGAAGCACTTGTTGAAATTTACCGCATGATGCGCCCAGGAGAACCACCTACAAAAGAAGCTGCAGAGGCATTATTTAAAAATCTATTCTTTGTTGAAGAAAGATATGATCTATCCGCAGTTGGTAGAATGAAATTTAATCGCCGTGTGGGAATTAAGAGTGACGAAGGACCTGGTACTTTAACTAAAGAAGATATTTTGTCAGTAATTAAAACACTGATTGATATTCGAAATGGAATAGGGATGGTTGACGACATCGATCACCTTGGAAATCGTAGGGTAAGAAGTGTCGGTGAAATGACTGAAAATCAGTTTAGAGTTGGTCTTGTCCGTGTTGAACGGGCTGTTAAAGAGCGCTTAAGTTTGGTTGAATCTGAAAATCTGATGCCTCAGGACTTAATTAACGCAAAACCAGTCTCTGCTGCAATCAAGGAATTTTTTGGCTCTAGCCAGTTATCGCAGTTTATGGATCAAGTGAATCCATTATCTGGTGTTACGCACAAACGTCGTGTATCTGCCCTTGGTCCTGGTGGTTTAACACGTGAACGAGCTGGATTTGAAGTCCGTGACGTACATACAACACACTATGGTCGTGTATGTCCAATTGAAACGCCAGAAGGTCCTAACATTGGTTTGATAAATTCATTGTCAGTTTATGCCAGAACTAACGAATATGGATTTATTGAAACTCCATGTCGAAAAGTAATTAATGGGCGTGTAACAGATGAAGTTGAATACTTATCAGCTATCGAGGAAGTAGACCAATACATCGCCCAATCTAATGTTGAGTTGGATGAGCAAGGTAATATTCTTGCTGATTTAGTACCATGCAGACATCAAAATGAATTTTCATTGACTACACCGGATAAGATTAACTATATGGATGTTTCGCCCAAGCAAATTGTATCGGTTGCTGCATCATTGATTCCGTTTTTGGAGCATGATGACGCAAACAGAGCATTGATGGGCTCAAACATGCAACGTCAGGCGGTACCAACCTTGCGTTCAGAAAAGCCTTTGGTTGGAACTGGTATGGAAAGAATCGTTGCATCTGATTCAGGGGTTTCAGTTGTTGCAAAAAGAGGTGGGGTTATTGATCTGGTTGATGCTTCTCGTATTGTCGTTCGAGTTAATGATGATGAAACAACAGCTGGGGAAACTGGGGTTGATATATATAACTTGACCAAGTATTTCCGTTCTAATCAGGATACCTGTATTAATCAAAGACCCATTGTATCGACTGGTGACCGAATTCAACGAGGAGATGTTCTGGCTGATGGTCCTTGTACCGATATGGGTGAACTTGCTCTTGGACAAAATTTATTAGTCGCGTTTATGCCCTGGAATGGTTATAACTTTGAGGATTCCATTCTCATATCTGAACGTATTGTTCATGACGACAGATTCACTACTATCCACATCGAAGAGTTAACTTGTATTGCTCGAGATACCAAATTAGGTACAGAAGAAATTACAGCAGATATACCCAATGTAGGTGAGTCTGCACTTTCCAATTTAGATGAATCTGGCGTTGTCTACATTGGAGCAGAGGTAAAAGCAGGCGATATTCTTGTGGGTAAAGTAACTCCTAAAGGAGAAACGCAACTTACCCCAGAAGAAAAACTTTTAAGAGCAATCTTTGGTGAAAAAGCTTCGGATGTTAAGGATTCGTCATTGAGAGTTCCATCCGGTATGAATGGAACAGTAATTGATGTACAGGTATTTACTCGTGATGGACTTGAAAAGGATGCACGTGCTAAAAGCATAGAAGAAGAACATTTGGCGCGAGTTCGCAAGGATTTAATTGACGAAAGACGCATTCGCGAAGAAGACATTTACCATAGGGTTTCTCATTTGCTCCTGGATAAAGTGGCAACAGGAGGTCCTGGAAGCTTAAAACCAGGATCTAAAATCACTCAGGATTACCTGGATAAAGTTGAAAGAGAAAAATGGTTTGATATTCGTATAGAGGACGACTTGGTCAGCCAACAACTTGAACAGCTATCCAAGCAATTAGAGCTTTTAACCAAAGAAATGGAAAAACGCTTTAACGATAGCCGGAAGAAGATTATCCAGGGTGATGATTTGGCCCCTGGCGTATTAAAAATTGTTAAAGTGTATCTGGCAGTTAAAAGAAGAATTCAGCCTGGAGACAAAATGGCAGGCCGTCATGGAAACAAAGGGGTGATCTCGATTGTTGTGCCTGTTGAGGATATGCCACATATGGAAGATGGAACAGCAGTAGACATCGTTCTTAATCCATTGGGCGTACCATCGCGAATGAATATTGGACAGGTTCTCGAAACCCATCTAGGTTTAGCTGCCAAGGGATTAGGTAGAAAGATTGCACAGATGCTTGATGAGAAACAATCTCCTGAAGGAATAAGAGTATTCCTTGAGAAAATTTATAATCATGATGGAGTGCAACGTGTAAACCTGAAATGTCTCAATGATGAGGAATTGATGACATTGGCAGATAACCTTAGAGCTGGTGTGCCGATGGCAACTCCTGTTTTTGATGGTGCGACTGAGCAAGAAATCAAAAGTATGTTGCAGTTAGCAGATTTGCCAGCAGATGGTAAAACCGTGTTGATAGATGGCCGAACAGGTAATAAGTTTGATAATCCGGTTACTGTAGGCTACATGTATATGCTTAAGTTAAACCATTTGGTTGATGACAAGATGCATGCTCGATCAACTGGATCATACAGTTTGGTCACTCAACAACCACTTGGCGGTAAAGCACAGTTTGGTGGTCAGCGTTTTGGTGAGATGGAAGTGTGGGCATTAGAGGCATATGGTGCAGCATACACTTTACAAGAAATGCTAACCGTAAAATCAGATGACGTTGGAGGTCGAACAAAGATCTACAAAAATATAGTCGATGGAGACCATCGTATGGACCCAGGAATGCCTGAATCCTTCAATGTATTGTTGAAAGAAATTAGAGCACTGGGAATTGATATCGAGTTGGAACATGACTAACTCATCAGCGATACATACTGACTAACCATTTTTTGGAGGCATAGACTTGGCTACCCTAAGCAACGACCCAATGAAAAAAGCACCAGTAATGAGTGATTTACTTGGTATTCTTAAGCAACAAGGACAAAGTGAAGAATTTGATGCAATTAAAATTGCGCTGGCGTCACCTGAATTAATTCGATCATGGTCCTACGGCGAAGTTAAAAAACCAGAAACAATCAATTACAGGACTTTTAAGCCTGAAAGAGACGGATTGTTTTGCGCTAAAACTTTTGGTCCTGTTAAAGATTATGAGTGCTTATGCGGAAAGTACAAGCGATTAAAGCATCGTGGTGTGATTTGCGAAAAGTGTGGAGTGGAATTGGCTCTCGCAAAAGTGAGACGAGAAAGAATGGGCCATATCGAACTCGCAAGTCCAGTAGCTCACATATGGTTCTTAAAATCTTTACCATCAAGAATTGGATTACTCCTCGATATGACTCTAAGAGATATAGAGAGGGTACTCTATTTTGAAGCTTTTGTCGTTGTTGATCCAGGAATGACAGAACTGGAGAGAGGGCAACTACTTAATGATGAAGCCTATCTTGATGCAATGGAACAGTATGGTGATGAGTTTGACGCTCGAATGGGAGCAGAAGCAATTCGTGATTTATTGCGCCAAATTGATTTGGAAGATGAAATTAAAAATTTACGTGAAGAACTTCCAACAACTAACTCTGAGACAAAGATTAAAAAAATCACTAAACGTCTCAAGTTATTAGAAGCTTTTTACGAGTCAGGAAATAAACCAGAATGGATGATCATGGATGTACTACCAGTGCTTCCACCCGATTTGAGACCATTGGTTCCGCTAGATGGTGGACGTTTTGCTACTTCAGACTTAAATGATTTATACAGGCGCGTCATTAATAGGAACAACCGACTAAAACGCCTGCTGGATCTGAATGCGCCTGACATTATCGTTCGTAACGAAAAACGAATGCTGCAAGAATCCGTAGATGCTTTACTTGATAACGGCAGAAGGGGGCGTGCCATCACTGGTACAAATAAGAGACCTCTTAAATCACTGGCAGATATGATTAAAGGTAAACAGGGTCGTTTCAGGCAAAACCTCTTAGGTAAGCGTGTCGACTACTCTGGACGTTCAGTTATTGTAGTTGGACCAACTTTAAAATTGCACCAATGCGGATTGCCTAAAAAAATGGCGTTGGAGTTATTCAAGCCATTTATATTTTCCAAATTGGAATTTAGAGGTTTGGCAACTACTATCAAGGCGGCCAAGAAAATGGTCGAAAGAGAAGAATCGGTGGTTTGGGATATATTAGATGATGTTATTAGAGAACACCCTATCCTTTTAAACCGTGCTCCTACCTTGCATAGATTAGGTATTCAAGCATTTGAGCCTGTTTTGATTGAAGGTAAAGCGATCCAGCTGCATCCTTTGGTATGTACAGCATACAACGCTGACTTCGATGGAGACCAAATGGCTGTGCACGTGCCCTTGACACTGGAAGCGCAGCTGGAAGCTCGTTCATTGATGATGTCTACAAACAATATATTATCTCCAGCCAGTGGTGAGCCAATTATTGTTCCCAGTCAGGACGTCGTCCTTGGGTTATACTATTTAACACGAGAAAAGGTTAATGCATTAGGTGAAGGAAAAATATATTCAAGTGCTCAGGAAGCGCAAAATTTCTATGAAGCAGGTCATTTGGATATCCATGCAAAAATTAAAATTCGTATGCCTAAAGAAGATGGTGAAACTGGATATCATTTAGTTGAGACAACAGTCGGACGCGCTATTTTAGCTGAGATTTTGCCTAAAGGAATGCCATTTGACTATATAAACCGTACAATGACAAAAAAGGTTATCTCAAAAGTAATAGACAGCTGTTACCGCAAATTCGGCTTGAAAGAAACAGTCATTTTTGCTGATCAGTTAATGTATACCGGTTTTAAATACGCAACACGGTCTGGAGCATCTATCGGTATTGAAGACATGGAAATACCAGATGATAAGGCCAGTATTATTGAACACGCCGATAATGAAGTAAGAGAAATCGAGTCTCAATTTAGATCAGGTTTGGTAACAAATGGCGAACGATATAATAAAGTAATTGATATTTGGTCAAGAACTAATGAATTAGTTGCCAAATCAATGATGTCTAAAATTGCAACAGAAGAAGTCACTGATGCAAAAGGCAACAAAGTAAGACAAGAATCATTTAACCCAATTTTCATGATGGCTGATTCTGGAGCTAGAGGTTCTGCTGCTCAGATACGACAGCTTGCCGGGATGCGAGGTTTGATGGCAGCTCCAGATGGCTCAATCATTGAAACGCCTATCACTGCAAACTTCCGCGAAGGTTTGAATGTATTCCAGTACTTTATTTCTACACACGGAGCTCGTAAGGGTTTGGCAGATACGGCGTTAAAGACAGCAAACTCAGGGTATCTGACACGACGCTTGGTAGATGTTGCGCAGGATGTTGTTATTACCGAAGATGATTGTGGTACTGATACAGGTATTCTAATGCAACCACTGATTGAAGGTGGTGATATTGTTGAGCCTTTGCATGAACGCGTCCTTGGGCGGGTGGTTGCTTCAGATGTCTATATTCCTACTCAAACTGAACCAGTAGTCAAGGCTGGAACTTTACTGGATGAAGAATGGGTTGAAAAATTAGAGAAGCATGGGGTAGACCAGGTTATGGTCAGGTCACCAATCACTTGTCAAACAAGATTTGGTCTTTGTGCAAAATGCTATGGTAGAGATCTTGCTCGTGGGCATCTTGTCAACACAGGTGAAGCAGTTGGTATTATCGCAGCACAATCAATCGGTGAGCCAGGAACACAGTTAACCATGCGTACTTTCCACATTGGAGGTGCTGCATCAAGGGCAACAGCTGCGAATAATATTCAAATTAAAACGAAAGGGGTTATTCGCTTACATAATATAAAGACCGTAACTCATGAGAATAAAAACCTGGTGGCAGTTTCTCGCTCAGGTGAGGTAACTATTGTCGATGAGTTTGGACGAGAAAGAGAGCGATATAAAGTTCCTTATGGTGCAGTAATTTCTGCGCAGGATAATTCCCCTGTTGACGCAGGACAGGTTATTGCAACGTGGGACCCTCATACGCATCCTGTTATATCTGAAGTGTCAGGGAATCTGAAGTTTGTTGATTTAATTGATGGCATTACAATGAATAGACAAACTGATGAGTTAACTGGGTTAAGCAATATTGTAATAATAGATGCTAAACAAAGGAGCGCAGCAGGTCGAGATCTACGTCCTATGGTTAAATTAGTTACCGATGAAGGAGATGACATCTATCTGGCTGGAACCAATGTACCGGCACAATATTATTTACCTGTCGATGCCATTGTAAATTTTGAAGATGGTAGTCTGGTAGGAATAGGAGATGTTATTGCCCGTATACCACAGGAACGTTCTAAAACCCGGGATATTACCGGGGGATTGCCAAGAGTAGCGGACCTTTTTGAAGCAAGAAAACCAAAAGATTCTGCAGTAATGGCTGAAGTATCAGGCTTGGTTAATTTTGGTAAAGAAACAAAAGGTAAGCGACGCTTGATTATCAATGTATCGGAAGATCAATGCCATGAAGAGCTAATTCCTAAATGGCGTCATATTTCAGTGTTTGAAGGTGAACACGTAGAGCGTGGAGAAATCATTGCAGAGGGTGCACTTAATCCTCATGATATACTACGATTATTAGGCGTCGGTGCGCTGGCTAATTACATTGTAAATGAGGTGCAAGACGTATATCGTTTACAAGGTGTGAAAATTAATGATAAACACATTGAAGTAATTGTTAGACAAATGCTACGTAAGCGAGTTATTACCTTTGCCGGTGATTCTAAATTCCTCGTAGGGGAGCAAGTGGAAGAAAGTGCTATGCTTCAGGAAAATGACAAGCTTCTAGCTGAAGGAAAGCAAATTGCTCGAGGCACTCCTATTTTACTAGGAATCACTAAGGCCTCACTGGCGACAGAATCGTTTATATCAGCCGCTTCATTCCAAGAGACAACAAGAGTCTTGACAGAAGCAGCAGTAAGCGGAAAAGTTGATGAATTGCGTGGTTTAAAAGAAAATGTGATGGTGGGTCGACTGATTCCAGCAGGAACTGGTTATACTTATCATCAAAGCCGAAAGGCTAAAAGAGCAAGGGCTGCAGCAGGTGGAGACACTTCAGCAACACATACAGTTACTGCAAGTGATGTTGAACACGCGTTAAGTGAAGCATTAAACGCGGATAATCATGAACATTAATCAGGATTCAAAAATGGCAGATTTAAGCTTGACAAATCTGCCGTACCTATATAGAATCCGGCCTCCTTATGCATTCAAAATATTCACAAGTGACAGATCGGAGTTAAGTACAAATGGCTACTATTAATCAGTTAGTAAGAAAGCCTCGTGTGGACGTAAAGAAGAAAAGTAACGTACCAGCACTTGAGTCATGTCCACAAAGACGCGGTGTATGTACTCGTGTATACACTACTACACCAAAAAAACCTAACTCAGCTATGCGTAAGGTTGCACGTGTGCGTTTGACCAATGGATTTGAAGTAACATCCTATATTGGTGGCGAGGGTCATAATTTACAAGAGCACTCTGTTGTTTTAATTAGAGGTGGTCGTGTTAAGGATTTACCTGGTGTGCGCTACCATACAATTCGAGGTAGTTTAGATACCTCAGGAGTGAACGACCGAAAACAAGGCCGTTCTAAGTACGGTACAAAAAAGCCAAAAGATAAAAAATAACCGATTGTAGGAAAATTGAGATGCCAAGAAGACGAGAAGTACCCAAACGAGAAATTTTACCTGATCCAAAGCACCATAGTGAACTACTAGCTAAGTTCATTAATGTTTTAATGGTTAGTGGTAAAAAGTCAATTGCTGAAAAAATCACTTATGGTGCGCTGTCTGTTATGGAAGAGCGTGTTAAAAAAATTAAAAAAAGTGAAGAAGATGGCAGTGAAACTGGTAGCAGTGGAAGCGCTGGGGCAGTGCTTCGTTATTTTGAAGAGGCATTGGATAACGTTCGTCCAAGTGTGGAAGTTCGTTCACGACGAGTTGGCGGTGCAACATACCAGGTTCCAGTAGAAGTTCGACATGATAGAAGCATAGCGCTTGGAATGCGTTGGATAGTTCAAGCTGCACGCACACGTGGTGAAAAAGGTATGATGCTGCGTTTGGCAGGGGAACTGATGGACGCTTATGAAAATAAAGGGTCTGCAGTAAAAAAACGTGAAGATACACATAAAATGGCAAAAGCTAACCAAGCATTTGCTCATTTTAGATGGAATTAAGAGAGAGATAAGCCGTGGCAACTCCATTAAAACTATATAGAAACATAGGCATAGCAGCCCACGTTGATGCTGGAAAAACAACAACCACAGAGCGAGTCCTGTATTATACAGGTATGTCTCATAAGATTGGTGAAGTACATGATGGCGCTGCAACTATGGACTGGATGGTCCAAGAACAGGAGCGTGGCATTACCATTACTTCTGCTGCAACAACTTGTTATTGGCCTGGTATGGACAAGCAATTTGAGCCCCATCGAATCAATATTATTGATACCCCCGGACACGTAGACTTTATGATTGAAGTTGAACGCTCTCTGCGGGTACTAGATGGAGCAGTTGTTGTATTTGATTCAGTTGCCGGCGTTGAACCTCAATCTGAAACAGTATGGCGACAAGCAAATAAGTATGGTGTTCCCCGTATCGTTTTTGTAAATAAAATGGATAGGATGGGTGCCAATTTCCTAAGAGTTGTTAATCAGATTAAACAACGATTAGGCTCTACTCCTGTCGTGTTACAACTGCCGATTGGTGCAGAAGAAGAATTCAAAGGTGTGATTGATCTCATCAAAATGAAGGCAATTCATTGGGATGAAGAAAATAAAGGTATGACATTTAAATATCTTGATATCCCTGCTGATTTAAAAACAACCTGTGAAGAGTATCGTGCTCACATTATTGAAGCAGCAGCAGAATATTCTGAAGAATTAATGGAAAAATATTTGGAAGGTGAAGAGTTCACCGAGGCTGAAATTAAAAAGGCTCTTCGTCATCTGACAATTACAAATAAAGTTGTTCCTGTATTCTGTGGGTCAGCCTTTAAGAATAAGGGTGTTCAAGCAGTACTCGACGGAGTAATTGAATATTTGCCATCACCCACCGATATTCCTGATATACAGGGGGTTGATGAGCATGGTGATGTAATACATAGAAAAACCAGTTATGATGAGCCGTTCTCAGCGTTGGCGTTTAAAATTGCAACTGATCCATTTGTAGGTACACTAACTTATTTTAGAGCTTATTCTGGTGTTCTTAAGAGTGGAGATACAGTATATAACTCAGTTAAGGGCAAAAGGGAACGTATAGGCCGTTTATTACAGATGCACGCTAACTCACGTGAAGAAATTAAAGAAGTGAGAGCAGGAGATATAGCAGCTGCTGTTGGTCTTAAAACAGTAACTACTGGTGATACCCTGTGTGATCAAGATAAGGTTGTGATTTTAGAGAGAATGGATTTTCCTGATCCGGTTATTGCAGTTGCAGTTGAACCAAAAACTAAAGCAGATCAGGAAAAAATGGGAATTGCATTAGGCAAGTTAGCCCAAGAGGACCCTTCTTTTAGAGTTCATACTGACGAAGAATCAGGTCAGACAATTATTCAAGGTATGGGTGAGTTACATCTTGAAATCATTGTTGACCGAATGAAGAGAGAGTTCAATGTAGAAGCTAATGTTGGTAAGCCTCAGGTTGCATATCGTGAGACATTAAAACAAGCTGTTGAACAAGAAGGTAAATTCGTAAGACAATCAGGTGGTCGTGGTCAATACGGTCACGTGTGGTTAAAGATTGAACCACAAGAGCCAGGAAAAGGTTATGAATTTATTAATGCTATCGTTGGTGGTGTCATACCCAAGGAATATATCCCCGCAGTAGATAAGGGGGTACAAGAACAAATGCAAAATGGTGTAATTGCTGGATATCCAGTAGTGGATGTTAAAGTTACACTGTTTGATGGTTCATTCCACGAAGTGGATTCAAGCGAGATGGCATTTAAGATTGCTGGGTCTCAATGCTTCAAGCAAGGTGCATTAAAAGCGAAGCCCGTACTCCTTGAGCCAATCATGAGTGTTGAGGTTGTTACGCCTGAAGATTACATGGGTGATGTTATGGGTGACCTGAACAGGCGCCGTGGCTTGGTTCAAGGTATGGAAGATTCCCCTGCAGGTAAAATAGTTAGAGCAGAAGTACCTCTTGCAGAGATGTTTGGTTATTCAACTGACTTACGTTCTGCTACGCAAGGAAGAGCAACCTATACTATGGAGTTTTGTAAGTACGCAGAAGCACCAACAAATATTGCTGAAGCAATTATCAAGAAACAATAAAAGTTAATGAGGTTATTGAAATGGCGAAGGAAAAATTTGAACGTAAGAAGCCGCACGTAAACGTGGGTACGATTGGTCACGTAGACCATGGTAAGACGACATTGACAGCAGCTATTACAACGATTATGGCGAAGAAGTATGGTGGTACAGCGAAGGCGTACGATCAAATTGATGCTGCGCCAGAAGAAAGAGAGCGTGGAATTACTATTTCTACAGCGCACGTTGAATATGAATCAGCGAATAGACATTATGCGCACGTAGACTGCCCAGGGCATGCTGACTATGTTAAGAACATGATTACTGGTGCTGCGCAAATGGACGGAGCGATACTGGTTGTATCAGCAGCTGATGGTCCTATGCCGCAAACGAGGGAACACATTCTATTGTCTCGCCAGGTAGGTGTTCCATATATTGTTGTGTTCATGAACAAAGCGGATATGGTTGATGATCCTGAATTATTAGAATTGGTTGAAATGGAAGTGCGTGATTTGCTAAGCAGTTACGATTTTCCTGGAGATGATATACCTATTGTTGTTGGTTCGGCGTTAAAAGCATTGGAAGGTGAAGACAGTGACATAGGTGTTAAGGCTATTGAGAAACTGGTTGAGACAATGGATTCTTATATTCCTGAGCCAGTCAGAAACATAGACAAGCCATTTTTGTTACCGATTGAAGACGTATTTTCAATTTCTGGACGCGGAACAGTGGTCACTGGACGTGTTGAGAGCGGAATTGTTAAAGTTGGTGAGGAAGTTGAAATTGTTGGAATAAGAGACACCCAAAAGACGACTTGTACGGGTGTTGAGATGTTCCGTAAATTACTTGATGAAGGTCGAGCTGGTGATAATGTTGGTGTGTTGTTACGTGGCACGAAGCGAGATGAAGTGGAGCGTGGACAGGTATTGGCTAAGCCAGGTACCATCAAGCCACACACCAAGTTTGAAGCAGAAGTGTATGTGTTATCCAAGGAAGAAGGCGGACGACATACTCCATTCTTTAATGGTTACCGTCCACAATTCTATTTCAGAACCACCGATGTGACAGGTACTTGTGACTTGCCATCTGGAGTTGAAATGGTAATGCCTGGAGATAATGTGCAATTAGTGGTTAGCTTGCATGCTCCAATTGCGATGGATGAAGGCTTAAGATTCGCAATTAGAGAGGGTGGCCGAACAGTTGGCGCCGGTGTAGTCGCTAAAATAATCGAGTAAAAAAAATGAGTAGCAATCAAAATATTAAAATAAGATTAAAATCCTTTGATCATCGGTTGATTGATCTATCAACTCGAGAAATCGTTGATACTGCAAAAAGAACTGGCGCACAAATACGTGGGCCAATTCCATTGCCAATCAGAAAAGAAAAATTTACTGTATTGACTTCGCCGCATGTCAACAAAGATGCTAGAGATCAATATGAATTACGTACTCATAAACGCCTGGTCGTTATTGTTCATCCAACTGAAAAAACTGTAGATGCTTTAATGAAATTGGATTTGGCTGCCGGGGTTGATGTTCAGATAAGCCTTGATGACTAATTATTGAGGCAAAGGATATTAAAGAGGTGTTACAATGATGATCGGTTTATTAGGCCGTAAGATCGGTATGACGCGTGTCTTCACACCAGAAGGAGTTTCTGTTCCTGTTTCTGTTGTTGAGGTTCAGCCGAATCGCGTTTCTCAAGTAAAAACAGCAGCGAATGATGGTTATTCAGCTGTACAATTAACTGGTGGAACAAAAAAATCCAGTAAAGTGAGTAAGCCAATGGCTGGTCATTTTGCTAAAGCACAAATCGATGCTGGTGATATGCAAGTTGAATTTCATGTGGATTCAGAGGATGCATTTACACCAGGTCAAGTCATATCTGTTGCTGATGTCTTCACTGCTGGGCAATATGTAGATGTGTCAGGTTTGACTAAAGGTAAGGGTTTTGCAGGAACTGTAAAACGGTATAATTTCAGAACTCAAGACGCATCGCATGGTAACTCAAGATCACATCGAGTGCCTGGTTCTATAGGACAAAACCAAACTCCAGGTCGTGTTTTTAAAGGGAAAAAGATGGCCGGTCACATGGGTAATGCACGATGCACAGTTCAAAGTCTGGAATTGGTAAAAGTAGACTCTGAGAGAAATTTACTGCTCATTAAAGGTGCAATTCCTGGTGCTCCAGGTTCTAGAGTAGAAATTAAGCCTGCAGTCAAAAAGCAAGCACGAGGTGAGTGATGGAAATTACTACAATAGATACAAAGTCAAAATTAAAGCTCAATAAAGAAGTATTTGCTTATACTTACAACGAAGGCTTAGTTCATCAAGCAGTAGTTACTTTCATGAACAATGCACGAAGTGGTAATAGTGCGCAGAAAACTCGTTCTGAGGTTAGTGGTGGTGGTAAAAAGCCCTGGAACCAAAAGGGAACAGGTCGAGCTCGAGCAGGAACTATTCGCAGCCCCTTATGGCGAAGTGGTGGAGTAACTTTTGCTTCTAAAAAAAGAGATTATTCGCAAAAGCTTAATAAAAAAATGTACAAACGCGCATTACGTAGTATAATCTCCGAACTTTGCCGTACTGGTAATTTGGTAGTTGTTAGTGATTTCCAATGCGATAATCACAAAACCAAGGATTTTCTCAAAAAAATGAATCAGATGGATATAAATAATGCTCTGATTATAATGAGTGAAGTTGGTGAAAATGAATACCTTGGTTCAAGAAACCTAATTGATTATGATATCTGTGATGTTACAACTATAGATCCTGTTTCCCTACTACGATTTGAAAAGGTTGTTGTTACAGAAGCTGCAATTAAAAAAATTGAGGAACAGTTACAATGAACGCTGAGAGATTGATGATGGTTCTTAGAGAACCACATACTTCTGAAAAAGCAACTGTCATGGCGGATAAGTTTAAACAGTTCACTTTCAAAGTACTGAAAAATGCGACTAAGTCTGAAATTAAAATAGCAGTTGAACATATATTTAATGTAAAAGTTAAGAGTGTATCTGTTGTCAATGTGAAGGGTAAATCGAAACGCTTTAAACAAACTAGTGGAAAGCGAAGTGACTGGAAGAAGGCATTTGTCTCTCTTCATGCAGACCAAGATATTGACTTTACAGTTACCGAATAAGGCAGATAAAGATGGCATTATTAAAATCTAAACCGACTTCACCCGGAAAGCGAGGTGAAATACGTGTTGTACATCACAATATCTATAAAGGAAAGCCACATGCCGCATTAGTTGAAAAACTAAAAAAGACAGGTGGAAGAAATAATCAAGGTCGAATAACTGTTCGACATATTGGTGGTGGACAGCGTCAAAAGTATCGAGTCATAGACTTTAAACGGAACAAGGATGGTATATTAGGTCGTGTTGAGAGATTGGAATATGATCCAAACAGAACTGCCCTAATTGCGCTGATATCCTACAAGGATGGTGAAAAGCGCTACATCATAGCTCCTTCAAATTTAGAAGTGGGAGCTACAATTCTAAGTGGTGCTGATTCACCCATTAGTGTTGGCAACTGTCTGCCACTGAAAAATATACCTGTAGGTACAACAATTCATTGTGTTGAAATGAAGCCTGGTAAGGGTGCACAAATGCTTAGAAGTGCTGGTTGTAGTGGACAACTTGTTGCTAAAGAAGGTGTTTATGCAACTTTACGATTACGCTCAGGTGAGATGCGGAAGATTCATGTTTTATGCCGAGCTGTAATTGGAGAAGTAAGTAATAGTGAGCATAACTTAAGAGCATTAGGTAAAGCTGGTGCTAAGCGATGGAGAGGAATACGACCCACTGTTCGAGGTGTTGCTATGAACCCTGTTGATCATCCACATGGTGGTGGTGAAGGGCGGACATCAGGCGGACGTCATCCTGTATCTCCATGGGGATTACCTACAAAAGGCTATAAAACTAGAAGTAACAAGCGTACTGACACTTTTATTGTCAGAGGGCGTAAGAAGAAATAATTAATAAGAGGATATCAAGTGGCTCGTTCAATTAGAAAAGGTCCATTCATTGACCATCATTTGATCAGCAAGGTAGAAGCTGCAATCGAATCAAAATCAAAAAAGCCAATTAAAACCTGGTCTAGACGTTCAACAATCGTTCCTGAAATGATTGATTTAACGATTGCTGTACATAACGGCAAAGACCACGTTCCTGTGTTTATTACAGATAATATGGTTGGTCATAAATTAGGTGAGTTTGCCATGACTCGTACATTCAAGGGCCACTCTGGGGACAGAAAGGCTAAAGGTAAGTAAGAGGATATGATGGAAGTAACAGCTAAATTAAAAGGTGCTCCTTTATCCGCACAAAAGGGTAGATTAGTAGCCGATATGATACGTAATATGAATGTATCTGGTGCGCTTGATGTCCTCAAGTTTACACCAAAAAAGGGTGCTAAATTAATGCTTAAATTATTAGAGTCAGCTATCGCCAATGCTGAAAATAATAATGGTGCTGATATTGATGATCTAAAAGTAGGCATGGTATGCGTTGATGAAGCAACAACTTTAAAACGTATTAGTCCCAGAGCTAAGGGTAGAGCAAATAGAATTTGCAAACGTACCTGCCATATAACTATTAAAGTGTCTGACGAGGAATAGCAATGGGACAAAAAGTAAACCCAATAGGTATACGCCTTGGAATAATTAAAGATTGGAACTCTAAATGGTTTGCAGGAAAGCGATATGCTGAATTTTTAATTCAGGATATAAAACTTCGAAACGATCTAAAAAAGAAATTAATGGCTGCTGCTGTTAGCAAAATTCTTATAGAACGACCAGCTAATAATGCTGTTGTGACTATCTTAACAGCAAGACCAGGAGTTATTATTGGCAAAAAGGGCGGTGGAATTGAAACACTTCGTAAGGAAATTTCAGATAACCTTGGTGTGCCAGTTCATTTGAATATCGAAGAAGTGAAAAAGCCTGAATTGGATGCTACTTTGGTGGCTGAAGGTATTGCTCAGCAGTTAGAGCAACGAGTTATGTTCAGACGAGCTATGAAACGTGCTGTTACCTCTGCTCTGAAAGCTGGGGCAAAGGGTATTAAAATTTGTGTAAGTGGTAGATTGGGTGGTGCTGAAATTGCAAGAAGTGAATGGTACAGAGAAGGAAGGGTACCTTTACATACTTTTAGAGCTGATATTGATTATGGTACTGCTGAATCTAAGACTACCTACGGAATTATTGGTGTAAAAGTCTGGATCTTTAAGGGTGAAATTCTCCCACAAAAGAAAAGATCAACAGAAAGCGCCCAGTGAGTGAGGATTTGAAATTATGTTACAACCAAAGCGTACTAAGTACCGAAAACAGATGAAGGGTCGTAATAAAGGTTTGGCTCTTCGTGGTAGCAAAATTAGTTTCGGTGAGTTTGGTCTGAAAGCTATAGAGCGTGGACGTTTAACTGCTAGACAAATAGAAGCAGCGCGAAGAGCTATGACAAGACATATAAAGCGTGGTGGTAAAATTTGGATTAGAGTATTTCCAGACAAACCAATCACACAAAAACCACTTGAGGTAAGACAAGGTAAAGGTAAGGGAAGTGTAGAGTATTGGGTAGCCCAAATACAACCAGGTAAGGTTTTATTTGAAATGGAAGGTGTTAGTAAAGAACTTGCAATGGAAGCATTTGACCTTGCAAAAGCAAAACTTCCTTTCAAAGTGATGTTTGAAGAGCGGACGGTAATGTAATGAAAAAAATAGATGAATTGCGCAATATGTCAGTTGAAGAATTGCAAAATGAATTGCTTTCATTACGTAAAGATCAGTTTAATTTACGAATGAAGAAAGCAAGCGGCTCACTAGATAAAACACATCTGATCACTATGGTGCGTAAGTCAGTGGCAAAAGTTAAAACAATCTTGACTGAAAAGGCAGGTAAGTGAAATGTCTACTAATAGTGAATCAAATGCCAGAACAATGATTGGAAAAGTAGTTAGCGACAAAATGGATAAAACTATTGTAGTTATGATTGAACGTACTGTGAAACATCCAAAGTACGGGAAAATCATGAAGCGAAGAACTAAACTACATGCACATGATGAAAATCAAGTTTGCCGAGTTGGTAATACCGTAAAAATCCGTGAGTCACGACCACTCTCTAAAACGAAAAGCTGGGTATTAGTCGAAGTAATTTCATAAGTAACTTAATTGTTTTACTTTTAAAACCCTAAAAGGCCTGATATAATCAGCAGCCTTTTTCTGGTCGAAATTAGATCTGGAGAGAAAAATGATCCAAATGCAGACAGTGCTTGAAGTAGCTGATAATAGCGGAGCACGTAAAGTAATGTGTATTAAAGTACTTGGTGGATCACACAGACGGTATGCCCGTGTAGGTGATGTAATTAAAGTAAGCGTGAAAGATGCTATACCAAGAAGTAAGGTAAAAAAAGGGGCTGTAATGAGAGCGGTAGTTGTTAGAACTGCTCAAGGTGTCCGAAGAGATGATGGTTCATTGATTCGATTTGATGATAATGCAGCAGTTCTTTTAAACAACCAAAACGAGCCGATAGGTACACGTATATTTGGCCCGGTTACACGTGAGTTAAGAGAAAGATTTATGAAGATAATTTCTCTTGCCGCAGAGGTTTTGTGAGAAGGATTAGATATGAAGCGTATTAAATCAGGCGATGAAGTAATTATTATTGCCGGTAAAAGTAAAGGTCATATAGGTAAGGTTCTAAGAGTAATTGATGATGCCGTAGTAGTGGAAGGTGGAAATCTAATTAAAAAACATATTAAGCCTAATCCACAAAAGCCTGAAAATAAGGGTGGAATCATTGCACGTGAAGCTCCATTACACGTTTCAAATGTTGCTCACTACAATCCTGTTACAAAAAAAGCTGATAAGGTTGGCTTTAAATATCTAGACAATAATGGTGTTAGTAAAAAGGTTAGATATTATAAATCTAACAATGAAATAATTGACCGTATATAGAGTTAGGTGATTGAAATGGCGAGACTTAAAGAATTTTATAAGAAAGACGTCGTCACTATGATGATGAAACGGTTCAACTATTCGAGTGTGATGGAAGTGCCTAAGATTCTCAAAATAACTCTGAATATGGGAGTTGGAGAAGCAGTCGGTGACAAAAAAGTTATGAATCATGCTGTTGAAGACATGACGCTGATTTCTGGTCAGAAGCCTGTTATTACAAAAGCAAGGAAATCAATAGCCGGTTTTAAAATAAGAGAAGGATGGCCAATTGGTTGTAAAGTGACTCTCAGACGCGAGCGTATGTATGAGTTTCTAGATAGATTAATATCTATTACTTTACCTCGTGTAAGAGATTTTCGTGGTTTAAATCCAAAATCTTTCGATGGAACAGGAAACTACAGCATGGGAATACATGAACAAATCGTGTTTCCAGAGATTGATTATGATAAAACTGATGGAATACGAGGATTAGATATTTGTATTACAACAAGTGCTAAAACAAATGAAGAAGCTAAGGCTTTATTAGAAGCGTTTAATCTTCCATTGAAAGACAAAGATAGAAAATAAAAGGGTGAAATTGTGGCTAAAAAATCAATGCTGATGCGAGAGTCAAAGCGTGCGAAGCTGGTAGAAAAGTACAGACAGCGCAGAAACGAGTTAAAACAATTGATTAAATCATCTGATGATTTCCAGGTAATAATGGAAAGTCAGGCAAAACTAGCAAAATTACCAGTTAATTCAAATCCTGTTCGCTATGTTACTCGATGCAAGCAATGTGGAAGACCACACGCAGTTTATCGCAAGTTTAATCTTTGCAGAATTTGTTTAAGACAACAGCTTATGGTGGGCAATGTCCCTGGCGGTAGAAAATCAAGCTGGTAAACTATTTTATTGGAGAATAATTGTGAGTATGCATGATCCAATTGCTGATATGCTGACTAGAATTAGAAATGGTCAACAAGCAAAACATCAGCAAGTAACATTGGTTTCTTCTAAGTTAAAGGAAGAAATAGCTCGAGTTTTAAAAGAAGAAGGATATATACAAGATTTTTTTATAGAAACACTACCAAATGGTCTAAAATCCATTACTTTAAAATTAAAGTACTATCATGGAAGACCAGTAATTGAATTTATTAAGCGCATTAGTCGTCCAGGTTTAAGGGTATATAAGTCATACAAGGATTTGCATTCAATACCTGGATTTGGTGTAGCTATTCTTTCTACGTCTAAAGGTATAATGACCCATGTATCAGCAAAAGTAAAAGGTGTTGGTGGCGAAGTCATTTGTGAAGTGGCTTAATACTTGCGAGGAATGATATGTCTAGAGTAGCAAAGGCCCCAGTAGTTCATTCACCAAATGTTGAGGTAACATTTGTTGATGGAGTAATCACTGTAAAAGGCCCAAAAGGAATATTAACTCAGAAAATTAATAAATTGGTTAATATTCAACATAGTAAGGAATCTAATAAAATAGAGTTTTCACCTGCTTCTAATGATCCAATGGGATGGGCACAAGCTGGTACAGCTAGAGCCTTAGTGAGAAACATGGTTCATGGAGTTACAGAGGGATATACGGTCACGCTAGAGTTAGTTGGTGTAGGATATAGAGCTCAGTCTAAGGATAAATCAATTAGTTTATCATTAGGATATTCACACTCTATAGAATATGAGTTACCAAAGGGTGTAACAGTAGAAACTCCTAATAATACAACAATTCTACTAAAGGGCGTTGATAAGCAAGTTCTTGGACAAATAGCTTCTGAAATTAGAGCTTTTAGACCACCAGAGCCCTATAAAGGAAAGGGTGTTAAATATGCTGGAGAGCAAATTGCTCGAAAAGAAGCTAAGAAGAAATAAGGTGTTAACTATGAATAAGCAAAACGCACGACATAGACGTGGATTAAAAGCCAAAGCCTTAATACGTAAATCAGGCCGCTCAAGATTAGTTGTGTATCGAAGTGGTGTGCATATTTATTCTCAGATTGTTAAGTCAGATCAACTTGGCGATAAGGTATTGGTGGCATCCTCCTCTGTTGATAAAGAATTAAGATCCAGTTTGACTGGAAAAAATAAAGTTGAACAAGCCAGTTTAGTTGGTCAACTATTGGGTAAACGTGCTAAGGCAGCAGGTATTACTCAGGTTGCATTTGACCGAGCAGGTTATAAATATCATGGCCGAGTTAAAGCACTTGCTGAGAGTGCGCGCGAAGCCGGATTAGATTTTTAAGGAACGATTATGTCATTCGATGAATTACCCAAGTCAGATGGATACCAAGAGAAATTGGTATCGGTAACTCGTACGGCTAAAGTTGTAAAAGGTGGGCGAGTTTTTGGTTTTGCTGTTTTAGTAGTTGTAGGTGACGGAAAGGGTAAAGTTGGGTTTGGACGTGGAAAGGCGAGAGAAGTTCCAATAGCAATTCAAAAAGCTATGGATCAAGCCAAAAAGAATATGGTCTATATTCCACTTTCAGGCACTACAATATTCCACGAAATTACATGGAACTATGGTGCTTCCAAGATATTTATGAAGCCAGCAAGCGAAGGTACTGGAATTATTGCTGGTGGTGCTATGCGTGCCGTGTTGGAAGTGCTGGGTGTGCAAAATATTCTTGCAAAAAGCATTGGTTCTACCAATCCAAGTAACATTGTCCGTGCCACTATTGGTGCATTGACACATATTGGTACGCCGGACTATGTAGCAGCCAAACGTGGAAAAACAGTTGAAGAAGTGATGGCAGGCTAATTATGGGAAAAAAAATTAAAATAACCTTGGTTAAAAGCACAATAGGTAGAAAACCAAAGCATGTTGCTATAGCCAAACAGCTGGGTTTAGGTAAAACAAATTCTAGTGTGGTGCATAGTGACACTCCTGCAATTCGTGGACTTGTAAGCGAAATTAATTACCTGTTGTTGGTTGAGGAGAGTGCATAATGAATTTAAATACACTATCGCCAGATCCAGGCTCTAGACCTACAAGAAGACGTGTGGGGAGAGGCATTGGTTCTGGATTGGGCAAGACATGTGGGAAAGGACATAAAGGTCAAAAATCGAGAGCAGGCGGTTACCACAAAATTAATTTCGAAGGTGGTCAAATGCCTATCCAAAGACGATTACCCAAGATGGGGTTTAAGTCTAGAGTAGGTCGAACCATAGATGAAGTGAGTTTGGGTGAACTTGCAAAATTGAATGACGAAGTAATTGATTTACTCGCTTTACGCAAAGCAGGTTTAATTAATAACTCAATCAAAGATGTAAAAGTAATTTTATCTGGCGAGCTGACAGCAGCTATTAAGCTTAAGGGTTTAAGAGTCACAAAGGGAGCTCGTTCTGCTATTGAGAGTTTAGGCGGTAGTATAGAAGAGTGACTATGAAAAACCAAAAGCATAACGGTAGTAAGCCTCGTGGTGGATTAGCCGAACTAAAGTCAAGATTGATGTTTGTTGTTCTAGGCATATTAGTGTATAGGTTAGGTGCACATATACCTGTTCCAGGATTAGATCCTGCTAAATTAGCTAATTTTTTTAGCGAGCAACAAAATACCATATTTGGCTTGTTTAATATGTTTTCTGGTGGAGCTTTGTCTCGAGTGACAGTGTTTGCTATTGGTATTATGCCTTATATTTCAGCGTCAATTATTATCCAACTATTTTCTGTAGTTTCTCCTAAATTGGAGCAGCTAAAGAAAGAGGGTGAATCTGGTCGCAGGAAAATAAATCAATATACCAGGTATTTAACATTGCTATTGTCCATATTCCAGTCTATGGGAATGGCGAGATGGTTGGCCAGTCAGCAAATTGCGATGCAGCCGGATTTCTCATTCTACTTTACTGCTGTTGTAACTTTGGTTACAGGTACAATGTTTTTAATGTGGTTGGGTGAGCAAATTACAGAAAAAGGTGTTGGTAATGGAATTTCATTAATCATTTTTTCTGGAATTGTTTCTAGTATGCCAAATGCTATAGGCTCTGTACTTCAACAAGTTAAAGAAGGCCAGATGCAAGCCCTCACTTTGGTTGTAATTGCAGTAGTAGTTGTTGTAGTTACTGGTTTTGTTGTATTTATGGAGCGTGCTCAACGGCGAATACGTGTTAATTATGCACAGAGAACGCAAGGCAGGAAGGTATATGCAGCACAAACAAGTCATTTACCATTAAAAATAAATATGTCAGGTGTAATACCACCAATATTTGCATCGAGTATTATTTTATTACCAGCAACCTTAGCGCAATTTTTTTCGCAAACTAAAGGGCTGGGATGGTTATCTGATGTGGGAATGGCACTATCACCAGGTCAACCCTTGTATTTGATAGTGTATGCTGCAGCTATTTTGTTCTTTGCATTCTTTTATGCTGCCTTAGTATTTAATCCTAAGGATACAGCAGATAATTTGAAAAAATCAGGTGCATATATTCCTGGAATTCGGCCAGGAGAACAAACAACTAAGTATATAGATTCAGTTATGACTCGTTTAACTTTGGTTGGAGCTATTTACTTAGTATTGGTATGTTTGTTACCACAAATTCTAATGTATACATGGCATGTTCCATTTTATTTTGGTGGTACTTCGTTGCTGATTATAGTTGTTGTTATTATGGATTTTGTAGCGCAGGTACAAGCTCATTTAATGACCCAGCAATATGATTCTTTATTAAAAAAGGCGAATTTTAGAGGTACTAAGTTACCTGGTCTGCTATGATTTATCGGAGTTAGGAATGAAAGTAAGAGCATCAGTAAAGCGAATTTGTCGCAATTGTAAAATAATAAAAAGAAGTGGCACTATACGAGTAATTTGTAAGGATGCCCGTCATAAACAAAAGCAAGGTTAATATCTGCTTGATTTTATTTTATTAAAATAGTATCCTTCTGTCCCTTTCGACAGAACAAATAACGTTCGGAGAAACTAATGGCTCGTATTGCAGGAGTTAATATACCTGATCATAAACATGTGGTAATCGCTTTAACAGCAATTTATGGTATTGGTAAAACAACATCATTAAAGTTATGTAAAACAGTTGATATAGATCCTTCAGTTAAAGTTTCTCAATTGTCAGACGCTCAGCTGGAAGCATTGAGAACTGAAATTGCAAAAATTACTGTAGAGGGTGATCTTCGACGTGTTGTAACAATGAACATAAAAAGGTTAATGGACCTTGGTTGTTATAGAGGATTAAGGCACAGAAGAGGATTGCCGTTGCGCGGACAGCGTACGAAGACAAATGCTCGTACCAGAAAAGGCCGTAGAAAAGGCACTAGTAGTTGATTTTTCATGTAGGAAAATAAAAGATGGCAATAACAAAGTCAAAGCAGCAAAAAACACGAAAAAAGGTAAAACGTGTAGTGTCTGATGGCATAGTACACATACATGCATCTTTCAATAATACTATAGTTACCTTTACAGATAGACAAGGTAATGCATTATGTTGGGCAACTTCTGGTGGTTCTGGATTCAGAGGTTCTAGAAAAAGTACTCCTTATGCTGCGCAAGTTGCAACTGAGCGAGCTGCTGCTGTTGCTAAAGAATATGGTATGAAATCTGTTGCAGTATTTGTGCATGGTCCTGGTCCTGGTCGTGAATCTACTATTCGTGAATTAATAACCCAGGATTTTAAAATTGTTGAAATTACCGATGTTACTGGCATACCACATAATGGTTGTAAGCCACCTAAAAAACGTCGTGTGTAAGACTCAGGAGTAATTAATGGCTAGATATCTTGGTCCTAAATGTAAATTATCACGTCGTGAAGGTTGTGATTTATTACTTAAAAGTGGGGTTCGTGATCATAAATCCAAGTGTAAATCTGAAAAGTTACCTGGACAGCATGGTGATAAAAAACCTCGTTTAAATAGCTATGGAATTCAGCTTAGAGAGAAACAGAAGATTAGAAGACTTTATGGAATTCTTGAAAAGCAATTCAGTAATTATTATAAAAAGGCGGCTAGACAAAAGGGCTCAACTGGTGAAAATTTAATGGCTCTTTTGGAAAGACGTTTGGATAATGTTGTGTATCGTATGGGTTTTGCCAGCACGCGTGCTGAAGCTAGACAGCTTGTTGCACACAAGGCAATTCTTGTAAATGATAAAGTAGTTAACGTTCCTTCTTTTCTGGTTAATCCTGGGGATACTGTATCAGTTCGGCAAAAGGCTAAAAACCAAGGTCGTATTCAAGCTGCTTTAGCTTTATCTGAACAAAGAGCCCCCTGTGATTGGATTACTGTAGATATTGCTTCTTTTAAAGGCACATTTTCTACAGCTCCAACGTTAATGGACTTATCTTCAGACTACAACGTAAACCTTGTTGTAGAACTTTACTCTAAGTAAGCTCGGAGAGATAGCTGAATGTATACTGAAATCAATGAAATGTTGACGCCTAAGGTTCTTAAGGTACAGGCCGAGTCGCCCTATAAAGCTCGAATAGTTTTAGAACCTTTGGAGCGAGGTTTTGGTCACACCCTCGGCAATGCTTTGAGAAGAATCTTATTGTCATCTATGCCTGGTAGTGCCATTACTGAAGCTTCTATCGATGGTGTATTGCATGAATATAGTACTATTGAAGGGGTTCAAGAAGATGTAGTTGATTTGTTACTTAACCTAAAATCAGTTGCTATCAAATTGACTGTGGGAAATGAGGCACAGGTTACACTAAATAAAGAGGGACCATGTCAAGTTACAGCTGGAGATATTCAGCTGACTCATGGTCAGGAAATTATTAATCCTGAACTAGTTATTGCCAATCTCAATGAAAAGGGTAAATTGAATATGACCCTAAAAGTTGAAAGAGGAATTGGTTTTCATAATACCGATGCTTTTGTTCGCTATCATGATGATGAAATTGAGAAAAAAACTGTTGGAAAATTAAAGATTGATAACAGTTTTTCTCCTGTGAAGAAAGTGGCTTATTTTGTTGACAGTGCACGGGTTGAAAACAGGACTGATTTAGATAAACTTACAATTGAATTAGAAACTAACGGTACTATTGATGCTGAAGAAGCAATAAGAATATCTGCTAGTATACTACAAAGACAACTTCATGCCTTTGTTGATATGAAATTTGAAGAATCACGTGCTGACAATAAGGAACGTAATGATTTTGATCCTGTTTTATTACGTTCAGTGGATGATTTGGAGTTAACTGTTCGATCAGCTAATTGTTTGAAAGCTGAAAATATTCATTACATAGGCGATTTGGTTCAAAGAACAGAAAGTGAATTATTAAAGACACCTAATCTTGGTAAGAAATCACTAACTGAAATTAAAGATGTTTTAGCATCTCGATCATTATCGCTGGGTATGAAACTTGAGAATTGGCCGCCAGCAAACCTTGGCGAGTAATATTTAGGAGTCTTTGTTATGCGTCACCGTAATTCCGGCCGTAGTTTTAGCCGTACAAGTAGCCACCGTAAGGCCATGTTTTCTAACATGTGTTGTTCTTTGATTGAGCATGAGTTGATTAGAACAACTTTGCCCAAGGCAAAGGATTTACGTCGATATATAGAACCTTTGATTACTGTTAGTAAATCTGATTCAGTAGCATCACGTAGACGTGCTTTTAACATACTGCGCTCTAAATCAGCGGTAGGTAAATTATTTACTGATTTAGGTCCGCGTTTTGCAAAGCGACCTGGCGGGTATATCCGTATTATTAAATGTGGGTATAGGGACGGTGATAACGCCCCTATGGCTATAGTTGAATTAATGGACAGACCTGTTGCTAGTGATGATACAGAAGAGTAAATTATAGATTATATATACACTGTATATGTTGAGCCCGCATTAATGCGGGCTTTTATTTTAATCATTTAAAAAGGTATGTCATCATCTAATTCATCAAAAGCATCTTGTGCGGTAGATGCAGCGGATGCTGAGTGATTTTTTGCTGGGGCTTGTTGAGGAGAGGATGTCCCCTGAAATGAAGGCATGTCGTCGTAATTTGAGGCACTATTTCCTTTGCTATCGAGCATTTGAATATCAGATGCAATGATTTCAGTTGTATATCTATCTTGGCCCTGCTGATCTTGCCATTTTCTTGTTCTTAAGCTTCCTTCAACATAGAGCTTGGAACCTTTGCGAATATATTCACCGGCTATTTCACCCAGACGATTAAAACATACGACCCTATGCCATTCCGTTCTATCCTGCTTTTCACCAGTTGTTTTGTCCTTCCATGTTTCGCTGGTAGCAACTGAAAGTGTAGTAACAGCATTTCCGTTGGGTAAATAGCGTACCTCAGGATCAGAACCTACATTACCTACCAGTATAACTTTATTAATACCTCTTGCCATCGAAATGATCTCCTGTATGCGAAAGTTAGTTTGGCATTATACATAATTTAGAAGTTATTTCGTAGCGGCTCAATGAGAATGGGCTATTGGTTAATTTTATGATGAAGAATTTTTTCAGCGCTTCCGGTGAAATATTCTTGATTATCCACTCGAACATACAGTGTGTTTTCACCCTTGGACCAAATAACTTCCTTAATCCCCGGTACTTTTAAAAGCTGTTCAACTACTAATTTTGATTCTTCGTTTTTTGCAGTAAAAGGCAAAATTAAGGTAGAAAAGTAAACATTAGATTTCATGCTCAGTGAAACAATCAGCCATAGAAAGCCAAGGATCATGTTAAGTAAAAAAATAGCTTGGTTATCATGCCATTGATAAAGAATACCAGCTAAAGAGCCTCCAAAAAAAATTCCCAGAAATTGACTCGTTGAATAAATACCCATGGCAGTACCTTTACTACCAGGGGTTGCTTGTTTTGATACTAACGAGGGTAATGTTGCTTCAAGAACGTTGAAAGAAATGAAATACAAAAACATTAGGACACATAGCGAATACCAGTTTTTTGATGTCAGTACTAATAAACCCTGTGTGAGTGTCGTAAGCAGTACAGATACAACAAATACTGTCTTTAAACGTCTTTGTCTCTCTGAAATAATGATAAAGGGTATCATTAAAATAAATGAAAATACCATGAGCGGCAAGTAAAAGTGCCATTGCTGGTGCAATTGTCCATTTTCAATTTGATATTTTAAAAGCATGGGTATAGCGAAAAAAGTTGCTGTAAGAATAAAATGCTGACAAAAAATACCGAAATTGAGGCGTTGTAAATGTTGATCTGTCACTACAGGTTTAATTAGAGATAAGTTAGGTTCACTATCCGCATGAAACTGCTCTTTTGAAGGGTTAGGAATGATTAGATAAAGTATCATAATCCCTAGAACAGCTAAAACTGCCGTGAGATAGAATACCCCTGATAATCCATAGTAGTGGGTAAGAGCCGGACTAATTATCATTGCGAGGCTAAATGATGTTCCAATAGTTATCCCTATTACGGCCATTGCCTTTGTGCGTTGTTCATCAAGCGTTAAATCAGCAAGAAGAGCAATTAACACGCTACCGATGGCACCAGCACCCTGCAGTATTCTGGCAGCTATCATTCCGCCAATCGAATTGGTTATTGCTCCCAACAAACTTCCACCAGCGAACAGCAAAAGACCTATGGCAATCATAGGTTTTCTGCCTATTTTGTCTGAAAGCATGCCAAAAGGGATTTGTAGTAATCCTTGAGCCAATCCATAGCTACCCAAAGCCAAGCCAATTAGTGTGGGAGTAGCTCCTCTCAGGTGACTGGCATATAGAGTGAATACCGGGATAAGTAAAAACAATCCCAATAATCGAAAAGAGAATATTGCTGCTATAGGAAAAACAGTTTTGTTCCAAGAATACTTCATTCATTATAAGTATAAATTATACGGTGTGGAGATGGTACAAATTAAGTGCTTTGGAAACAAGATAAATTATGAAATTCCAATTGAAAGGCCCCTTATATTTCCATTGACAGCACAGCAGATTAACGGTAGTTTGGTGGGATTTTATACTATAGGGTATCGTATGAGTTCATTAGTTTTTTCAGGAAAGGTAGGATTGATAACGGGTGGGGCACGGGGAATAGGAAAAGCGACGGCATTAAAATTAGCGCACGCTGGCTGTGATATTGCTATTGTCTATTATAATAGTTCTGATGAGGCACAAAACCTGGTTAATGAAATAAGTGATCTGGGTAGAAAAGCAATTGCCTTACAAGCGAATGTAGCAGATTATCAATCTGTTAAAGAGATGTTCTCTCAATTCAGAGAGCACTTTAAGCACTTAAACTTTTTAGTGAGCAATGCAGCGAGCGGAGTATTAAAACCTGCTTTGAAGATGTCCACTAAACATTGGCGCTGGTGTTTGGAAACGAATGCTCTGGCTTTGAATCACCTGGTTACGGAAGGTCTTGATTTAATGCCCAAAAATAGTCGAGTTATTGCGTTATCCAGTTTAGGTGCATCAAGAGCAATTCCAAATTATGCTTTTATTGGTGCTTCTAAGGCAGCTCTGGAGGCCTTGGTTCGTTCGCTTAGTTTGGAACTGGCCACTCATGGTATTACAGTAAATACTGTTTCTGCCGGTGTAGTCGATACGGATGCCTTAAAACATTTTCCAAACAGAGAACAGTTGTTGGATGAATATCAGGCTCATGCTTTGGCTGACAGAGCTTTAACACCAGAAGATGTGGCTAATGCTATCTATTTGCTTTGTTTGCCTGAAGCAGCCATGATTAATGCCCATACTTTATATGTTGATGCAGGGTATAGTCAGGTTGGGTAGTAGATGATAAAAGTAATTTTTATGATATAATTTCAAGCTTTGCGAGCTTTGTTGGTTCAGAGGATAAAATATGAATGTAGCTGAAGTTTACCCTAAGGTCAGGGAAATTATTGCTGATGTATTAGTAATTGATGAAGAAGAAATTTCTTTAAACAGTAGTTTAATTGAGGATTTAGGTGCCGAATCTATCGATTTTCTTGATTTGGTTTTTCAATTGGAAAAAGAATTCAAGATTAAAATCCCCAGAGGTCAGTTGGAAAAAAATGCTCGTGGTGATTTGGCTGAAGACGAGTTTGAGAAAGGTGGTATTTTAACAGCATCAGGATTGCAGGCTTTAAAGAGTTATTTGAGTGAAGTCCCTGCAGATCGGTTTAAACAAAACATGAAAGTTAACGAAATTCCTATGTTGTTTACCGTAGAAACTTTTTGCAAGCTGGTTGTTTCAGCTATAGCCCAGCAGCAAGCAATGGAAACTGTAGCCTGATGAGGTTCTTATTTGTTGACCGGATTGTCCAATTATCCCCAGGAGAATGGATTAAGGGGATAAAGCATGTTACAGGGGATGATGCTTATTTAACCATTGATGATCAGGGAAGGCATTGTTTTATGCCTTCTTTGATTGGTGAAACATTGGGGCAATTAGCAGCATGGAATGTGGTGCAACATAATCAATTTACTTCAAGGCCAGTTGCTGGAGTAGTTTCGAGTGCTCGATTATATCGACCTGCTTATGTGGGTGAAACTATACTACTTGAATCAAATATTGATGCGCTGGATGAAAAAGCAGTTCAATACCATAGTATTGCTAAAGTAGGTAATGACATTATTTTTACTATAGATGGCGCATTGGGTCCCATGTTGCCTATGACTGATTTTATTAGCACAGAGGTTGTTATACAGCAATTTGCAGAAATTTATCGACCAGGTGATTGGTCTTCCATTGTGGACATCAATTTACCTGTTTTAAAAGAAGAAAGCTGCTTTAATTGTGGAGCTATTAATTCTTCCATGCAATTTGACAGAATCCTAGCTTGTGAACCAGGCATAAGCTTGATGGCTGAAAAAAGGATAACTCGTTCAGCATCTTATTTCCCGGATCATTTTCCTAATAAGCCTGTACTACCGATGACGGTACTACTCGAATGTAAATTGAATTTGGCGAAAGAGTTTATAGCTAGAGCAAAGTATGATAGACCCTATCAAATTAGTGAATTACGCAAAATTAAAATGAATGAATTTGTTCATCCCGGAGACGTGGTAGTTTGTCATGTCAAAGTAAAAGAACAAACGGATGATGAGTTAATACTGTCATATAGGTGTGAGGTTGATGGCAAGAGAGTCTGTGTTGTCGACATAGTGCTTATTCCAAAAGGTAAATGAAGTCATGAAACGACGTGTTGCTATTACAGGTCTAGGGGTTGTTTCACCTCTGGGGAATGATGTATCCACCACCTGGAACAATTTGATTGCCGGGCATTCTGGCATAGATAGTATCAAACAGTTTGATGCCAGTGCTTTTCCTACCTCTATTGCTGCTGAAGTAAAAAACTTCTCACCTGATACGCCTATTTCGGGAAAACATACTCGGTTTATCATGTCTTTTACTCATTTTGCCTTGGAGGCTGCACGTCAAGCATTTGAAGATGCTTCTGTATTTCCTACCAGGCAGACATCCGATAGATGGGGAATAGTAACTGGCAGTGGAATGATGACGGCCGAGTTCGAATACTTAATGCGTTTTCAACAAACTTGTGCAGCAAACGGTGAAATTGATTGGGGAAAGCTGCAATCCAATAGCAGAGATTTTTATAATTTGGTTGATTTTGGTAAAACTACTTCAAACTCTGGACTTTCCTTATTAATACAACAATATGGGATTACAGGTTATGCCTCTTCTGTCCATACCGCCTGTGCTTCAGGAGGCCAAGCATTGGGATTGGCAATGCAGGTGATTCGTAGAGGTGATGCAGATTTTATGTTGGCAGGTGGATTTGATTCCATGATTAACCCTTTGGGTTTATCGAGCTTTTGTCTTTTGGGTGCGTTATCAACTTATAATGAGACTCCGCAAACAGCAAGTCGCCCTTTTGATGCGACACGCAATGGTTTTGTCTTGGGTGAAGGTGCTGCTTTTTTGATTCTTGAGGAATGGAATAAAGCAAAATCTCGTGGGGCAAAAATCTATGCCGAATTGGCCGGAGAGGGAAATTCTTTGAGTTCCTACCGAATAACTGATTCACATCCCAATGGTGATGGCGCTATTCAAGCGATTAAACGTGCGTTGGAGGATGCTGGAGTGCAGCCACGAGATGTCGATTATATTAATGCGCACGGCACATCAACTAAAATGAATGATTTAAGTGAAACGAATGCAATCAAAGTGGTCTTTGGTGACAGGATCGCCCATTTGCCTGTTAGCTCTACCAAGAGTCAAACAGGGCATTTAATTGCAGCCGCTGGCGCACTAGAGGCGGTGTTGTCTGTTAAATCCATAGAGCAGGCGCAAATCCCTAAAACAGCGAATTTAAAAACGCCTGATCCTGAGTGTGATTTGGATTATGTTGTTGATGGTCCGCGTGAAAAATCATTAGGGGTAGTCTTATCTAATTCATTTGGTTTTGGAGGTTCTAATAGCTGCTTATTATTTAAGCATCCAGAATTCGAGGAGGCAAAATAAATGAGTCAGGCGAATAGAGTTTTTATTACTGGTCGCAGTGCTCTAACTGCCTCTGGTGGAACTGCTGATGAAACTTGGAATGCGATAATTTCAGGCCAATCTGGAATTGCTGAAATTAATTTTTGGGAATTATCTCAATGGTCGCATCGATTGGGGGGAGAGATAAAGGATTTTCAACCTTCCAGGATGTTGCCTGATAGAAAATTAATAAAAGTTATTTCCCGTCAGGATATCATGGGAATTAACGCTGCAGTGCAAGCGGTAGAGCATAGCCAAATGATTGCTTATAGAGATAGTCTTGCCGATGTTGAGTTATTTAATGAACAAACAGCTATTTATGTTGGTTCTCCAGGGAATAAGTACTTTCAACAATATGACTTTATACCTTTGTTGGCGAAAACCCATGGAGATATGCGTAGCTTTGCAAACCAGCTGTTTGATGAAGTGCATCCCATGTGGTTATTAAGGATTTTGCCTAATAATGTGCTTGCCTATACAGGCATTACCTATGGTTTTAAAGGTCCAAATCACAATGTTACGAATCATGCGGTAGGCGGTACACAAGCAATTTTAGAAGCGTATCATGCCATACGTAGTGGGCAGGCAGAACGCGCCGTTGTTGTTGCCTATGATATAGGTACAGAACCTCAGGGTTTATTTTATTATGAAAAATTGGGCGTGGTGAGTAATCGTCATTTAAAACCTTTTGATAAAGAGCATGACGGTACTATTCTTGCTGAAGGTGCTGCTGCTCTTGTATTGGAAAGTGAAGCTAGCGTCAAATCGAGGGCTGCGACTTGTTATGGCGAGATAGTCGGTGGTTTATCCGCTACTGAAGCAACCGGATTATTTTCTATTGAAACAGATGGGCAACATTTGGCTGCATTGATGGAGAGAACATTAAGTACATCAGGAATAAATTTTGAGGAAATAGGGATAATAGTAAGTCATGGGAACGGAAACAGTAAATCAGATGATAGTGAAGCCCAGGCTATCAAATCAGTATTCAAACAAGAAAAAATTCCTGCGACTGCTTTTAAATGGTCCATGGGGCATACTTTGTGTGCCTCTGGTGTATTGGATGCGGTGCTCACTACTTATGCCCTTGAAACCAAATGTGCTCCCGGGATCGCTAATTTTCAGCAAATTGCTCCAGCGTGTGAAGGTTTATCGGTAAGTCGTGAGCATAGAGAGATAACATCTAATTCCTATGCCATGATGATCAACAGAGGGTTTGCCAGTATGAATGTATGTTTGGTGATCAAAGCTTGTGAATAATTTAGCTCAGCAAATAGAAGCATTACCAATTACGCTGGCAGGTCGTTTTATTTATCGTTTTTTGCCATACAGGCGTCGATTAATTTTTTCTAATATTAGCCAAGTTTATAATGATCAATTAAATGAATCTCAAAAAAAACGCTTGGCAAAAGCGTATTACTCACATCTCGCAAAATCTTTAAAAGAAGCACTGCAGTTACGATTCATGAGTGAAAAAAAATTACAAGCTCAGGTTGAAGTGCTTGGCCATGAAAAAATGTTGGCTGTTGTTGCACAGAAAAAAGGAGTTTTAGTCGTTACCGGCCATTTTGGAAATTGGGAGTTTGCGCCTTTGGGAGGTGTATTAAACTTCAAGGAATTCAAAGGACAGTTTCATTTTATCAGGCGTACTTTGCGATTTAAGTTCATAGAACGCATTATGTTCAAAAACTACTATCAAGCTGGCCTACATGTTATTCCTAAAAAAAATTCTCTGGAACAGGTGTGTGTTGCGCTAGAACAAAATCATGCCGTAATCTTCGTATTGGATCAGCATGCATCTCTAGTGAATCGAGATGGGATAGCAGTTGAGTTTTTTGGAAAAAAAGCGGGTACCTACAGAAGTTTGGCAACGATATCTCGTCATACTGGCATTCCAGTTATACCAGCAGCCAGTTATAGATTACCCAATGGAAAGCATGTTTTGGAGTTTCATGATCCTATTCCCTGGAAAGATTATGAAACCACACAAGAATCGTTATATCGGAATACCTTGGCGTATAATCAGGCTTTAGAAAAGATTATTTTGGCGCATCCAGAGCAGTGGAATTGGATGCACAAGCGCTGGAAGCTTTCTTAAATGAAAGGGCTCTCTACAGTTCACCCTTAGAATAAACTCTTATGAACAGCGCTCATGCTTTTTGATTTACACTTGCTTTTCTTACAGAGATGCTTTCTCTAAACCGCTCTACCATGAGGAAGATGTTTGTATACTGGAATTACTTCTTATGGAGAGGTTCTGTCAAATTGTCATATTTTATTTTTTCGTTCGTCTCTTAATCGTTTGAGCACCAAAAATAATCTATTAGTTTCGTCTTCCTTTGTGAAATGAATAACTATGTTTTTATCTTCAATACGAACTATTTCATAGCTAAGTTCCATAATAAAGTTATGGATTTGTAATTTAAGAATTCCCTCCTTGGCAATATCAATATTTTGCTTAAGTACTAAAGCACCATTGGAGGAAATTTCAACAATCTCAATCGGATTATTGCCTAAGCTGGCATTTATTTCGCCATGGTTTTTTAGCCGAAAGTATTTCCGTCTTTCATCCATTGTTTAACCATAAATTAAGTATGCTTTTTAATTTTAGGTCTATTATTCCTGGTAGGTCAATCTGATGAGCGAGATATCCAACTATGAAACAGGCACTGTTCCTGAAATTTTTACACACTACCTAATCCCAGACCAAGCGCAGATCTTTAAGTTTACATCAAGAACATCCTCCACTTCCTGTGCGAGGAATTGGAATAATATGATGATGTCCTTCGCGTGAGAGAGTTTGGTAGAGGGAATGTTACTAATGATTATGTCTTATATGCTATCGACTTGTTATAAATGCAACAATCCGGCTGTAGAAGGCAGCCGGAAAATTAATCAAGGTGAAACCATCGTTGCTGTCGATTGAGGAGCAGGTTTATTATTTGGATAAATAGCTGCCATGATGTTGTTGCTAAAAAATACGCCCAAGTTGCCTAATGTGCTTTTTAAGCTGGTAGCCAACTCATTAGCAGTATCCAGTATGGTTGCCGCCGGAGTTTGATTTGAAGAAACCGATTCACTCTTAAACGGATTTTGCTCAGGTAAAGAATGAGTAAACTCTTTGCTGATAGCGCTGAAATGAGTGGAGTCTTCATCGAATTCTTTAAGTAAAAATTCCGCTTCATTGCGGGCTCCTTTCATTAATAGCATTTCTAATAAACGAAAACGATTCGCGATTAAGAGTTGTTGATTTTTTAAAAGCCAGGCATCCAATGTTAAGTCGCTTTTGCTTTCTAATAACAGATTGTGGAATAAGCGATGAAGCTTTTGGCGGATTTTAAGCTCATTTTTGGGATTGTGCTGCAGTGAAAAGATATTCAATGCTTCGATTAATTCATTAAGTTTTTGTTGGGTGTAACCTGATTTTATATCATCGAGGATAATCGACAGATTTGTTTCAAGTTTTGTAGTGAAATATTTTCTTTGTTGAAGAGAGCTGGGTTCTTTTTTTTCGTTTTGCTTTATTGGAGTGTCAATTGTTGCAACAAAGGTAGGTGGGTTTGGGAAAAAAAAACCAGTCCAGCCATAATACCAACATCGTTTCACTCTTGTAATCAGTTGAGCAATAAATCCGGTACTTTCACCAAAACTTAACTCGAGTTTTGCCTCAGTTAAAGCTTGAGTGGCTATACTGATAATTTCCTTGTGCTTATTGGGATTTAATTTTTTTAGAGCTCCCTCGCATAATTCGATAATTCTGGTATAACTATCTTCGCTCCCTTGGGCTCCAAAATGCTGGATAGTTTTTTTGGCATCATAGACAAATAACGAGAAACTAATTTGCTCATCATGTAATTCAGGGTAGTTTAAAAAAGCTGTAAATATGGCATCTCTCACAGAAGCTGATATATCACTTAAAGACATGAGAACAATTAAATGGTATATCGAACGTCGATGCATTTCAGTGCATCCCTCTTGAACATAGTAAGCTAAATAATCATTAATGATCCTGGAAAGCAGTTGCTTGTCGCCTTTAAAATGCATTAAGAAATAATCTATCGATTTAACTGTTCTCTTGCCTTTTATTAATTTATTAACTAAAGGATGCTCAGGTATATCATTGGTGGGTGTAATTACAGAGATTTCGCTTAATTTGATGCCACAGAAGAGACTGCTTAAAAGACTTTTTTCTTTTGATTTAGTTGGAAATTTTGCGGCTAACTGGACTAGTTGTGTCATGCTGGTGATGTTTATGCGAGAATCATTATAAAACAAGCTTGAATCACCGGATTGTGCTGATGCTCGCAGGTAGTAATTGGTCAGATAAGCAATTTTATTATTGAGCTCTTTAAATTCTTCGAGATTATTTAAACAAATTAGGAGCTGCATCGCTTGAGGTGAGAATTGGTAATTACGGTTTAGTAATTTATAAACCAACAACTTGATGTAAGTGACATATGCGTCATGATGTTGGCCATAGAGATAGCGTTGAATAGCAGAAATTAGTCGTTTCTCTTCATTTTGGTTGATCAAAAGAGGATGAGTTGGATCAAACAGTTCGAGATGTTCAACCATATTCATAATGATGGATTCCTTTTTTGTAGGGTCCATTTTATTAAGTTCGTCTACAACATGAACATCTACCAAGTTCATTAAATGGGCTAAAATAAAATGTGCGTTTGGCTTTAATGAATAATGATGTAGCCAATAAGCAATCATGTCAGGCTTTGGATATTTAAGTAGTATTTTTTCAACTTGCTTTTCTGACAATTGATGAAAATGAGGGATAGAACAGAGCAGAGTAACGCATGCCTCAGGTTGGAGAAGTTCTATTTGCCCCACAGTCAAACAATTTAGGTTTAATTGATGAATTAAAGCATTAAGCCTAGGGGGAGCGTGAAATTCACTTTGACTTAAATGGGCTAGAAATGATTCGCCTTTTAAATTGTCCAAGTACTCCTTTTTGCTTAATAGACAGGTAATTAATAATGATTTAATCTGGCTGTCCTGTGCTAAAGCAATTAATTCCAGTATTTGCTGGTAGTTAAATTTATTAGCGTTTAACGCATAGATAAAATCGAGCTGACTTTCTTTGGTATTGTTGATGCTGGCTAAATAATCCTTATTTAAGATGGCTATTTTTAATAAATCAAAATTTAATAGTTCATTTCTTTTCATATGATTCTCCAGCCAGCTCCATGAGCTGAGTTTAATAATGTCAGGTAAGGTCGTTTGATCGGGTGCAACTATAAGACAATGATCACAAAGCCAATTGATTTGTGAGGTAGAGAAGTTTTCTTGTTGAATCAATATCTTTTTGAGAGTGTAGGGGAGCAACTTTTGCTCGGCAAGGTGTTTCAAAAGCAAAGATATCTCTGTGGAGGATTGAAGTTGATCAGGATTTAATTGACTGAGCCATTTTATAAATATTTCTGTTTTAATAAGTGGATCATCAAGTGATAAAAATGATTTGAGAGCTTGCTCCCAGGAAATAGTTTGATTTAGAGATGGTTTGTTTAAATCTGCGATTATTAATAAGCTGGTGAGAATGTCATTTTTTGAGATAGGTTTATCAAAATCAACCACTTGATCCTCCTTGACCGAAATGTCAAAACTACTCTATCAACCTTATTACCCATTTCGTTCATGTTAAGCCAGGGAATATAATATTCACAAATTCTCCCGATGTAATTTTTACAGGATTTACGCCCCCTCAATCTCTTCGTTAAAAACTGATTTTTAATTCAGTCAGTTAGTTTATCTAAACTCCCTCATTAAAAACATATTTTGCCTTGACCTTGGCGTTTTTCGTAAGTCCTGTTTTATACTTGTGGATTAATTCAGAATAACTGTTTGAAAAAAAAATTCAATACTTGTTTTAATTTTGTGAATTTTGTTATGAAAGTAATGTGGCTTCATACACAAAAGCAGCAGGTCCAGTTAATAGAATGGGAGCAGTGTGACAAGGCCATTGGATAAACAAATCCCCTCCTGGTAAATGAACGGTTATTTTATCTGACAGATTGTAAAACAAACGTCCTATTGCTGCAGCAGCAACGGCACCACTACCGCAAGCAATTGTTTCACCACAGCCTCTTTCGTAGACGCGTAAATTGATTTTTTCATGATTAATGATTTGCATAAATCCAACGTTGACTTGCTCTGGGAATTGTGGGTGAAGACTAATTTGTTGCCCCAAACTGCTTACAGGGGCTGTTTCTACATCTCTAACCAACAATACAGCATGAGGGTTACCAACACTTATTGCGTGAAGATTAACTGTATTGTTATTATTTAATTCAAGTGAATATTCTGGTGATTGTTCATCTGCAAGAAAAGGGATTTCATCTGGGGCTAGTTTAGGAACACCCATATTGACACTCACGCTGTTGTCCTCATTGATGATTAAATCCATGAGCGTGGTTTTAGTTGCTACTGTTAATTTATTTTTTGCTGTTAAACCATAATACTTGGCAAAAAGGGCTATGCATCGCGCTCCATTGCCGCATTGTCCTACCTCTTGTCCATTGGCGTTAAAGATTCGATAATTAAAATCAATCTCTTCGTTTTGACTGGGTTCAATTAGTAAACATTGGTCAAACCCAATACCGGTATGGCGATTGGCTAGTCTTTGTATATGCTCGGGAGTTAATTGTATAGATTGGCTGATCCCATCCAGTACAATAAAATCATTGCCTAAACCATGCATTTTAGTAAATTTTATTCCCATAGAATATCTCTAGTTATTAGCGGTTGCCTTCTTTTCTGGCTCAGGTAAATACAACGGTCCCTTTTGTCCACAAGCTGACAAACATAAAGAAGCCATAGTGACAACAATGAATAATAAAGCGAAATAAATGTGTCTCATCAAATACTATTATAGAGTTAAATTTTCATTATATGAGATTTGTTTTGAAACTCAATGATTCATTCTTTTTATTATTTTGCATGAGAATATTTTAAGCTTGGTTAAGATGGGCAGAGAGCTTACTCTGTATTTTGTGTCTGTTGTGAGGTAATTCTTAAGCATGGCGTGTTTGAAAAGAAAGCTCTCTATTATTGGATGCCTCGAGTATCTCTTCTAAAGAGTGTTGATTATCCATGAGCAATTGATGTAAAACAGCAAGTTCTTTTTTTGGTATTTTCTTTGTAGACTCAATGACGTAACTATTTTTTCCATCCCTATACCAGTACATGAAAGTCATATTTTTTGAAATGACGCCTTGACTAACACTTCCATATAAGCTGTTTGTATACGGGCTATTCAGATCAGGCCGGGGTGTATAGAAGCGATAATTCATTTGTTTTCTATTTTGGCTTTGCTGGATTTGCTCAATGAATCCGTAGTCAGAAGCCAGCTTTCTTGCTAAAAACAAAATATTCATACACCGGTCAATCTATAAAACAAACATAATGATAAAATTTTACACAAAAAAGATCAATAGTTATTATTATTTTCTTCATTCAATATGCTTACAATTTGTTCAATATATTTTTGAGTGCTAAACTTGCACTGCTCTATTGCATTGGCGATAATTTATGTTTTTTTGTGGAGAATTTGCTTTGAGCGTTTATATGAAGGAACCTTTAGAGAAGGCACAAGCTTGTGTTATATGGATGCATGGATTGGGAGCTGATGCCTCTGATATGATGGGTTTAGCTGATCAGCTAATGATAGAAGATGCGGTTTTAAGGCATGTGTTTCTTGATGCTCCTCGAAGACCAGTTACTCTGAATGGAGGAATGGTTATGCCTGCGTGGTATGATATTTATGGATTAGATTTGGTCGATGAGGAAGATAAGGCAGGAGTCGAAGAGTCTGAATCATTAATCCGCAAGGTGGTTGACGCTCAATATAATTTTGGTTTTAGGCCACATCAAATTTTTTTAGCTGGCTTTTCTCAAGGAGGGGCTATGGCGTTGCACACAGCTCTTCATATGACTGATCGATTAGGAGGGGTTATTGCATTATCCGCTTATTTGCCCTTGGTTAAGCATAATAAGCCGCAACTTGATAAGAATACCCCCATTTTTATGGGAACAGGACAATTTGATCCTTTAGTTCTGCCAAAATGGACACAACAAAGCAAGGATTGGCTCCTGGCTAAGGGGTATAATGAAGTCTCCTTTCATCAATACCCTATGGAACATTCAATATGTTTTGAAGAAATTAAAGATCTTAGCCTTTGGCTTAATAAGCAGGTTCAAGGAGTTTTACAATGACAATAGTAAAAAGGTCACGAACAGTACCCTATTCTTGTGAACAAATGTATGGACTGGTTAATGATGTTGAACATTATTCCGAGTTTTTACCTTATTGCGCAGAAAGTAAAATACTTCATCGTGACAATGATGAAGTCCAGGCAACCTTGGTGATAGCAGCTGCTGGAATGAGTAAGTCATTCACTACTCGTAATCGATTGCAAACTAATAAAATGATTGAAATTCGTCTGGTTGATGGCCCATTTAGTCATTTGGAAGGATTTTGGCGTTTTGATGAGGAAGGAAACGGGTGCAGAATTTCTTTTGATTTGGAGTTTGAGTTTGCAGGGAAAATATTTTCCATGCTTCTTGGTCCTATATTTGATCAGATAACCGATAAAATGGTTGACGCATTTTGCGAAAGAGCCGAGGTCATTTATGGTAAAGGTTGAATTAGTCTATATAGCGAATTCTGAAAATTGCTTGCATTACAAAATGGATTTAAAACAGGGTGCTACGGTTGAAGAGGCATTAATTGAATCAAATATTTATTCTACTTGTCCTGAAACGAAGGGATTACCTATAGGAGTTTACGGAAAGCAGGTTTCTATGGACCTGGTATTGAAAGAAGGAGACAGAATTGAGATTTATAGGCCATTAATACTCGACCCCAAAGAAAAGCGTCGTAAGTTAGCTCAATCAAAAAAATAGAGGAGCATTAGTTACACTTAACTCTCTCCTTATCTAATCACTTAGACAAGGAGAGAGACTAAATTACGGCTTATGTTCTATTCTTGTCAGAGAACCTCTGGAAAAATATAAAACAACATTACGAATTTCCATGTTACCTTTTCCTCGTCTCCAGGTGTACGCATAGTCCCAGCGATCATTATTAAATGTTGGGCTCATTAAACTGGTACCCATCAAGATTGCAACGTCATTTTTACTCATACCTATTTTTAATCGGGCAATTTTTGATTGAGGCAACAAATTACCTTGCTGAGTAATGCGTCTTGAGAAGTCATATGATGCACATTGGGTTAAGGTTAATGTTAAAATGAAACAAATAAAAAAGGTTATTATTCGCATTTTTTTGCCTACCATGAAAAATTTCGCCATAATAACATGTCATTTATTGAAAGGCACCTGTCATCGTGTGGAATTTGGTATTTGTCATTGTTGGACTAGACTAAGTTTTAAAGTCGTTAATGGTTTTTAAGCGCATGAAAATAACTTTAAGTGCTGATACTAATTATTAGTCTAATTTTGCAGAAATAATGATTAAAATTCGGAATTCATTACATTTAAGGAGCACAAGTGGAAGAAAGTCAACAGTTAAAAGACGCTGGATTAAAAATCACATTACCTCGTATCAAGGTATTACAAATATTGGAGCAATCAAGGGATCACCATTTGAGCGCAGAAGCAGTCTACAAGGCCTTGTTGGAATCGGGTGAGGATGTTGGTTTAGCTACTGTGTATAGAGTTCTTACCCAATTTGAAGCAGCGGGATTAGTATCGAGGCATAATTTTGAAGGTGGATATTCGGTATTTGAGTTGTCCCAGGGCGAGCATCATGACCATCTTGTTTGTGTTAAGTGTGGACGAGTAGAAGAATTTGTCGATGAAATAATAGAGCAAAGACAAAAAGCTATTGCAGAGCGTGCTCATTTTAAAATGACAGATCATGCGTTAAATATATATGGTATTTGCCCACAGTGTCTTTAACCCGAATATATTAATTGGATCAGTTTGTCGGTCATGGTTATTTGCTGCTGGTTAAGAGTAACTAAATAAAATAGGCTATACTTGCAATTATAATGAAGGTGCTTGGGGTTTGACTTAATTATGCATCAACAGAAGCGGTCTTCATTGGAACTTGAAGCCTTTTTGTCATTGTTGGAGGGATCTTTAAGAACTATCCCATTCAATATCCTGGCAGTGATAGTGCTTGCTTTGGATTTTATCTATACGAACGCAGCTCCAATCAAACTGGCTATAATCTGTTTTTTTCTCATTTTAATTTTAAGTGTGATTCGCTGGATAGCCAGCAAAATTATAATCAGTAAAGAGCGATACATTACAAAAGGAAAACAGTCTTTAATTGGTTTTTTACTACTCAGTTTTTTCATGGGGCTGGCCTGGAGTTTGAGCTACTTTATTTTTGTTCCTTATTTAAATAATACAAATGAGTTGATTTTTGTACTCATTCTGGGAGGTTTATCGACAGGTGCTATCGCTTCTTTATCAATTTATCTTCCAGCCTATTATGCTTATGTATTGCCAATGAATGTCCCAATTATTGCCTACAATTTGTATTTATTTCAGTATGATAAAACAATTCTTGCTGTCATGTATTCGCTTTTTTTGATCATAGTGTTAATAACAGCAAGATTAAATTCAAAATTGCTTTCCAAAGTGAGGATATTATCTATAACCGATTCATTGACCGGCTTATTTAACCGTCGTCATTTTGATATGATGTTCAACAATGAGTTAAGCAGAGCGAAACGTAATAGATATCCTATCAGCCTGGTTTTCATTGACATAGACAATTTCAAGTATATTAATGATACCTTCGGGCATTCTGCAGGCGACAGTTTTTTAATTCATGTGGCAAACATCCTGAAACAAACATTGCGGCGCTCCGGCGATAGCATGTTTCGAATTGGTGGAGATGAATATGCTGCTATTCTTATTAATATGCCACCCAATGAAGTGACAACTTTTTGTATTACTATTCAAAAGCGGTTTAACCAAAAAAATCACTATAAAAATGTGTCGTTAAGCATGGGAGTTATAAGTATTGACTCTTTGCATATCATTGATCAACAAAGTGCCATCACTGCTGCTGATAAAACACTTTATCAAGCAAAAAAAGCAGGTAAAAATCAGATTAAATCAAAATCGTTAGGCTAGTAAGAGCTAAGAGTCAATTAAAATTATTGGATTTGATTACAGCAAGTATGACATAAGAGAATACAATTTTATTTCTCTTGCGTCTCAGGGGCAGCTTCTGGACTAATTACTTTTAAATGAGTTATGGATAAGACAGGTCGTTATCTTGAATCGTTTGGGCTGAGGGAGCATTTATGCCGTCTCGAAGCCTTGTATGGAATTTAATGTTTCGTGCCAAGGCTTCGAGATGATACTTATGCATCTCCTCAGCTCAAACGGACCCTAGTATCAGCTGCTTCTTATATAATCCTTATCCATAACTCACGTTACTTTTATTCAAGATTGATAGAATAGGAGTAACTTCCAAAACCATCATAGGTGGTATTGATATAACGAAGACCATTGCAGGAAGCGCTGACGACAGGATGGTTCATAAATGGACCGTCATTAATATCAAGTACACACCAATTGGCATTGTCATAGGCTACGGTCACATGAGCATAGCCTGCTCGACAATCAAAACCATCTCTGATTACAAAACTGCGTGGGCCAACTATTTGTAATACGACATCTGAATCATTATAACCACTAACTACATAAATTCCAGGGTGAGTTTTATCACTCAAATGGAAAAAATCTTTGTATCCACAGAATGATTCATTGGCGTATGCATTCATCATTAAAAGGCTACTTGCTGCCAGTACCGTCCATTTTTTCATATGAAAAGACCTTCTTATTGTTATTCAGGAAATCGAATTATAGGGAATCAATGATTATTAAACAATCACCTTGTTCTTTTGTTTTTTGAAAAAACCTGTTCTACAAATTATTTCTGGGAAAGGCAGAAAATATTTCCTGTTGAAGAGATGATAAGTTACCTTGTTTCGATTTACCTAATCAGATACGCTGACAAGTCGATATTGATAATCTCCACAATATTTTGAATGAATAGAAACATTGAATTGTCAGGAGGAAAAAATGTATTCATTATTATTTCTAAAGAAGGACTTAGGACATTTGCCTGAAAAAGTTATTTTTCTTGATTTTGACGGCACTGTTGCTCTTCCTGCAAGGAAGGCAAATGGAGAATATGATATTCAGCCTGATGGGTCAATTGGCGCTTCCCACCTGGATAAGGAAAAATTTAGACGTTTAGTACAGTTTGCTATTCACGCTGATATTGCTTTGTACTTTTTGAGCGGACGTCCTGATCTTCAATCTTGTGTTGATTTAATGACTGATTTTATTGCAAGCGTCGATGGCTTTCATCCTGGTATTGGCGGATTTAAAAAGGACTCTCTGTTTTTTATCAGTAAAATGATAATGGAAGAGGGACAACTTGTTCGAAAGGAAATGACGACAAAGGCTCAGGTTATTCAATCAGTGCATCATGAAAAATACAGTTATTTACCTAATGAATCGATTTTACTGGTCGATGACATTCAAGAATACCGCGATCCTGTGCAGGAACTAGGCTACAACACTTTGTTGGCAAATCCAGAGAGTTTGGAGCATTTTGATGAAATAGAGAAATTTATTGGAGTCGCATTACAAGAAACTATCACATTCAATGCCTAGATATGTTTATGGTAGATTGAAAGATTAAGTCAAATATTTTTATACTGATGGCGCTAATGGATTTAACTCTAGTGTCCCATTGTTTTCAACAGAGGAAACTGACGTAAGCGCCCCGGACTCTGTAGACATGGCCGACTCATTGCCAGCAAATAATCCAAATCGCTTGGTCAGCTCATTGATTTTGGGCTGGGTTTTTACAGAGCTTTCCAAATTATTAAATAGTTTTCTTCTTTCCGGAGTGTACAGGCAAAGCGCTTCCAATAAGGATAAGAAGCATTGTTTTAAATAGGTAAAACTAAAATAACTTTCATGTTTGTAATCCATGATGATTCTTTCAAAATTAGGATTTTTAACATGGAAAGATATTTGGTCGACACGTTCTTTTGGCGTAAGAGTTCCATCTTCACTGATATCAACCAGTTTATTGATGAGCTCTGTTTTTTTCGCCAGCGTTTCTTCGCTTTCAAATGTCGAATTATTTTGCTCGATGGCTGCGGTGGAAAGACTAAAGTAGTTTTTAAATTGGGCTAAAGCGACTCTTACGGCATCAAGGTGATAATATTTCTCAAAATTATCTCTTTCAAAATTTTTAATTTTTTCCTTTAGCAAATTTTTTATAGTTAAATTAATATCTTCTGCGAATTTTGCGTTTTGAATAATACTTTCTTTGAAGGTTATTAAATATTCTCTAAGTTTTGTGCGATATTCCTTGTCAGTGTATTGTAAGCCTATATGACGGTTGCAGAAGGCATCTAATTGTTTATTAAATGATTCTGTAGTGTATTCTTCTATATAAAGGAGATCTTCTTGTTCCTGAGTCGATCTTAATTCTTTAAGATAGTTCAGTTTTTCCTTGGCAGTATTTGCCTTCATAAGATAGGTGGCTTTTAAGCCCTCGTAATGATGGTAACTTGCGATAATGAGAGGCTTAATGAGCTTTAATTTAGGTTCATACTCTTTCAGTTCTGAATTTAAAAGAGTGTCTAATTCATAATCCTTAGGATCTGGATCTGTATTCTCTGGTAATCGCTTTTGTAATTTTACCAATTTGTACAGAGCTTTTTTATAAGTTTCGATTAATTCATCATCAGTGGTTTTACCACCTTTTGTTTTAATAATTTCATATAACTTGATGATATGTTTATAGTTTTTTTCTATTTTATCCAAATGTTGTGTTGCATTTTCGAGTTTTTTATGAGTTGTTTTTATTCTTTGATCTATTGGTGTTTTATCACATATCATTCGAATATGGGCTTTGGAATGCAGAGCTAAAGGATGTAACAGGCCTTTATAATATTCATCCGTTATTGTTTTTAATGGCCCTGAGATAGTGCCTGGTGCCAAGCCTAGTTTATCTTCCCATGCATCAGCTTCCATCAGCATGGGGGTGAAAATCTTGGAGCGGAATTGATCCAGATTATTCATTACGGCGTCATGTGATGTGCTAATGAATTCATTCAGTTTATTCGTCATTTCTCTATAGAGAGAATACATGGCAGGCGTTTGTAAGAATAACTTGAAATAGGAGTTTGAACTTTTAATGATATTTTCTACAGTAACTGTTGCTTTCTTTGCCTTTAGGTGTAAGTCATTGAGCTCTTCTGTCGTGAGATAATTGGTATTTCTTAAACTTCTAATATGTTTGGGTGAAATATAAAAAGCATTGAGTGTATACCAAAGGGCATTGTATTTAATATCATGGTTATAAGGTACTTCTAATGGTGACACCTGATACGCATCACTGTGTTCTTGTATTGTTGCAATAAGCGTTTGCGCTTTTTCCAGTAACTCGCTTGCTATGAGTTTAAAATGAGGATCCACAGCGAGTTTTAGTGCTAATTTCTTAATTTTATTAATGTGATCATACGCTTGTATTAAATGAAAGACATAGACGCTTTCATAACTTCTGGTGTCCAGCTTTTCCAGTTCAACAACAATTTTTTCAACATGATAAAGACTGTTGAATATGCGTTTTATTGCGATAACCTGTGCGCTCTGGGCAAGCTCTTTATTTTTATCTTGCAATTCGGGGTAAGGGATTCCGTTGGGTTGTTGTTTTAATTGTGCTTTCATTGCATTATTAAATAATGAAATGATTTGATTTAACTCAGTTCTGAACTCATGTATGTATTTAGAGAAATTAGTATGTTTTATTAAATGATGGGCTCTACTTTCCAGTATTTCATCATGTTCAAGTTCGGTCGAGTCGTTTTCACTGGCAAATTTTTCCTGGGCCCATTTTAAATATTGATTACTTTTTTTACTCCATTGTAAATCAACTTCTGTAAAATAAATTTGAAAATGTTCATCCAGTTTTTCAAAGAGGTCAACTGCCGGAGCAGAATAGGCGGATGACTCATCAGAAAAGGAATGCACTAAAAATTTGTCAAAACTTATTGCAGAAGCTCTAAGTTCAGGGGGTATCCCGTCGATAAAATAGGGTTGAAATACATTGTATAAATTACGGCAGCGAGTCTTGGTCTCTTTATCAAGATTATTTAAATGAAGAATCCTTCCTTCTGTTTCAGCGATTGTTTTGGTTTGTTTTTTTAATAAAGTAATAAATTCATTATAAGCTTTACTGGCAACTCTGAATTTTTCACGTTTGTTTCTATACCATTGGTAGAGATCAAGAGCCTGTTCGGATGTTAAATCTTCGGGATTAATTAGTAAATTATGTCCTTTCTCCGACCTGAATTTTAGTTTCTCAGTAGTGCCATTGGCAGGGCTTAATGCTTTTGATTCATCAATCAGGAAGACGTTTGTTTTTTCACTATAAGGGAATAAAACCAGATTTGTTTGTTTATGGACAGATTCGATGAGGTCTCTATTCAACTCGATATGAAATTGCTGGGTTGCTTTCTTTTTGCTAATTAAAGTTTGTAATGCTTCCTGTTGTGCGAAAACAAAACGGGCATGATCAGCCGGGAGTGTGCCTCTTAACCAGCGCCACGGCTTTGTTAAATAAGAAGACCAGGATTCCGGGCTTTGCAGGCTATCGATCAACAAAATATTGAGATCAGGATCCACATCCATCATATAAGGACTGATTATTTTGTAATGGGTAATCAGTTGTTTTTTAATTTCAGTCGGTAATTGATGTATGGGCTGGTTGTTATAAGGGGGCTCATCCAATATTTTATAAAAGTTATCTAAGGCTTCTTGCGCTTTTTGAATTTTAAAAAGGGCTTTGTTCGCTTCATCAATTCGTTGATATGTTCTTTCCAGTCTTAAAGCAAGAAAACGGGAATCCTCAATACTTAGGAGCTCTTCTCCTTTTTCTTTGAAATTGACTGGTTTGGATGCGTAATAAATTAAAAGTTGGTATAGAGGTTTGATTTTTTCCATTAAAGGAATAGACAATGTGCCAGGCTTGAGCATGGCATTGTCTTCAATTTTATCTACTAACCCAAATAAAGTAGGTAACACAACATATTTTAATTGAGCCAAATTATCACGAATGACATCCTGGGATGAATGGCTGAAATGTCCCATTTGCTCAACAGAGCTCGTCGCCAATGTGATGATATTACGGATAATGTGAATGTATTTTAAAACTTTAAGGGATATGAAAAAGTCATTTCCTTTCAAATGTTCCAGGTCATTCAGTAATTTTAATGATGCGTTTTGCAACTCTTCCAGCTTTTCATTATTTAGGGTAGGCTCTTTTTCTTTGATTTGTGAAGAGTATTGCTGAATGTATTGAGTTAATTTCTCTATATAACCGGGTAATACGGCACTGAATTGAGTGAGGAATTGGTAATCCCAATCTCCTGTTCTCGGTTGCATTTGTTCTAAGGCAATTCCGGTAACTTCCCCTGCTTTATAACTTATAGGAAAATCCTTCAACGATTCTGCTAATTGCTTGGCGCACTCTTGGTGTTCCCCAGCAAAGGCTTGTAATTGTCCAATGACAGGAATAATCAGATCAATCTCTTCCTTGAACATTTCCTGCAAATCAACATCCAGGTTAGTGATTAGATAACCGGCTTGATACGCTTGGTGAATCGTATTGCTATAAAGTAATTTGAGATCAGGGAGAGTTCGTTTGATGTTCCGTATATCAATATTCTCTAAATCCAGGAAAGCTAAACGGGCATGGTAAAGGGCGTTAATCAGTTTCTTGATTTGCGAAATATTTTCAGGGTCAAGATCAAAATCGGTGAATGGAACCCCTTCTTTATTCATTTTTTCCAGGTAGGGGGCCAGCCTTAGATTGAAATGTCCACTTTTTAAAGTCGCAAGAATTTTTGCATTAATTTTTTCAATTAATTTAGAGAATTGGTTTTGCTTAAAGGATTCTAAAAGCTTGATCTTTTCTGAAATCATTTCAATATTAAAAAAATTAACTTGTGATATTATAAAGAAAAATACTTAAGCAAATATTAACACATGATCAGTGCTTGTAAAAACTCAATCTTTTTTGTAAAAAAATTTTTTAATTCAGCCACTTAGTCTGTTTAAATTGCAGATTGAAAAAATATTGTTGCTTACATCTCTGATTTTTGATAAGCCTTAATCGTGTTTGATACGCTCAATGATACTGTATTTTTGACTGCCTCCAGGCTGTGATTGTTAAAGACAAGTTTTTGATTGACTTCCAGTTCAATGCCTACGTATTCATGATGACTGTATTTTTTACGCAAGGATGTAGTAAACCCGTCACTGGTTCCTTTATAAGGATAATTCATACGTACCTTTAACTGGGGGTGGAGCATGTTGATTTCTTTTTGCCATTGCTTGGCCAGGATTTTTTCTGAATTACTCTGTGGGTCATATAGAAGGCCAATGTCTGTAGAGCGAATAATGTTGTTCATTACCGGCGTAAAACTGTGTGTGGATAGATGCCAAACTTGCAGTCCTTGACTAATCAGTTGGTGAATATGATTCATGACTTGGTTTCGAAATGGAAAATAGAATTGATCCAGTATTTTTTTCTTTTCATCTGAGGGTAGATTTTTTGTAATCTCTGAAAAGCAATGGGGATGATTAATACTCCTGTTGCAATCAACCAATAACCTGGTACAGGTGGCCTGAAACAAACTGCAATGGTTTTTTTTATGAATCGACTGTGCGATTTCAAGCGCCCCAAAATCGATTCCTCTGTGAGAATCTAATAATTCTTTATGGCGTTCAAACAGCGTTTGATAGTCGTAGGGAACCGTATTGACAGCGTGTTCACAACTGATTAGAAGGGCTATATTTTTCATTATATCAAGGGGTAAATTGTTCATTGTTAAGCAAACAATGAGTTAATTGTTTATACACTTGTTTTAAAGAATCATGATTGAGATTGGAACTACAAGCCTTGAGTATTCTTTCACTCAAATTTCCCTGTTTTAAAATAAGTTCCAGGGCCAGTTGCTGTTTCCTGTCCAGTTTATGACTAATTCTTTCAATCAATAGTGACCATATGGTATTGACGGACATTTCTTGGCGAGGTAATTGCCATTGTTCCAGTAATTGTTTGTTATCGATATGACAATTTAATCCATTCTTTATTGTTTGATCAAAAACGTACTTTAAACTCTTGGTATCGCATGGATTATCAAGATAAAAACTTGAAGTGCTGTGCCAGTATTTTAAAATGGCATTAATTGCTTTTGCTATGGCAATGTCTGCTTCTACACATTCTTGACTGTCAAGAATCCGAATTTCTATAGCCTTCATGTCAAACTTGGGAATTGCAGCACGAGAATTTAACCATTGATATTGTAATATTCCTTCGGGGTCATAAGGGCTAATATCCCGATACATGGGTTCGAGAATTTGTTCATGGTATTCCCTTTCTGTTCTAATAAACTCGGGAATAATGTCGCCACTGATAGACGGAATCCGTTGCTGATTTCGGCTATAGAAGTACAACCTGGAATCCAGTAATCCTGTAGCCTGGCCATCAAGGAATGGAGTACTTGCCGCAATCGCAGGTAATAATGGTAAAATCAAACGTGTGACGTTATGCAATTGACCAAATTCTTCTTCATTGGAATAAGGCAGGTTGACATGCATACTTTGCAGGTTTGCCCAGCCATGCCCTTGGCAGTTGAAAATCGAATCGAATTGATTATAGATATCATGGTTACCATGAGGCCAGCGAATTGTTTCGGTATTTGGATCCATCCAGGGATGAGCGCCAGTAGGTAATAGCAATAAATTATGTTGAGCAAGAAGGGGCTGAAGATCTTTAATGGTTTTCTGGAAATGTTCGGCTACTGGAGCATGTGGTGGTTTGGGGCCATTATTTTTTAATTCAAGTACATGCAATACCAATTCATTGCTTATCGCGATGTCGCCTAATTCTATTTCATTAACCTGATGGCCTGCCAAAGCACTCAGGATAACATCGCTTTTCGGTTGGACATTCAAACTCTCTTTATCCACTAACATGTATTCTATTTCTATCCCCAAGACAGAAAAAATAGGAAAATCAGACATAACCATGTTTCCTGCGAATTCGTTGTAAAAAGACACTCATAATCTGTTCATACAGGTTTTGGCCGAGTATTTTATCTTCAAGGCCATGATCAATATTGGGATTGTCATTCACCTCGATGACGTAATACTTATTACCATGACTTTTGATATCCACACCATATAACCCGTCACCAATCAAGCGCGTACTTTTTAGAGCTATTTTTATAATAGGTTCTGGTACTTCATGAAGAGGGAGTGTTTCACTATCCCCTTCTTTATTTTCTTCTTGACAATGCCAATCATAGATTTGCCAGTGGCCTTTTGCCATAAAGTATCGGCAAGCAAAAAGTGCTTTATTATCAAGGACACCGATGCGCCAATCAAATTCAGTCGGTATAAAAGGCTGAACAACCACCAAATCAGAATTCTTAAAAAATTGGTTTAGAGATTTCTGTAAAGATTTTTCATCGTCTATTTTAACGACCCCATGAGAAAAGGCGCTGTCTGGCTTTTTTAAAACGCAGGGGAATTCAATCTTGGGTAATTTCTTGTCATATTTGCTGATAAATAAGGTTTCTGGCGTCATGATTTGATGGCTGCTTAAGAGTTCTGCAAGATAAACTTTATTCGAGCATTTAATAATGGATTGTGGATCATCAATAACGACCAAATTCTCCTGGGCTGCGCGTCGTGACACGCGATAAGTATAATGATTCACTGAAGTGGTCGCTCTAATAAAAAGGGCGTCGTATTCAGCGATCGCTTTTGCTTCATTTTTATCTATGATGTCAACGTTTAATCCCAATTCCTCGCCACAAGAAACAAACAGTTCAAGGGCTTTTTTATTGGAGGGTGCATTGGGCTCTGAGGGGTCGACAAGAATGGCCAAGTCATGAAATCGTTGTTTTTTACGCCACTGATGAACCCGTTTTTTTGATAAGTAATTGTCCGCTGATTGACGCATAAACTCGAGATGATGCTCTGGTACATCCGACAAAGATAATGGAACGACTGTCTTAATCCGCCATTGTTTTTTCTTTTCCAAATAAAAACGAATGAGTGGTAAAGGAAAAAGACCATGGAGTTGTTTTGCCAATGTCGCATATCGTTTTGCCAGATTTTGACCAAAATAGAGGCTTAAAACAAATTCATTTCCTTTGATATCATGCAGACTGTGTTGTATTTCTTCGTGAGTATCCTGAGAAATCAATTTGGATAAACTGACATTTAAAACATCCTGAATGCTATGTACAGAGGGTAATGCTTTGTGATCACGGGCTTGAGCAAGTAAAGATACATAATAGCCAATCGATTGATAATTATAAGACTGGCATAAGTTAATGACTCGAAATGATTTATTTTGATGATACTCATCGCCACTAAGATATTCCAAGGCATGTACTATCGGGGCAAGCTCACTTAAAAAAGACCAGCTATCCAGATCATCAGTAACAATAACTGTTTGCATTTATCACTCTTTAGGTTCAATTATGAGTAGATTCGCATCATAAGTTAGTACACCAAGCATTATAGAGTTAATCAAGCGATTGATGCTTACTTTATAATAATTGTTATGAGACAGTGGGTTTTCTGCATGAGGGTCAGCAACAATTACAAGGCGTTTTTTTACGTCATAACCGCACAGTACAACAAAATGCCCACAAGGCTCACCACGAATATCATCGTAAACTGATTTGCCTTCCGGAGTAAAGTATTCTCTTGCACTGCGATAGAGGTAAGTAGCACTTAAGCCAGTTAAAATGGGGATTTTCTTATTAAAATAATTTTTTAACAAGTCCACGTTCAGTGATTTGGAGCGAATTGTTCCTCCCAGTTTTAAGTAGTCTAAATAGGCCAGAGAAGCTTTGGTGATATAAGGGTCATTTTTGTATTTCATCTGGGCTTCAAGTTTATCCATTAAAAAGGAATTATTGACCTCACCATTATGAAACCAGGTCAGGTCAAATATATTCAGGTTATAGATGTAAACAGTTGTTCTAAATCCATGAAGCAAGGCATGTTTTCCCAACATGGGTGTTAAGGTCCCACCTGAAAGCGATTTATCCACTCCTTGAATGATTTCGTTTAATGGCAAATCTAAACCGTAATATAAATAAATGGCGTGTAAGCTAGTTGGTCCGCAAGTTTCATCATCAGGTTGGGTTTGTATTATCAGGTCAATCATAGGCAAGTCCTTGCGGTAAAAATAGTGCCTTCATGATTTAAAATTAGACATGGGCAGCTTCTTTGTCAAATGGTCTAATCAATTCAATAATAAGTCATTTTAGGAACCTGATCATGGTGTGATGTTTAAGGAAATGAAGTTGAAAAAATAATAATCATTTGCAGAGTTAATATTTAATATAAGAATTGAAGCCTGTTATTTTAAAACTTTTACAGAGAGTTCAAGGATAAAATCAGCAATCTCTTCTGGATGGCTCAAATAATTGATATAGGCCTTGATATGAATTGGTTGATTAATGCGTTCACCGGATTTTTTTGATTCTTCTATCATTTTTTTAACTACTACTCCTTCTGTGCATATAAAATAAACATCGGATTCAGGTCTACGCAGAAATTGCGCTTGAAAGGATTTAAATGCCAGGGATACTTTGCATTTTGCTTGTTTGGCATGATAAAAACCATGTAATCCCCCAGCTATATCTGCACCAACTGCCAAGGCACCAAAATACATGGAATGCAGATGATTGCGGCTGCGTCTTGTCAATGGCAGTCGCACAACAATTTCATTATCGGTAAGCTGAATTAACTTAGGCTTTAAATAACCAATCAAGGCTACTTTAAAGTGGCTAAAAAACCATAAAAAGAATTTAAATTGGGTTAATGGACTCATGTATTTTCCTGAATTTCCAAATGGGTAACGATTTTTTTGACGCCATGTATCTCATTAACTCGTTTAATGATGGCTGCAATGGAGTGTGCACTTTTTACATGCCCAGACAAGGTAACCTCGCCATTGGTTGTGCTGGCATTAATTCCAACCAATGGTATTGATTCATCATCCAGAACTTTGGCTTTTAGAACGGCTGTTTCAACTTCTGCTGTGATGAAGGCATCCGTGAAAGCGGTGTTAACTTTCTTTATGTGGAGATCGTTGGCATGAACTTCTTTGACTCCTTTTGTATTTTTGGCAATTCGCAGGGCATCGATGAAAGCCTGTTTGTCAGGAGCATAGCCACTTAAGGTAACGACCCCATTTTCTGTATCGATTGAGATTTTTAAAGGATTCAAGTGCCTGCTTTCGGCAAACTTTGCGGTAATTTTGGCAGTAATCACTGAATCACTTACTTCTTGTTCTATTTCCCGTAGATTGCTGGCATAAAATGTACTTGTAACAAAAATTAATGCAGTAGCCAAAATAAAATGCATACACTTAGGCATAGTTGTGTCCTCCAGTTGTTGCTTTTATCAGGACTTACGAAAAACCCCAATCTCTTTGTTAAAAAATTTTTTTAATTCGGTCATTTAGTGTATCTAAACTCTCTCATTAAAAAAATTTTTTGCCTCGACCTTGGGGTTTTTCGTAAGTCCTGTTTATATTGAAGCAGAATTTAAAGCGAGAGTATACCTTTACAAGTGAATTACATGTTGATGATTCCATGTGATCATGGAGACAATCCATATTTCAGGTAATTCCTGTTTAATTTGTAATTATAATGCATTGAGCAATATACTTAAGCTTTGCACTATGTATGGAGAGCCTGCTGCCGCAGATCGTCCCAGGATGGTTAAGGTAAAAGTCAGCTTGGTATTGAGTTCATCAATGGCTACGGATTGTCTGATAATCCAATAACTCATACCCGAATAAAGACCTGTTGAGAGAATTTGGGTGTCGGGCAGTAAAACCGGATGAAGTGTTAGTTGTTTTTCGCGTATGCTTTGCATATTACCCCCTAAAAATCCGGTTATTCCACTCCAGGCGTTAAGTGAATAATTTTTGCGAACAGTGACAAAATCTTGTGGCTTTGAAGTATAGCTGACAGATAAAGTATCCATAAGGGTTTGTTGAGCCCATTGAATCACTCGGGTATTACCATTGGCAGCATAGAGAGCAGATGAGTTGATTGAAAATACCACAATGAAAAGTAAGTTTTTTATTAGTGATTTCATATTAAAATCCCTATTTCGCATCATAGTGTGCAATTTGTTTTATTATTATAGCAGAGATATACTCATGTATTTTTAAGTCAAATTAGCGAATTTTATGCATACCATCACCATTCGTGGCGCAAGAACCCATAATCTCAAGAACTTGGACCTGGAGCTTCCTCGAGATAAATTAATCGTAATAACCGGATTGTCTGGTTCTGGGAAGTCGTCTTTAGCCTTTGATACTCTCTATGCTGAAGGCCAGCGCCGTTACGTGGAATCTTTGTCTGCTTATGCTCGACAATTTTTGTCCATGATGGAAAAACCTGATGTTGATTCGATAGAGGGGCTATCCCCGGCGATTTCTATAGAACAAAAGGCTACCTCTCATAATCCCCGATCCACTGTGGGCACCATTACCGAAATTTATGACTATTTGCGCTTGCTTTATGCCCGAGTCGGAGAGCCAAGATGTCCTACCCACCACACCAGCTTGCATGCTCAGACCATTAGCCAAATGGTTGACCAGGTATTAGCTTTACCAGAAGACAGTAAAGTGATGATTCTGGCGCCTGTTATTCGTGAACGGAAGGGAGAGCATGTCCAGTTTTTGCAACAATTGCAAGCGCAGGGGTACGTACGTGCACGTATTGATGGAGAGCTTTATGAACTGGATTCTCCCCCTAAATTAGGATTACGCACCAAGCACACTATTGAAGTAGTTATTGATCGTTTTAAAGTGCGCCCTGATTTGGCTCAACGTTTGAGTGAATCTTTTGAAAATGCGCTCAATCTGGCAGATGGCCTTGCCATCGTTTCTTCAATGGATGGTCATTTCAAGGAACTTTTATTTTCTTCCAGGTTTGCCTGCTCTGAATGCGGTTACAGTTTAAGTGAACTTGAGCCAAGGCTTTTTTCATTTAACAATCCTGTCGGTGCGTGTTCCTCATGTGATGGGCTTGGAGTGGATCAGTTTTTTGATCCGTCAAGAGTAGTCCACGATGTAACCGCCAGTTTGGCAGAAGGGGCAATCAGGGGATGGGATAGGAAAACCACGTATTATTTCAGCATGCTTGAGTCGCTTGCGAGGCACTATGGTTTTGATACCAGTACGCCTTTTTGTGATTTAAGTGAAGCAATGCAACAAATCGTTTTGTATGGTAGTGGTCGTGAAATAATCGAGTTTCAGTATCATAGGCCGCATGGAGGATACATGGTGAAGCGGCATAGTTTTGAGGGAATAATTCCTAACATGCAACGCCGCTATCGTGAATCAGATTCTGGTATGATAAGGGAGGAACTTGCCAAATACCTATCCTCACGCCCTTGCCAATCTTGTCAGGGAGAGAGATTACGTGAAGAAGCTCGACATGTATTTATTGAGGATAAAAATCTACCAGAAATTACCAGCTACTCCATTGAACAAGCGTATCAGTTTTTTAAAGAGTTAAAATTATCTGGATATAGAGGTGAAATTGCAGCAAAAATAAACAAGGAAATTGTAGAACGACTGGGATTTCTGGTGAATGTCGGTTTGGATTATTTGTCTCTGGCTCGAAGCGCAGAGACTTTATCTGGAGGAGAAGCTCAACGTATTCGCCTGGCCAGTCAAATAGGTTCAGGACTTGTAGGTGTCATGTATATTTTGGATGAGCCTTCAATAGGGTTGCACCAGCGTGACAATGATCGATTATTGAGTACTTTAATGCATTTACGCAACCAGGGAAATACGGTAATCGTTGTGGAGCATGATGAAGATGCTATTCGAAGTGCTGATTTTGTTCTTGATATAGGACCTGGGGCTGGAGTTCATGGCGGTGAAGTTGTTGCCAGTGGTTCTCCAGAAGAAGTCATGAACAATCCGGCGTCGCTCACTGGTCAATATTTGTCTGGTAAAGAGGCAATAGAAATTCCAAAAGCTCGAATCCCAGTTAACTATGATCGGATGATTCATTTAAAAGGAGTGATCTGTAACAATTTACAAAATGTTGATGTCAGTATTCCTTTAGGCTTGTTGACTTGCATTACAGGTGTTTCTGGTTCAGGTAAATCCAGTTTGATTAATGATACTTTATATCCTATAGCTGCCAATGCATTAAACAGAGCCAGCTTAATGACGACAGGTGAGGTTAAGGACATTTCCGGACTGCATCTTTGTGATAAGGTTATTGACATCGATCAGAGTCCAATTGGCAGAACTCCGCGTTCGAATCCAGCAACTTATACTGGCTTGTTTACTCATATAAGAGACTTGTTTTCCGGGACTCCCGAATCAAGAGCACGAGGATATCAGCCTGGACGTTTTAGTTTCAATGTCAAAGGTGGCCGATGTGAAGCTTGCCAGGGCGATGGTCTTATTAAGGTTGAAATGCATTTTTTACCTGATATATACGTTTCGTGCGATGTGTGCCAAGGCAAAAGATACAATAGGGAAACATTGGAAATTCACTACAAAGGAAAAAATATCCATGAAGTTTTGGATATGACAGTGGAAGATGCGTGTATTTTTTTTGCTGCTATTCCTGTTATTGCCAGAAAATGTCAAACATTAATGGATGTCGGTTTGTCTTATATAAAGCTTGGACAAAGTGCCACTACCCTCTCTGGAGGAGAAGCACAAAGAATCAAATTAGCCAGAGAATTATCAAAAAGGGATACCGGAAATACGCTGTATATTCTTGATGAACCTACTACGGGGTTACATTTTCATGACACTAAACAGTTATTAACTGTGTTGACTCGCTTGCGTGAGCAAGGAAATACCATCGTCATTATTGAACATAATTTGGATGTGATAAAAACGGCTGATTGGATCATTGATCTTGGTCCCGAAGGAGGCAGTAAAGGCGGAAAAGTTATTGCAACAGGAACCCCCGAAATGGTTGCCGAAAACCCTCAATCTTTTACAGGCCACTTTTTAAAGGAAATTTTATCTAAATCCAATTAGCGTCTATTACAGAAAGTCGAATAATTCATTAATTCTCAAATTGTCTTTATATTTGATGTTCTATACAGGTTGTTTTTCAGGCAACCTGAATCTCTTTTTGCGACAAAAAACACTTTATCCAGTTGTTTCTTTTTTCTTATCTTACCTGTTATTTTTTGAAATTTCGGGCTATAAATTAGGGAAGGAACCTTTGATAGGATAAGAAGATGAAAACATTTTTTATCGCAATTTTAATTATTATTGCGCTCGCATTTGTTTGGGCAATTAGCATCTACAACACTCTAATTGGATTAATTGAGGCAATTAATAACAATAAAAAACAAATAGATATTCAATTGGATAGGCGATTTAAAGTGTTTGAATCGCTGATAGAAGCAGTTAAAAAATACATGGATTATGAAAAAACCACGCTCAAAGACGTTGTTGCGTTACGTAATCAGGCTCAGGCTGCTAAAGAAGCTGGAGATGAGCAAGGTCGAATTGCAGCAGAAAATGGAATTTCAAAAATTGCATCCAATTTGAATTTGGTTTTTGAACAGTACCCTGATTTGAAAGCAAGCCAAAATGTCATGCAGTTACAAGAGGAGATTGTTAATACAGAAAACAAGCTGGCTTATGCGAAACAGGCTTATAATGATGGAATAGAACGTTATAATGCAAAGAAAAAATCATTTTTTGAATCCATGGTTGTGGCAATGTTTTCTTCTGCTTTGGATAAAGAATTTATTTATTGGGGACTTCCAGAAGAACAGATTCAAGCAAAAGAAAATTACACTGTGAAACTTTGAGCCATAAGCCATGGGGATTGCAGATTATCATGCCACCGCAGGAGATTGGCGTGCACAATTGAGGCGAAACGAGAAAAAGACCCGCATTGTGATTGTGGTCTTTTTTTTAGTTTATATCCTTGTGGGATTGATAGTCGATGTTTTTGTTTTACAAGGCATGTACCCTCATGCCTCTTTGGAAAAGATTATCTATGCTTTAATCACTTTTAAAGTGGTGCCTATTGCTACTTTATTAATGATAGCATTCGCAGGTATTTCTTTGTTAATTACTTATTCTCTTTATGACCGCATTATGTTATTGGGAACGGAATACTATGAAATAACACCAGAAACGGCCCGTACCTTACAAGAAAAACAATTATACAATGTTGTTGAAGAGATGAAAGTAGCATCAGGCTTGCAATATATGCCCAAAGTTTACATTATCGAAGCCAATTACATGAATGCTTTTGCCAGCGGTTATAGTGAGAAATCGGCGATGGTTGCGATTACTCGGGGCTTGATGGAAAAGTTGGACAGGGCTGAAATGCAGGCTGTAATGGCTCATGAGTTAAGTCATATCAGACATCATGATATTAAATTGACTCTTATGGTTGCTGTGCTAAGTAATATTTTATTGATTGTCATCGATATCCTGTTTTATTCCGTAATTTACAAGCGAGACAGAAGAGGGGATAACCGCTTGTTAATGGTTATTATCATCTTAAGATACGTTTTACCCATTATTACTGTTTTGTTAGCTCTCTTTTTAAGTCGAACTCGAGAATATATGGCGGATGCCGGTTGTGTCGAATTAATGAGAGATAACGAGCCTATGGCCAGGGCTCTGCTTAAAATTAATCAAGACCATGCCCAGAATGCGGAACAATATGCGAAAGCCTATGGAGATACTCCTCATGAGCAGGTAAGGCAAGCCTCCTATCTTTTTGATCCTTCTCATATTGACCCTGTAAAATCTCTAAATAATGCCTTTTCAACTCATCCTAGTGTGGAGCAGCGCCTGGAAGCATTGGGTTTTAAACGCAAATAGATTGGTTTTGTAAGGAATCCAATTATTTTTATTCGCGAAACCCAACCCCTTTTTTTAAAAGAATCATATTCCCTACTGTTAAGGCAATTAACATCAGGAAAATGATAATCATAGCTAAAGTAATGCTAACCTCCTCCTGATCAATCATCGTGTGTCTTAAGGCGTTTACCATGTATAAAATTGGATTGAAAAGGGAGATTTTTTGCCAAAACGGAGGCAACATATTAATACTATAAAACACTCCTCCCAGGTAAGTAAGAGGAGTCAGGATAAAGGTTGGGATCAGCATGATGTCATCAAAATTTCGAGCGACCATGGCGTTGGTGAATCCAGCCAGCGAGAAAATGGCTGCAACAAGCACGACAACTGCCAGGGTCATTGGCAAATGGTCTAGTTCAACGGGCAGAAAAAAAGTAGAGATAACAAAAACCAGAATCGCGACGATTAAGCCTCTCAACACTCCTCCTATCACGTAGCCTAACAATAAAAGTCCATTATGCATGGGACTAATCAGCATTTCCTCTATGCTTTTTTGAAATCGTACACTGAATAGTGAATTAGAGACGTTTCCATAGGAATTAATAATAACAGACATCATAATTAATCCGGGCGCTATGAACTGTGGATAATCCACGCCCTCAATATCACCAATACGAGGTCCAATTAAACTGCCAAAAATTAGAAAATATAAGGTTGTGGTGATTACTGGTGGTAAAAACACTTGACTCGAAATGCGAAACATACGTACAAGTTCGCGTCTTACCAAAGTATAGAGGGCAATGAGTTGATATTTAAATGCCATTTTTAATAAGGTCCATAAAAAGTTCTTCTAGTCGGTTGGTTTTATTGCGCATGCTGTGAATCTTTATTCCCTGTTTTGTTAATACAGCAAATACTTCATTTAAACTGAAATTATTGTCAACGCGCAGCTCAAAAGTAGTCGCATCAATAGGTGCCACATTGAAAGGGTGTATATCTGGCAAATTATCAATGGGGTTTTCTGTGTTAAAGATAAAGGTTTGATGGCGTAATGTTTGTAACAAGGCCTTCATCGAGGTATTTTTAATAATTTGACCCTTATCGATTATTGCGATGTTTTTACATAATTGTTCTGCTTCTTCCAAATAATGAGTTGTAAGGATAATCGTTGTTCCTTCCGCGTTGGTCCTTGATAAAAAATCCCACATACTGTGTCTTATCTCTATATCAACACCGGCGGTAGGTTCATCCAGAATAAGCAATTTGGGTTGATGAATCAGTGCTCTGGCAATCATAAGCCTTCTCTTCATTCCGCCGGATAAATGCCGTACGATAGAATGCCTCTTGTCCCAGAGTCCTAATTGTTCTAACAAGGATTCTGCTCTAGGCAAAGCCTTTTTTCTTGAAATGCCATAATAGCCGGCTTGATTCAGTAAAATTTGCTCGCAGTTTTCAAAAATATTAAGGTTGACTTCTTGAGGTACAAGCCCCAAACAAGATTTAGCTTTTTCAGGATAAGTATCCAGATCAAAACCGTAAATTTTGATATTCCCTGATGTTTTATTGACTAAAGAAGTGATTAAACCAATGGTAGTCGATTTCCCTGCGCCATTTGCTCCTAACAGGGCAAAAAAATCACCAGTATTCACTGTTAAATCAATGCCTTTTAACGCTTCAACTCCATTCGAATAGGTTTTTGAAAGTTGTTTAATTTCTAAGGCATGCATGATTTATTATTTAAGTAAAAACGCTATTATACATCATAATTTTTATTCTACAGTAGTATACGGATTTTAATTCATCCCTCATTTCCAGTGTGTTAATTCCGGGGATGAAGGAGGGGTTGCCTCTGGCGATGAATCATCGGCATGAGTGTATTTGCCGGTCACTGCCTTTCTAATTTCCTCCATTTTAGCTAATAGTGCTACATATTCAGGAGGAACAGAGGTTGGGCTGACTAGAGATTTTTTTTTTCTCTGGTAGTGCTATGCGAATCTTCTTTTGGGCGTTCCTTTCTTTCTTTGATTTTAGCGTTTAATTCCTTTAAAAAACCATCACCAGAAAAGAATCCTGAATTTTTTGCAGCAGGCTGGGTTATATTTGGTTTTGGCAAGGATGGTGTTGTAGCTTTTGGAGAGACATCCTCTTTAGGGGTCAAATTTTGGGAGAAAGCTTGACGCTCTATGTCATTGGGAGGTGGTGGAACCGGTTTCTTTGCCGGTTCTTGACTTATTGCAGGAGTAACTTCTTCAGATACAGGAACGACAGGGCATTCATTTTCCTTTGGAAGTTCAATTTTACTTTCTGTAACAGCAGTAATGGGGGATGGAACAACAGGTTCTATATTGGGTTTGGCCTTTGTAATTTCGCTTAGAGTTTGTAGTAACTCGGTTAAAGTGCTTAGTTGCTGCCGAGCAGTGTTAATCTGTGGATGAAGATCAGCAAATGTTTTTTCTGCCTGAACTTGATCCTTTAGAAAGTGATTTTGTGTGACTAACCGCTCATTTTCTTGCTTTGTCTGTTCAAGTTGTCTTTTTAAAGAGTCCACTTCTGTTGCATAGGCTTTTTGAGCTAAAATAAATGATTGTTGGGTCATGGCCAGACTTTCTTTGAGCTCTCTTATTATCCGTTCGGATGGAGTGCCTTCTGGCCCGATTTTAATGTGCATGGAAGTCCCTATCGGGGTAAAGCTGTTTGTCTCAGCATTGTATTTGGTAATAAATGAAATCCAGCAATCCAGTAAGTAGGGATTTGTCTTTGCTGATAAGAGTACCGTAGCATTGAGGTGCTCTATGATACTAACATCGTGAAATGTTTCTATGTTGGACTTGATAATTTCTAAAAGCTCATGGAAAAATTTGTTGATGACTTCATGATTTTGTTCCTTTGCCCAATGATAAAATGAAGGGGTGCCATTGCGTCCATAATTATCAACAAATTCACTGAATAACTTAAGAAAGGCATTACTGATAGGCATGGTGGTAACTCCTGATCCATGGAACCATAGTCAGGACTTAGGAAAAATCCCAATCTCTTTGTTAAAAAAGATTTTTAATTTAGGCAGTTAATTTATCTAAACTACCTTATTAAAAACATTTTTTGCCTTGACCTAGGGGTTTTTCATAAGTCCTGATAGTGTTTCATTTAATATCAACTTAACTAAAAGTTCAATAGCTCCTGTGAAGTTAAAAAATAATTTTTCACTTCATATAGGCTGTGCGAAGTGCTACTGGGTTATTTGGGTTAGTTTATTGTCGAACACTACTAAGGTTGAGCGTGTTTTCATCCATCCTGTTATACTGAAACGTGTTCGCTGAGTTGGGTGGACTTCGTGCGGTAACTCACTATCAAAACAGACCAATCGATTTCCCACTGGATATATGCTTTGAATGAGATTGTCTTCACTATCGTAGAGTAATAATTCGCCACCAAATTCTTTTTGCCAGATTTCATTCAAATAATAGACGAATGATATTTTTCGGTTTTTTTTTCCATCAAACTGATCAATGTGTTTTTTATAAAAAGCCCCTGGGTGATAAATTGCAAAATGCGTTTCAAATTCTACCAAACCAAGATACATGGTTTGATTCAGAATATTGCCTAGAGAGATAAGTTTCTTTAAGTAAGCTTGAATGGACGGATAAGGAGAGTCCGCATCTATCCAGAAAATTTGATCGGCTCTAATCTTGTTATTTTGCTGAGCTTGTAAACTTTGGCCAATTTTAGCATTTCTGAATAAATTTTTCTGTTTCAATTCATTGGCCATAACACGTAAAGAGTGGTAGTGCCCCTCTTCGAGAAACCCATCAATGATATGGAATCCTTGAGCACAAATATTATGGGCAATTAAGTCTGGATTAAACAACCTGTCTACACCAATCAAGCAAAGTGATTATACATTGTACGCCAAGAATTATTTCTTGAAAATAAAAGGCTTGGATGATTATCTTGAGAACGCATTTGTATTGGGTGTGCCTTCCAGTATCCGTTGATATTCTTGCCATTTGGGCATAAATTGTGTCATGAGCGCATAAAATCGTTTGTTATGACTGGCCTCCAAAATATGTACCATTTCATGAACAAGAACGTATTCAAGGCATTCCAAAGGTTTTTTGATTAAATTAAGATTGAGCCAGATTCTTTGTGCGCGAGGATTACACGAACCCCAACGGGTTTTCATTTTTTTTATACCCCATTGATTAATTTTGACTTTCATTATTGGTTCCCATTGTTGAATAAGCCTTGGAATGACATGATTCATTTCTTTTCTATACCAGCGATCCAGATCCATCTGTTTTTGCTGTGGAGTGAAATTGGGTTTTGTATAGTAATGAATTAATTCATCTTTAATTAAGATTTGAGAAGGGCCATGATGCTCTTCAACAATTAATAAATAAGATTTACCTTTAAATAGAATGGTTGCGCCTGTTTGAAGTGATTGCTCACGAGGAAAGGAGCGTGCGCGAATTCGCTCACGTTGGACGCGAATCCATTCACTTTTTTCCTGCAGCTGTTCTTTTATTAACTGTTCGCTGTATTTTAAAGGAACACTCACTTTGACTAACCCGTCAGGAGGATAAATTCTCAAGTTTAAATTTTTAATGGGTTTTCTCAATATTTCTATAGGAATGCCATCAATTTGAATGTGCATAGAAAAATCGCTGTTGGCTTTATTGTTCGATTATACAGAAGAAGAACTGTTTATGATATTGATAGTAGAGCTCACTGAATATCTACAGGACCTGTAGAAGCAATTTGCAAGAAAGAATACTATTCTTTTTCTCATTGTTTGTTTTTAAGTTATTGTCGTAATAATTTTAATGCACACATGGGCATGTAATAATTGCTTTCCTGGCAATTTATCGAAATCCTTGAATGGTATTTCGGCTTTTGTTTAACGCTCAGCCCCGATACATGGGCTATCAATGTATTCCCCATTAATATCCAAAACCATATTGACACTGGCACGTTGATAACGAGCCAGAATATCATATTGTTGCTTTGTGATATAACCGTAAGAACTGCCGCAATACACTAGAGATGAGGCGCCTGAGGTGGGCTTCACCTGTATTGGAATATCACAATCCCATCGAAACTTGGTTAAATCACAATTGGCCATGGCGGCAGCTGTTGGTAACAGAAATAATAATATACTCATAACGGATTTATTTTTCATGGAATTCCCCACTGGTGATGTAGTTTTTTCTTTAAGTATAGAATAACAATTGATGAGCGTATGTTGTTTAACATGAAATAAATTTTCACAAGATTTTTAGTATTGTTAATGTTATAAATTGAATAATTAGATTTTTGTAATGGATAACTATGCTTTCATCAACAAAGGAATATCTTCAAGCTCTACGTGATGGAAAATACCTGCTTTTTCTGCAGTGGCCAAAATTTATTGCAGAATATTATGGTAAGAACGACAAGAATCAAGAAGCTGATGAAATGGTGAATTTGATCATATTTGAATGGTTAAATAATGGTTTTTGTGAGGAGGATATTAAAAAATTTGCTATTTTGTATGCTGTCCATGAAATGGAATCCAGGCCTTTAAGGGAGGGATTATCCTATGCGCTCACTACAATTTCCATCGCTCTTTTTCCATGTATGGTGTATTTAACAAATAATTTGCAAAAGCACTATATTAATTCAAAAAAATTATCAAGTAAGGAAGTGCTCCAATTGATGGCCATGAATAACACTTATCTTGAGAAGCGACAGTTTGTTGAATTGTTAGGGCAAGAGCAAGATAAATTTTTCACTTGGGTTAAGGAGTCAGATCTTTCTGCGGTTTATAAAGCGTTTGATCAAATTTATTCAGTCACTTATCTAAAATATCTAATTGAAGATTATCTGAATTTGTTAGAGTCTGCGCACTTGCCAAATGATCAACTAAAATCTTCTCGTATCAGCTTGATTATTCGATTAGCCAAATATCTCAACGAGCAAACTGAATTAACTCAAGATGTCCTTGATGAAATAGCAGTGTATGTAAAAAAGCTCTGGGAAATGCAGCCTGCTGAGTTTGAAGAAGAATTTTTAAAGAAAATTTCCCCGTTATCGTTTATAGATAATACTGTACGAATATTAACGGGATTGAGTGCCAGATTTTTTAGTATATTACAACCTCCTGCTCCTTCTTTGAATATCAATTCTGATATGGATAAGCATCCCAAGGTTTGATTCCTGTCCCAATGTAATATTGATTATTGTAAGCACAGTTAATCAGGTGATTTTTGCTTCATGAGTGAGCAGATTTGTTTTATAAGAAATAGCGTTTGGATTGCCCATGTATCCTCCCAGATCATTTTTGCCTACTACTCTATGACAGGGAATAAATAAAGCCAGTGGGTTGCATTTGCAGGCTTGCCCAATTGCTCTTGGACTACTTTGAAGTTTAATGGCGAGCTCTCCATAAGTGACAGTTCTGCCAACAGGAATCACTAATAGCGTATTCCAAACTTTTTGCTGGAAGATGCTTCCTTGAGGTTTTAGCGGAAGTTGAAAACGATGATGGGGATTGTCGAAATAGGCTTTTAATTCACCGGCGATTAAATGAGCCAATTGGTTTTGAGCTGGGTCGCCCGATTTGTCTGTGAATGAGGCATTGAAAATAAAATGCTCATCATGGACTACTTCCAGGTTACCCACAGGGGTATTAAAAATAGACACGAGGAGCATTTCACCATTCAAGAATTAATCGCCTTTCTTTCCTGATAATTTTTCTTTAATACGAGCTGCGCGACCGGCGAGATTTCTTAAGTAGTATAATTTAGCACGACGAACGTCACCACGCCTTTTCACCGTAATGCTATCAACAATAGGACTGTATGTTTGGAAAACGCGCTCTACACCAACGTTATGAGAAATTTTACGGACAGTGAAAGCAGAGTTTAGTCCACGGTTACGCTTGGCAATCACAACTCCTTCAAATGCTTGTAAACGCTCACGGTTACCTTCAATAACTTTTACTTGAACCAGAACAGTATCGCCTGGGTTGAAATCAGGAATTTCTTTGCCTTGCATTTGTTCGGCATTTATTTGGTCAATAATATTAGTCATGGACTACTCCTCAAATTGGCTTATCCTCAGTAGGAATCACCGTGTTCGCATTTAAACTCAGCAAGCAATTGCCTGTCTGTTTCACTTAATTGTACTTTCTCAAGTAAATCCGGGCGCTTGAGCCAGGTTTTACCCAGGGATTGTTTTCTACGCCAGCGTTCTATTTCTTTATGGTTTCCTCCCAATAAAACATCAGGTACATCCAGTCCATTTATAGTTGCTGGTCGGGTATAATGTGGACAGTCTAATAATCCATTCATAAATGAATCTTGTTCAGCTGATCCCAAATGCCCAAGGCTGCCAGGTATTAAGCGAATTATCGCGTCAATAAATACCATTGCAGCCAGTTCACCACCACTTAACACAAAATCTCCTAGCGACCATTCTTCATCTATATGATGACTAATGATTCGCTCATCAATTCCTTCATATCTCCCTGCAACAAATAGCAGCGATTGTTTTTGTGTAGCTATTAGTTTTAAATCGTTTTGTTTTACTACCTTGCCCTGAGGGCTTAAATAAACTGTTTTGCAGTTTCCCTTCATTTCAGCACGGGCATGCCTTATTGCGGCATGCAATGGCTCATACATCATAACCATTCCTGGTCCACCGCCATAGGGTTTGTCATCAACTTGCCTATAAGGTTTTGATGACCAATCCCTGGGGTTCCAGCAATCAATTTTAACCAAGCCTTGTTCAATAGCTCGGCCGGTTACCCCATAATGAATACCTTCCATTATTTCTGGCAACAGGGTGATGACTCCAAGATGTAATGCCACTTAAAAATTCATATCCCAATCAACAGTGATTACTTGCTGGCTTTCATCCACATCAATTACGAATTGGCCTGGAAGATAGGGAATTAAATGTCTTTTTTCACCTTCCACAACAAGCACATCATTCGAGCCAGTGGGCATGATTTCAACAACTTTTCCAAAAAGCTCACCTTGGGAGTTTATGACACTCATGCCAATCAGCTGGTACCAGTAGTATTCACCTGGTGCCAAAGCAGCAAGCTGTGATTTTTGCACAGCAATATCTAAATTAGTCAGTGCAGAGACTAATTCACGTTCAGGATACCCTTCAATTTGAGCAATAATCGCTTTAGTTCTTACTTCTATTGCCAATAATTTAAGGGGCTGCCACTGTTTATTTAAAAAAACGTGCCAGTCATTGTACCGCAAGATATTATCAGCAGGTTCTGTAAAGGAATGTACGGTGACAAAACCTTTAATACCATGGGGTCTGCCAAAACGACCGATGACCACCCAATTTGTCTTGTTATTCACTTTGACTAAGCAGCTGTTCCTGAGTTTTTACTATGTTCTTTTAACAAGGCACTGACTCGATCTGATAACTTGGCCCCAACTTTTTGCCAGTGGGTCATTTTATCCATATCAATGTGAAGCTTTACTTCTTGTCCACGTGCTATAGGGTTAAAATAACCAATACGCTCAATGTAGTTTCCATCGCGACGCTTGCGGCTGTCAGTAACAACCATGTGATAAAAAGGACGCTTTTTTGCGCCAGCTCGTGATAAACGTATAACGACCATTATTTTCCTCTACTGTTAGAGTGGTTACATAAAAATGCCGTGTATTGTACGAAAATTACATCGACATGTGAAGTAATTCTTACGAATTATTTTAAATCATCTGGAAACATGCCTTTCAATCCAGCCATGCCCCCAATTCCTCGCATCATTTTTTGCATTCCACCGGGTTTGGTAAATTTTTTCATCATCTTTTGCATCTGTTCAAATTGTTTTAATAGTCTATTGACGTCCTGAATTTGAGTTCCAGAGCCTAAAGCTATGCGCTTTTTACGGGAGCCTACAATAATTTTGGGTATACGACGTTCTTTGGGAGTCATAGAGTTAATGATTGCAATGGTTTGAGCCATCGCTTTGTCATTCACTTGCTGCATTGCCTGTTTTGGTAATTGACCCATCCCGGGTAATTTGCTCATCATCCCGGAGATACCCCCCATATTGTTCATTTGTAATAATTGTTGTTTGAAATCTTCTAAGTCAAATCCTTTCCCTTTTTTTAATTTTTTTGCCAGTTTTTCGCTGGCTTGTTTGTCGGCTTTGCGCTCTACCTCTTCAATGAGAGTTAAAATATCTCCCATCCCCAATATTCTTGATGCAATCCGTTCAGGGTGGAAAGGTTCCAAGGCTTCTATTTTTTCACCACTCCCTATAAATTTTATAGGTTTCCCAGTGATTTGTTTGACGGATAGTGCTGCTCCTCCTCGAGCATCGCCGTCCGTTTTGGTCAAAATCACACCAGTCAGAGGGAGAGCCTCATGAAATGCTTTTGCAGTATTGGCAGCGTCTTGTCCTGTCATACTGTCAACAACAAAAAGGGTTTCAATTGGATTGACTGCTTTGTGCAAGGATTTGATTTCAGACATCATATCCTCATCAACATGCAGGCGTCCTGCTGTATCGAGAATAAGAACATCGACATACTGTTTTCTGGCACTTTCCAAAGCTTTCTGAGCAATTTTTATCGGTTGCTCATTGGAGTCTGAATCAAAGAAGGCGACATCAATTTGCTCGGCTAATACTTTCAGTTGATGTATAGCGGCTGGTCTGTATACATCAACGCTGGCCATCATCACTTTTTTATTTTCGGTTTCTTTTAAATAACGCGCGAGTTTTGCGGTACTCGTTGTTTTACCAGAACCTTGTAAGCCTGCCATTAAAAAGACAGCAGGTGGTTGGGTTTTGTAATCAAGTTCAGCCCGTTCATCACCCATAACGTGAATGAGCTCATCATGCACGATTTTAATGAATGCCTGATCGGGATTTAAACTGGTTAAGACTTCCTGTCCAAGCGATTTTTGTTTTACTTGCTCAATAAACTCTTTGATAACGGGTAAAGCGACATCGGCCTCAATAAGGGACAGTCTTACTTCACGCAAGGCATGCTGGATATTGTCTTCCGTCAGGCGGCCTTGGCCTCGCAAATTTTTAAAGGTTCGGGTTAAGCGTTCGGTTAAATTATCAAACATAGTGAGTAGTACCCAAAAAATGACTACTATAACATAGAGAGTTAAAAGTATACCACAGAGAAAAACGCATTAATGATTAGCCGTAATTGATGACAGTGAATCAAGTCAGGTTATCTTTATGATTTTGTAATTAGAAGCTGTAGAGTAATGTAATCAGTTACTCTACAGTTTTTCAGGTTTTGGATAAATCACCATTAATTGCCATACAGTAAACCTATAGAACGGTCTTCACTATGGTTAACCAAACTATATCAATTAATGGAATCCATATCCATTCATTCCAGTTTTCTTCTCATCATCGTGAGGTTTGGATAAAGGTTTTGTTGTTGTTGTCGACGTAAGGAAAAATCCTACTCTTAGCCCTGCGAAAGTTGTTGGAGTATCTACTTCTTTTTCTTTCACAACAGGTTGCTTTTTAGTTGTGTGAACCGAAGGAGAGGATACAGGCAAAGGACTGGGCAGAGTTGTTTCCAGTTTTGGCATATCTTCGGGGAGAGTATTGGCTTTATGGTAGGCTTCGATAAAGCTGGTGTGTTCTTCGGATGAAATAAGAGAATGTTTTTCTAGTATTCCCAGAATGTTTTCCAATTTACTCTCGTCAATAGTCTTGTCAAATTGTGCATGGTAATGGTTCTCATCCATGCTAAACTCATCTTGATGATACAAATCATGATCATGATCATCACGATGTATAAAGCGATAGACACCAAGTTCATTCGAACGCATCATAAAAAACTGATCAACCTGAGCGCTGTTGCAATCCATTTTAGAAAACAACAGAACCATGAGAAGATCAAGCTCACTACGTATTTGAATAGGTTTTGGCAGTACAGATGATTTAGGGTAGACAGTCAATGTATCGTTATATAAACTGAGGTTGACTTTTTTACACAAATGGGTAAATGCTTTAGGCATAAAGGACTCCAATGATTTTTACAAAAAGCAGTTGTCTATATTTTGGCCCCATAGTTTAAAACATTAACATTAAGGTTTTCTTAAGAAGAAATAAGAAGTGCTATCAACGAATTGCCATAATTGCTCTGTTGCTTCGAGGATATCGGATTTGCTGTACAACTAGGCTTTCGATTTGTATTGACTTGTCCCATTTCCATTTCTCTCTTTTTACTGATACTTTCTGGTGAGGTAACAGTAATACATAACCAACACGAAAATTGAAAAATATAGAATAAGCTATTGATTTTAAGGTTTTTTCATAAATCCTCATAAAAAGCAGTTCAATTAAAAATACATTATCCCTATTTTTCAAGGTTTATTTTCAACAAGCATTTATCTCGCTTTTTTATTTGCTAATAAAAAAATCAATTTGCTTATTTCTCTTAATATTTTCTTAATGATATTTAGTTATTATTTTGCACAGTTTGTATCTGGATGTGGTGAAAGTTATGACTAAAATAATCCTGGTGTATGCTAATTGTGTTAATTCAACTGCTAAAGGCGATTTTGCTCTGGCTGGGCAGATTGCCAAAGATTTAGTTAGAGAAAAAACTTCTGATGATATCGATGTGGTTTTAACCTCTACTTTGGATGGAATTGCAAGATTTGAAAGCCTTTATGGCAAAGCAGTTGATGGCCGTGTAATGATTGAAGGGACCAGCGTAGGCTTATGTGCCCTGGAATTATTTGACTCGGTAGATAATAAAGTGGTGGCTTTCATTGAAGCCAACCGCTGCAAATATGCGCCAAGTGATATTCTGAAGCGAGTTCTCTCTCCTGACAGCAAGTTTTTATTTATTGGAGCTGCTAACCAAAAGGCAATAGCAAAAGGCGATAAATATACTAAATCCTGGCTGTATATAAGTCATAAAGGTGATCAGCCTAATGTTTACGAGCATTTTGACGAAGACGATTCTCTAATGCAAAGTGTAGGTTTAGGTGATGATCGATTAGGATTACCATCATTGCCAAAAGTTGATGAATTACCGGAGATGAACTCCACACAATCACAAAAAATACCAAGCGGAGAGTATGGGTTTATGTATCTTGCCGCTGTACATGGGATTGATGACGTCTATTTAATGAATCAATACATGTCTTTAACCGGGATGGGGCAGTATGTCTTGGTGGGGGAATATGCCAAACAATCAAAAGAAGTTCAAATGGTTCTGCATAGTCTACAGTACAAAGGCAGTTCGGTATCACTAGGAGTGCCTCAGATTTTCTTCCATGATTCGGTCGATAATTGTTTAATGCGAAACATGGTTTCAAAGTCTTCTGGTCCTTTGGTTGTTTCCACAGGGGTTATGAGTTCTATTGAGGCGATGCAGGATGGTAAATTAACGTATTATCAGACAATGTCTAATAATACCCAATTTGTGGCTTCTTATTTAATTGCAGTGAAATCGATTTGTTCCAGTGATACAACACTATTTGGTTCCATGCCGCAATTAATTATCGACTTGTCCAATTTGCTTTTTGCAGAAAAACCATTGAAAGAAAGCCAAGTAAAAGAAATTAAAACTTTACTGAGCATGTCTTCGGTTACCAGTCGTTTGGGTGAAATGAATAAAAAAATCATTGCAAAAGCAAACGGGACTGTTGCTGGTGAGCTTTTAAGCTTTATTGGAAAACCTAAAACGACGCAATCACATAAACAATGCATCAGCGTTTGTATGTCTCTTCGCAAGAGTGGTGAAACTACGTCACCTATTTTTGATCAAGCATTACGCAGAGCAGCAGCTTGGGGTCGCTTGTTTGAATTGAAAGTGTTGATTGCATCAATGTCAACTTCTGATTTAAATAAAAAAGATAAAACTGGGAATCAATACACAGCACTTCATTGGGCTGTGATGCAGGGGCATTTAGATTGTGCAAGATTATTAGTTAAATCTGGCGCCTCTGTCGATATTCAAGACAAGTCTGGTAAATCGCCTTTACACTATGCGATTAAAAGAGGAGATAAAGAAACCATTAAATTATTGGTTCAAGCAGGAGCTTCTTTGGAAATTATTGATGATTCAGGAGCAAAACCTTGTGATGGATCAGAATATTGGGTTCCTGAGTATATTAAATCCTGTTATGAGAAAAGTGGTCACAATAAATCTAGTGGCTTGTTTTAAAGATTAGTCTTAATGACAGATTTGTAACCCTGAATTACCCGGAGATGAAATCCATGATCCGGGTAATTTTTTATTATTTATAAAGCATGGATGATTTTATTTGCTTTTCTGGTATTACCCAGTTTTTTGAAGAAAATTTAACCCCGAACCCCTCGACTTATTTTATGGGTTAATTTTATACTCAATTCATTATGGATAGCATCTGGTTCAAGGGATATGATTTTTGTTCTAATTTGTATCGTGTTAGTTTGCGGTTTGGTCGTGTATCAACTCATACCCAAGCTCCTTTCGTATTCTCCTTCTCAGATCTCAAAAAATCGGGATTCCAGGGAGTTAACTCATGATGGTATTACGGATGTCTTAACAAAATTAGGTCATCCTAAGTTTGAGGGGGTCTGTTATGGCTTCACTCTTAATTGGGCATTAGCGGTGGCTCAGGGTAAGGAATCTTTTTTTTACCGCCAATTGCACCATTTACGAACCCATCAGTTTGATTTACCTAAAACGTTACAACAAATTGAAGAAAAGAAAGAAAGTAAACAATTATTAAGCAATGACGAGGCAATCATTGAAACTTTGCCTCAGTTAGGAAAGAAAATTTGTATCGCTCAAGACCCCCTGCTATATAAGGAGAAATACAGAAAACTGGTATGGCAGCCTGATATTAACTCCATTTTGAAAGCCATAAATGCTGATTCTTCCATTGCAAAGCACATTTTTTATAAAACACACAGTTTTTTACATCAGGATGAAGCAACAGAGTATCTTGAATTATTAAAAAGAACAGGTATTAGAGAGGATGTTGCAGTCATTATCAGTACTGCAGATCACGCTATGGGATTTAAACTGGCGGGTAATGTTTGGCGGTTTATTAACATCAATGATTTATACCAACAAGACAAAAATAAACCTTACTTTGAGTTTTCATCACAAAACCTGGTTAAAGAATTGTATCGTGTTTGTGCCGAGAACCTTCAGGGAAGTCGATTGACCGTGAATACCGATTTTATTTCCATTCATCCTGAAGAAAAACTGTCAAGAGCGCTGCATAATGTATTTCCTGTGTTCCCAGTCAGAACCAAAACATCTTATCCTGAACGATTGGCTTTTTTTTCCATGGCAGCTACTCAGGGTGATATGAATTCTGTAAAAAAATGTATTTACTCTGGGTGGTCAATTTTTTCTCGACAACGGCTAAGTGATGATTCGCCTATCGTTACTGCCATCTATTTAGGAAGAAGAGAGGTAGTACGTGCCATGCTGAGCACTTCTCGACATAGAGTCAACCAAAAGCGGAAAAGTGATTCTTCTACTTTGCTGCATATTGCTTGTCGGTATGGCGGTAGTGGCATAGTCGAAGATCTATTGAACATACGTGGAATTAAAATTGATCCCCAGGACAGCAAGGGGAGAACGCCACTCATGTACGCCTGTAAAAAATCTGTGGTGACGAATGATAGAAAATTGTTTAATTTATTGTTTGCAAAAGGCGCATCTCTTACTATGAAAGACAATGAAGGTTTGACTGCACTTGACCACGCTATTAAAAACGAGAACACCCTTGCAATCCAAATGATTGAGGAGCGATTGGAAAAAGAAGCTTGTGTGCAAGAGGCTTCGACTTCTCGTCAATTTAAATTTTCTAAGGCAAAAGGTACATTGTTTCAGAGGGGAGGGAAAACTATTTCCTATCCTTCACAGCAACCCAACTTAAGTTTGAAATAGGATAATTTTTAGTAAACAAACCATGTAATGTGCGTCATAAAGATTCTTGTTATTAATTTTATATACAGAATACTGGTTTTTCATGACATAACATCATATGATGTTTTCGCATCGGACCTGTACTGAAATGAAAATTCTCAACCTCTGTTGGGTCAATTTTATAGGTCAGTATATTAAGGGGTATATTTGGTTATTTTTTATTCGATTATTAAGGTTTCCTTAAGCTTATTTCTTTATAATAAACTTTTGATTCCAAATAGTCCTCACTGAAGGAATACAATGAGCAATAAAAAACATTCTCTCACCATATTTAGCTTGACTATGATTACCGTTGGCTCTGTGGACAGTATCCGTAACTTGCCAGCTACTGCATTATTTGGGAGTCAATTGATTTTTTATTTTATTCTGGGTGCTTTATTCTTCCTTATACCAACCGCATTGGTCTCGGCAGAGTTAGCTTCTGGATGGGCCAGGCAGGGTGGGGTTTACATCTGGGTTAAAGAAGCTTTTGGGAAAAAATCAGGGTTTTTAGCCATTTGGCTGCAATGGATAGAAAATGTGATTTGGTATCCCACGATTTTATCGTTTGTTGCAGGAACAATAGGTTATCTCATTGATCCCTCTCTAACTACCAATCCCTATTTCCTTTGGGCAGTCATTGTCAGTTGTTTTTGGGGCGCAACCATTGTGAATTTGCGCGGTATGAAATCATCTGCCATGTTCAGTAATATTTGCTCTTTAGCAGGGTTATTATTGCCCATGTCTTTGATCATTGGTTTGGGAGCTGTTTGGATAGTTCAAGGCAACCCGTTACAAATCAGTTTTGACATGCCAAGTATTGTTCCGCATTTATCAGATAAAGGCATGTGGGTTTCATTAACCGCCATCATATTGTCGTTTTGCGGGATAGAGATTGCGACTGTTCATGCCAATGATGTCAAGGATCCCCAACATGCTTTTCCTAAAGCTCTGGTTTATTCTGTAGGGATCATTCTGAGCACTTTGATTTTAGGTTCATTAGCGATTGCAGTAGTACTCCCACAAAAGGATATCAATTTGGTAGCTGGGATTATGCAAGCCTTTTCTGCCTTTTTCCTTAAATATCACATGGATTGGATGATGCCTGTGGTGGCTGTTATGTTGGTTCTGGGAGGGCTTGGTGGTGTGAGTAATTGGATCATTGCCCCTACCAAGGGTCTGTTAGTTGCTGCAGAGGAGGGGAATTTACCGGAGGTATTTCAGAGGACTAATGGAAAAGGCGCTCCGGCTATGATGTTATACACCCAGGCAACCATAGTTACGGTGTTATCGGCCTTATTTTTATTTATGCCCAGTGTCAATGGTTCCTATTGGCTGTTAACGGCATTGGCGGCTCAATTATACATGCTGATGTATTTGATCATGTTTGTTGCAGCAATTAAATTGCGTATAAGCCAACCTTACCATCCCAGACCTTTTAAAATTCCAGGTGGTATGGCAGGAATGTTGTTTGTTGCAGGCATAGGCATCATTGGAGTGGTCACCACTTTAGCTGTTAGCTTTATTCCTCCAGAGGGGATTAATGTCGGCAGTGCAACACGCTATGAACTGACTTTGATTATTGGTTTGTTGCTTATGTGTGCTCCTCCTTTTATAACCAGTTGGTTGCAATCCAAAGAGGCGGATTTGGAACCTGTTGTTTAAATTAACATGACAGGTTAATTTTAATTACCGTAGTTGTTTATGTAACTTTCAAAAGATGGGCTATATTGACGAATTGTTGGCAGAACTAACTGGACGATTGCCAGAGTTGGAATGGAAGATTAATGGATTGAGCTCTTCAATTTCAATTCATAACTTGCCTAAAGGCTTATTCTCTTCGGTTATAGAATTCAATGGACCTGCCTGTATCAAAGAAATCAGGGATGATATTCATGCTTTACACAAGCATAAGGATGAGTCAATAGCATGCTTTTTGGCAGAGCGTATTCAGAAAAAAATTAATGTTTTGGTCATTTTATGTCAAATGGACAAAAAGAATACTAAACCTGAAACAAAAGTTTCCTTTGATTTGACAACGCTTAGTACAAGACAACAATGGATTGAAACCATGGAAAAGGATATCTGTGCTCTGGAAGAACAACATCAAGCCATGAGAAAAACTTTGGAACAAATGAAGTCTTGCTCCAATCCTGCAACCATTTTGCATTTACAAACCGAATTAGGGAATGTTGAAAAAAGACTTACCCTCGCTAAGGAAACGCTCAATCGTGCGATATCCTGAAAACGCCACTTCTTAAATTAACGTGAGTTATCGATAAGGATTATATAAGAAGCAGTCCATATCCAGGGTCCGTTCGGGCTAAGGAGATGCCTAAGCATCGTCTCGTAAGTCCTGTTCCATACAAGGCTTCGAGACGGCATAAGCTCGAACGATTCAAGAGAACGACCTATGTTATCCATAACTCACATTAAATTAAAGAATACATCTTTTGCATCCCAATATTATGCTGTAAATTAGAGGCGCTTGAAATAATTATAAAAAGGAAGGAGTAGGCTCATGTCAGATAAGTTTTCACATATTACAAAGGATATCACTACACAATTAGCCAAATTTCGCAAAGAGATGCCAGAGTTAATGACTGGTTTTTCTTCTTTGGCACAGGCAGCGACGAAAGACGGTGCCCTAGATAAAAAAACCAAGGAGTTAATCGCTATGGCGTTGGCTGTGGCAAAACAATGCCCCGGCTGCATAGGATTTCATTCACAGACTTTAGTGAAACTGCAAGCTTCAAGAGAAGAGTTATTAGAAACACTCGGTATGGCGGTTTATATGGGGGGTGGCCCATCATTAATGTATGCTGCAGAGGCGTTGGAAGCTTTTGAGGAGTTTAGTAAGTAATTATCAAGACGTTAAAATTGCACACAAGAAACACTGACATCAATAATAAAACCAGCAAAGCTGTTTTTATTATAAACATGAGCAAAGCAACTCATAGTGCTTGATGCGCTATTAGATTTGCTTTGCGGTCTCAGCAATAACTCCATTAAATGAATGGTCTCGGCTTAAAAAGCAGTCATAAAGAATTTCGTGGATTTGTTGCAAAGAGTTACTGCGGCGACAACAGGGAAGCCACATGTTGTATTTGTTTTTCTTGAGGGCTCGGTTCGCAAGGATATTTTTTGCTAAGTCCTAATAAAGCTACTTGGGAAACAGTCATTTTATCTTTGTCGCTTTGTTGACTGGATATTTCCTTATAAGTTTGTTGGATAAGTTCGTTCATGACGAAAGAATTAAGTTGTACACCTTGTGGCAAGCAAAAAATAGGTTTGCCGTGTGTCTTTGCAGCCTCATTCGCCTGGATTAATGTTTCAGCAATACTTTCACTGGTAATCGTGAGTACGTGACGTGCCGATCTGGCCCAGGCTTGAGCTTGAGGGTCTGCTTTCATTTCCATTTGCGGAATATTGTTAGCAATATTCATATAATTATTTATTGTATCGGCCTGTATATATCCGCTGACAAGAATTAAACTGATAAACAAAAGACGCATTTTAAATCCTCAAGATCCTTAATTATTATTTAGCAAATAATATTTGTTCGGGTTATCTGGACATTCGTGCGGTCCACATTCCAAGAATGTACTGATTCCATTGGCAAGAATCAAGATAAAAAACATCCATATCATTACTTTTACCGACTTGCTTCGCACTTTATAATCTGGCATGAAACCCTTATCAAGGATTAAAGCCCCAGCAATCAACAAGATAATGATTAAAAATATGATTGCCGACCAAGTGTAAAGATGTAAACCAAAAAGAAGGTCGCCATAACCAGCATCACCCGGTGTTAAATGAATATATATTTGCCGAACTGATATAGACAATCCCAAAAAACTTGCCAAAAGCATCAGCCCGTAATGTGAGGCTCTAATACCCAACATTAAATTCATAACAAAACACAGACCTACTGCAACAAAGCAGATTCTTTGCAAAATGCATATAGGACAAGGTAGTTCATAAAAGATGAATTGATCCAGAAATGCCAGGAGCAAAAGGCAACAAATGATCAATAATCCTGAAGTATTCCCGAAAAGATGCCATTGCATTTGTCTGTTCATAAATTCACCAGATGGCTGTGATAATTGAAGCTGACTAGTATAAGGAATAAACTGAAAAGAAATTGGAATATTATGGTTTTATTGGGTTTATATAAAATTTGTAATCCTATTATGAAATAAAGTAAAAACAGCACTATCATCATGATGATCACCATCCCTTTTGAGGGTTACAACAAAAGTATAGATAGTTTATTGAGCAATTTCGAAGTTTTATTGGGTTACTGTCAATTTGGTCAGTATTGATGAAAAACCACTAATCTCTTTGTTAAAAAAATTATTAATTCCGTCATTTAGTTTATCTAAATTCCCTCATTAAAATTATTTTTTGCCTTGATCTTGGAGTTTTTCGTAGTCCTGTTGATGTTTGCCGGGAATTTTTTCGTTGTTTGTCGTCTCGCGGATTAGGTAGAGATTTCCTGAAGGTGATTTTGTATTAGCGCAGGGAACCGGGTTTATCTTGTCAACAGCTGAAATGACTATTTAAAAATAGCTCAGTATCTCAGCCATGACCATGTCTCTCAACGTGAATTGATTAAAAACTAAAAAGTTAAATTCCATGCGGTTGAATCAATCCTAATTTGAATGCAATAAATAAAAAAACAAATAAAGATAATGAAATTGCAATGCGCACGGTGAGCGCCTTGACTGTGCGTTTTGATTTATCAGTGTCTTTGACGAGGTAAAAGAGCCCACTCGCTAAAGAGGCAACAATAAGAATCATGACAAAGATGATGAAGATTTTAGTGAACATTTGTTATACTCCCGGCATTGCTAGCTTCAGGGGAATGTTAGCTAACTAAATGAGTAGTTGATAAAAGATGCCTAGTTTAACCTGTTTTAATTTTCGTTTCACCTCAAATTGGCCAATGTGTATTCTTGCGGCCTTTTGCTTTTTCTTATTCATTAGCCTTGGATTTTGGCAAATACACAGAGCTGATGAAAAAACTAAAATGATAACCGCACAACAAGCGCTGGCAAAGCAGGAGCCCATAATTTGGAACCCAGGGCAAAAATTACCAGAACAATATCAAAGGATTAGCCTCGAAGGAACTTTTCTACCCGAGTTATTTTTGCTCGATAATCAACATTACCAACATCAGTTTGGTTATGACGTTGTTTCTCCTCTGCTTCTTGCTGATGATTCCATCGTTATGGTGGATAGAGGATGGGTTTCTGGAGACATCACCCGGCGTACTTTCCCCGATGTTCAGACTCCCCACGGGAGGGTTAAACTATTGGGTGCGGTTTATTTCCCAAGTAAAAAACAATGGGTATTAGGGCCAAGTTTTGAAGAAAAGGAAAATAAAGTGACCATTCTTGAACTCATTGATGAAGAAATACTGAAACAACTTTTGCAAAAAAAGGTCTATCCGTTTATTATTCGCCTCGACAAGAATGAGCGTTTTGGTTTTGTACGTGAATGGGAGATAGTATCCATGCCACCGCAAAGGCATTTTGCTTATGCGATACAGTGGTTCGCTATGGCATTGGTTATTCTGATTATATTTGTGATTTTTAATTTGAAGAAAAATGAAAAAACCATATAAATACATGACATTATTACTCTTGGCAGTGATTTTTGCTGCACCAGGAATAACTGCTTATTTGTTCTATACACATCCCTCCTGGCTTGGAACTTCTAAGGTGAATAAAGGAACTTTGCTTTCTCCACCGATAGCGCTAAAACCATTAGATGCTAATGCAAAATGGCGAATTATCTATTGGAATCCTAATGGTTGTGACAAGACATGTCTTAAGCAGCTTAATATGTTAGGGCGAGTTCGTCTTTCTTTTGGAAGAAAATTGTATCAGGTGGATGAATGGTTAATTCTAAGCAACAAAGACTCGTTGATCGCAGAGGAATTAAAACCCCTTTTGAAAGAGCAAGATATCCATGTTGCTTCCTTATCATTAGCTGAAACGTCTAAACTGGCGATTTTATATCCTGAAGCCAAGATTTTTATAGCAAATCCGGATAATTACCTCATACTGAGCTATCGGCCAGGATGTAATCCCGGTGATATATATAAAGATTTGAAACTTTTACTCAATACAACTGAAATTAAGAGCGGATAAATTGATGTCTAATAGTTCAATACGATTGGCGGCAACTTTCGCTGTTTTTTTGGCTTTTTTTGTCGTTATGTTAGGTGCTTATACTCGCTTAACTGATGCGGGGTTAGGCTGCCCGGATTGGCCAGGTTGTTATGGCCGTATGGTGCTTCCAGGAGCAGGAAAGGATTTGCAAAAGGCCCAATCTCAATATCCTGATCTTCCCATTGAATCCAGGAAAGCCTGGACTGAAATGGCTCATCGATATGTGGCAGGAACCTTAGCCCTGTTGATTTTTTTCATTGCTTTCCAGGTGTGGTTCAAGCGTCGTCAGGGTCAAGATTTACCCTGGCATCTTCCCTTGGCTTTGTTCATGCTGGTGGTATTTCAGGCAGCATTGGGGATGTGGACTGTTACTTTAAAATTACTGCCTGCAGTTGTCATGGGACATTTGCTTGGTGGCATGTTAATAGTCGCCTGTTTGTGTCGTTTTCGTTTGCAAATAAGTCATCTAAATGGTCAAGATTCACCCATATGGCGCCCTTGGCTGCGTTTGGGCGTTGCAATCATTTTGTTGCAAATTGCGTTAGGCGGTTGGGTAAGTGCCAATTATGCAGGTATTTCTTGTATCGGATTTCCATTGTGTAATGGGGTCTGGTTTCCTGAGTTGCATTTTGCCAAAGGATTTAATTTATTTTCCACAATAGGCGCTAATTATCAAGGCGGTTTACTTGAGAATGAAGTTAGGGCCAGTATTCAATTTATTCATAGAATCGGAGCGATATTGACGGCTACTTATATACTGGCTCTTTCATTAATAATCGTGTTCAAATCGCATTCAATTTATTTAAGAGCAACCGCTATTACCATGGCTATGTTGGTATTGCTTCAATTCACTTTAGGAATAATGAATGTGATTCATCTATTACCGCTTAAAGTCGCAGTCGCTCATAATGGCGTTGCTGCATTATTATTAGCTGTCGCATTTTGTGCATTGTATTTTACAAGAGAGAGGGAGGCCGACCATGCGAACTGAATGCGCACCTCGATTCCCTTTGGATTGGCGTGATTACGTGGAATTATGTAAGCCACGCGTTGTATTGCTCATGCTACTCACTGTAATTGTAGGAATGTATTTAGCAGCTCCCGGCTGGGTAAGTTTGCAGTTAATTGCATTTACTTTACTTGGTATAGGATTATGTGCTGGAAGCGCCGCTACAATTAATCATTTGGTAGACAGGCACATTGATTCGATTATGGCCAGAACCAAAAAGCGGCCAGTAGCCTATGGGCGAGTTTCAGTCAAGCAAGCTTTATGGTTTGCAGTCATTATCGGGACAACTGGATTAAGTCTACTCATCCTGTTTGTGAATCAATTAACTGCGTTACTTACCTTTGTGACTCTGATTGGTTATGCCGGTGTTTACACGGGTTATTTAAAGCGAGCTACTTCACAGAATATTGTTATCGGTGGGTTAGCCGGAGCTGCGCCTCCCTTATTGGGGTGGACTGCAGTTACTGATCAATTGGATCCTCAAGCCTTGTTATTAGTATTGATTATATTTACATGGACACCTCCCCATTTTTGGGCCCTGGCAATTTACCGCTATAAGGAATATCAAGATGCTGAAATTCCCATGCTACCTGTGACACATGGTATTCAATTCACTAAATTAAATATTTATCTCTATACGGTTTTATTGCTGGTAGTCAGTCTTTTGCCTTTTGTTGTGAGTATGAGTGGTTGGATTTATTTGCTTGGTGCTTTGGTTTTGGGCATCAGGTTTTTAGTTTGGGCACATAAACTGTATTTTACTGATAAGCCAGTCGTTGCCATGCAAACATTTCGATTTTCTATTCTGTACCTGATGCTGTTGTTTGTCTTTTTATTAGTAGATCACTATTTTTAAGGGGTTAGAATGAACACAAAGATAAAAGGAGGCGCTGTAACAATCGCTGTTTTGGCCCTGGTCAGTTTATTGGCTGGTATTTATATCTCTCAGAATTTTCATTTTAAAAAGAAGATCAATGTTGCTGATTTTCATGGAACGTATCTTGAAAATCCAAGGACGGTTAATCATTTTAGTTTGACAGGCACAGATCAGAAGGTTTTTAATAACTCAAGCTTACAGGGTCAATGGACTTTGGTATTTTTTGGCTTTACCAACTGTGGTTATCTATGCCCGACTACCATGGCAGAGCTTGGAAAGATGTATCGAATTCTGGAAAAGAAAGGGGTAAAAAATTTACCCCAAGTTGTGATGATATCTATTGATCCGCAAAGAGACAGCCTTGATAAACTAGGTAGTTATGTCACTTCATTCCATAAATCATTTTATGGTGCAAGAGGTGAAGAGGATTCAATTAAATCAATGACTCAAGAAATGGGCATTGCTTATGCAAAAGTTGCCAATAAAGAGAGTTCGCAACCTCAAAATTATGATATACAGCATAGTGGAGCAGTCATGCTATTTAATCCTCGAGGTGAATTAAATGCATTTTTTACAACACCACATCATGCGGATCTCTTGGCTAAGGATTATATCTTATTGGTATCTTAACCTGTAATTCGTTGTTTTACCTCTACAGGAGCAAGAGCTAAGCTGAATTATTTTATTTATGTCAATGGACTTTATTTATATAGAATGCATTAGTTAATCAACTGACTGCTGCATGAATCCAAAAATTACTCCCCTGTTGGTATAGCAGGGAGGATAATTTGCGATTTTTAATCTAGGCTTTAAGTAAGGGTTGTTGACATTTCATTTATCTTAGCTTAAAACCCGCGATTTTCTAAACTTGGCTGCTTATCTCATTGCAAAGCAGCTCTGTTGTGATGCTTAAAATTTGCGTTATTAAATAGAAAGTTAGTGAAATTATTTTGGATTGTTCAGATTGAAGTATGAAATTACTGAGGAAAGTTTAATTCATGAAAATTGCGATATTGGCAACTAACCCGCATTTGTATTCTCATAAGCGTTTAAAGGCGGAGGCAGAGGCTGCGGGGCATGAGGTTAAAATTATTAACCCTTTATATTGTTATATGAACGTGGCTGCTTCTAATCCTAAGGTACATTATCGAGGTGGGGCACCTTTACCGCATTTTGATGCTGTTATTCCGAGAATTGGTGCATCCATTACCTATTATGGTACGGCAGTATTGCGTCATATGGAAACAATGGGTATGTACACTCTTAATGAATCCATCGCTATCTCGCGTTCCAGGGATAAATTTCGATCTTTGCAGTTGCTGGCGCGTAAAGGGATTCCTATGCCGTTAACCAGTTTTGCCCAGTCTCCTGATGATACGGAAGATTTGATTCATATGGTCGGAGGGGCTCCTCTGGTCATAAAATTATTGGAAGGAACACAGGGTAAAGGCGTCATCCTTGCTGACAGTCATCAATCGGCTGTAAGCATCATCAATGCTTTTAAAGAAATGCATGCCAATATTTTGGTTCAGGAATTTATTGAAGAATCCCGAGGTACGGATATACGTTGTTTTGTCATAGGAGAAAAAGTAGTTGCCGCAGTTAAAAGACAGGCTAAAGATGGGGAGTTTCGTGCAAACGTCCATCAGGGAGGAAAAGCAGTAAAAGTGAAACTCTCGCCACAGGAACGGGCAATCGCAGTTAGTGCCGCAAAAACAATGGGATTAAGAGTCGCTGGTGTGGATCTGATTCGCTCAAATCATGGCCCATTAGTATTAGAAATTAACTCTTCTCCAGGCCTTGAAGGTATAGAAAAAGCAACAAATATTAATTTGGCAGGAAAAATTATTGAATACATTGAGAAAAAAGCAAAGCCAATTAGTTCGAATCACAGGTTTCATGGATAGTTTTTAATGGGCTCCTGATTTGGAGTCACTCTTGCCAATCAGCCAATCGGCATTGACTTCAAGTTCTTGAGCTAATGTTTTTAGTACCGCTTCATCTGGACTTGTAATTCCATTAAGCAAAGCCTCTGCTTTAAATTTTGGAACTTTGATGAGTTTAGAAAGTACCTCAATTCGTTCTGTAGTTGCCTCTGGTACTCCAATGCTATCCAATTCTTTATTCAGGCGTTCTGAAAATCTCTTGTTAAGCATAGGTTTTCTCCTAATCAAAAGGATTTTATCTATTAAACTTCTTGCCTAAGCTGTATCTTTTATTTTATTGCTGTGTTGCAAACGTTGTTGTGGTGCTCATTTAATGCATGTAAACCCCACTCCTTAAAACATTTGCGCTTTGCCCTAAAACAAAATAAGCAGGTTATGCTAGAGGTCTATTCACAAGCTTGTATTTATTTCATATAGCATAAAAATGAAGTTTTGCAATTTTTAGACAAAAATAGCTAATTCTTTGTAATCTTTTTTTATCACCTGCTGTCTTGCTGTTTTTAGACGGCTATTACAGTATGTCTAGTAACAGAAAGCGTGAAAAAAAATCAATTTTGATTGACGCTTGACTCCAGTGATGTAAAATCGATGAGATTTCAGGGAAATAGTTATTGTAATTTTAGGATGATATATGCTCTTAAAAGCAGAATCGAAGTATCCTTGTGATTTAATCTTGTTTGGTACATTGGGTGATTTGTCTTGTCGAAAATTATTACCTGCATTATATCAATTAGAATCAGCTAACTTGCTTCATGAAAAAACAAGAATTATTGGCTGTGCCCGAGAAGAGCTGGATTTTTCTGCTTATGTTGGTTTGATTAAACATAAAATTCAGCAATTTTTATTTGATGAAATTGATGAAGCAGTCTGGTTACGTTTTATAAAGAAACTGACTTATTGCAAGCTTGATTTGAATCAATCAGACGATTATCAAAAATTAACGGACTATGTTAACCCTTCTGAGCGAGTGGTTATTTCTTATTTGGCAATCCCTCCAGGGCTTTATTCTCAAACTTGTCGCAGTCTTGCTCGTCTTAATCTAACAGAAAAACCATCGCGAGTTGTTTTGGAAAAGCCTATTGGCCATGATTTACCTTCTTCAGTGGCGACTAACGATCAAGTGGCTTGTTTTTTTGCCGAAGATCAGATTTATCGCATTGATCATTATCTGGGTAAAGAAACCGTCTTGAATTTATTAGTGCTTCGCTTCGCCAATTCCATATTTTCAACCAATTGGGATAATCGTGTGATTGATCGTGTTGAAATTTCTGTTGCCGAAGAAATAGGTGTTGAAGGTCGTTGGGAATATTATGACAAGTCGGGACAAGTCAGGGACATGCTGCAAAATCATTTATTACAAATATTGTCCTTAATAGCAATGGAACCTCCGTTAAGCCTTTCAGCAGAAAGCATCCGAAGTGAAAAATTAAAAGTACTGAAATCCCTACGCTTCATTAACAAGTCCAATGTCCATGATCATACGGTACGGGCACAATATGTAGCCAATAATTTATCCAATGGTAAGAAAATACCTGGTTATTTGGAGGAAGAGGGTGCTAATCAGGCATCTAAAACGGAAACTTTTGTAGCTATTAAAGCTTATGTTGATAATTGGCGATGGTCTGGTGTCCCATTTTATATGCTTACTGGTAAAAGATTACCTAAAAAGCAAAGCGAAGTGGTGATTTATTTTAAACCACAGCCGTATAATATTTTTCATTCCTTAAAAGAAGAATTGTATCCTAATCAGTTAATTATTCGCCTACAACCTGATGAAGGGGTAGAAGTTAGAATAATGAATAAAATTCCAGGTCTTGGTGAACGCATGGAATTGCACGATACGAAGTTAGATTTAAATTTCCATCATAGTTTTAAAACACAAAGAATTGCCGATGCTTACGAGAGATTATTGCTGGAGGTGATGTTAGGCAATCAGTATCTCTTTGTAAGCCGAGAAGAAATTGAACAAGCTTGGCAATGGATTGATAGTATTATATCGGCGTGGGAAGAAGATAATATTCCACTGTACACCTATCCAGCGTGTACCTGGGGACCAACGGAAGTCATACGCTTATTTAATGGGCAAGCACACGTTTGGGGTGATCACGATGCAGTTTCATAGTTTTATGGATGCCAAACAGTTGGCTCATGGAATGGTGGAAAAATTAAGAATCATTTTATCAGATGCTATCAAGCAAAGAGGGCAAGCTTATCTCGTTGTTTCCGGAGGTAAAACTCCTGTGGATTTGTTCAAGGCATTGGCTTTAGTTGAGTTGCCTTGGGAAAAAGTAGTGATCACTTTGGCGGATGAACGTTGTGTCAATCTTTTTGATTCACAACGTAATGAGCGACTTGTTCGCGAATTTTTGCTGCAACATATGGCAAAAAAAGCCAAATTCATCAGTTTATTTGATGAAAAAGAGGATCCATTAAGTTATTTGGATGCGGTGAATAGCCAAATTGATTCTCTACCCACATTTGATGCAGTCATTTTAGGCATGGGGGAAGATGGTCATACCGCCTCTTTATTTCCATGCAGTGATGAATTGAGAACAGGGCTAGATGATAAAGCCAATGCGGTACTTATTGTGAACCCTAGAACAGCTTTATTCCAGAGAGTTAGCTTATCGAAAAGGCGATTATTAAATAGCCGCACTATTTTTTTACATTTAGTTGGTCAAAGAAAACAGGCTGTCCTGGAACAGGCAATGGTAACTAACAACCCTGAAGTCCTGCCAATCTGCGCTATTTTGAATGCCCCTGATGCCAATGTTCAGGTGATGTACGCTCCAACAGATGAGGAAAAAGAATGCATCCTATAATCAGCCAAGTGACTGCAAATATCCAAAATCGTAGTGCCGAGAGAAGAGCCGCCTATTTGAAGCAAATTGAGAAGGCTCGTACTATAGGCCCGCAACGAAGTGTTTTGCATTGTGGAAATTTAGCGCATGGTTTTGCTGCTTGTGCTAAACGAGACAAGGCTATTTTGAGAGGTAATGCAAAAGCCAATATTGCCATTGTTTCAGCGTATAATGATATGTTATCAGCGCATCAACCTTATGCCACTTACCCTGATTTGATTAAAGAAGCGATATCTGCCGCAGGAGGGGTTGCGCAATTTGCTGGAGGTGTCCCAGCGATGTGCGATGGGATTACTCAGGGACAACCGGGGATGGAGTTAAGCTTACTCAGTCGAGATGTGATCGCTTTATCTACGGCTGTTGCTTTGTCACATAACATGTTTGATGGAGGACTCCTGTTAGGTATTTGTGATAAAATAGTCCCTGGATTATTAATGGCTGCATTGGCTTTTGGCCATCTGCCTTTTATTTTTGTACCCGCGGGTCCTATGCCCTCTGGAATCTCCAATCAGGAAAAAGCAAGAATTCGTCAATTGTATGCTGCGGGTCAAGTCGACAAAAATGCATTATTGGATGTGGAAGCGGCATCCTATCATACGGCTGGAACATGCACATTTTATGGTACAGCCAATTCTAATCAATTAGTCATTGAACTGATGGGCTTGCAGCTCCCTGGCTCTTCTTTCGTGAATCCTGATACGCCTCTGCGCAATGAATTAACCAAAGCCGCAGCATGTCAGATTTTGTCATTAACAGATTTACATCCTGATTATATGCCAATAGGGCAGATGCTTGATGTGAAAAATATTGTAAACGGTATTATCGGGTTATTGGCTTCAGGAGGATCGACCAATCATACCATGCACCTTGTCGCGATAGCGGCTATGGCAGGGTATTGGGTAAATTGGGATGATTTTGCGCAATTATCGGCAATTATTCCATTAATTGCCCGGATTTATCCTAATGGTCAGGCAGATATTAATCACTTTCAAAGAGCAGGGGGAATGGCTTATTTTGTTAAAACCTTGCTAGAGGCTAATTTGCTTCATCCTGACGTCAACACAGTGGTAGGTTTTGGACTGGATAAATACACGAAGCAGCCGCAATTGATTGATGGTCGATTAGCTTGGGTTAATGGTCCTGGCAGCTCAAGTAATACTGAGGTATTAACCTCCGTTGCTACTCCATTTAAACCTCAAGGTGGTTTGCAAGTTTTAAGTGGTAATCTTGGCAGAGCGATTATTAAAACATCCAGCCTTTATGATGCGCAATATGTGATAGAAGCGCCTGCGGTCGTTTGCTCAAGTCAGGAGGAATTTGAACATCTATTCAATCAAGGTTTGCTAAATAAAAATTGTGTGGTGGTTGTTCGTTTTCAAGGTCCAAAAGCGTGTGGAATGCCAGAATTACATCAATTAACGCCAAAACTTGGTTTGTTAATGGATAAAGGTTTTCATGTGGGATTGGTTACTGATGGTCGAATGTCTGGCGCATCCGGTAAGGTTCCCGCTGCAATTCATGTGACTCCGGAAGCGGTTGATGGGGGTGCTATTGCTAAAATTGAAACCGGCGATATGATCTTGATTGATTGTGAAAGAGGGATACTTCAATTATTAATTTCTGATGAGGAATTGGCCAGTCGCTTTCCAGCTGCTGTCGGCGGAAATTTCCCTGTTCAAGGTATGGGACGAGAGTTGTTTAGTAATTTAAGATTGCATTTTACTGGGGCAGAACAGGGAGCTTGTAGCCTATTTAAAGGAAATGAGTTTTATTATGATGTCTCATGATTTAGTACAGTATGCGATTGTCGCGGACATAGGCGGCACTTTTGCTCGTTTCAGTAGAGTAAATCTTGTTAATTTGCAGATGGATAAAATCGAAATTTATCCATGTGCCGAGTTTATTAGTCTGGAGTCCGCGTTAGTAACTTATAAAACCCGGCATTCTCTGCAAGAAATAAAACATATTGCGATAGCGATTGCGTGTCCTGTTATCGATGATTTGGTTTCTATGACGAATTGTCATTGGCAGTTTTCAATAACTGAGTTAAAACAGAAGCTCAGCCTTGATGTTCTGGAAGTCATGAATGATTTTACAGCGATTGCGATGAGTTTGCCCGCTTTATCAACTCAGGATCTAATTCAGATTGGTAATGGTTATCTGGACACCAGTAAAGTGAGAGTGGTGTTAGGCGCAGGTACTGGTTTGGGTGTTGCTTATTTAATTCCATACCAACATCAGTACAGTGCTTTTGCAGGAGAAGGGGGGCATGCTGATTGGGGGGCAAAAACTGAGCAAGAGTGGTTTATCTATCGTTATTTAAAAAGTAAATATTCCCATGTTTCTTATGAGCGCTTGTTATCGGGCCAAGGACTGGAAAATTTATATCAAGCTTTAGCCGAATATCATAGTAAAAAAGCTGAATTTTTGTCAGCAGCGCAAATTATATCGATGGCATTGAGTCAGGAATGTTTCATAGCTCATAAGACAGTAACCCAATTTTTTTCAAGTTTGGGATCTTTTGCTGGTGATTTAGCCTTAACTTATGGCGCTTTTGGTGGTGTTTATATTGCGGGGGGGATTGTGCCGCGTTTACTGTCCCTGATACATCAAAGCGACTTTAGAATCCAATTTGAAGAAAAAGGTCGATTTAGCGATTTTAATGCGTTAATTCCCACTTATGTTGTCGCAGCGACTCAACCAGGCATTTTAGGTGCGAGTGTTAGTTTGAAACAATCATTGTCAGGAGCCTCTCATGTCATTTCCTGAGTGGAAAATACAACCAGGCACGATATTTTGTGCATCTCCCGTCATTCCAGTCATTGTAATCAATGACTTAGAGGATGCAATACCTTTGGCCGACGCCTTATATGCTGGCGGAATTCATGTACTTGAAGTGACCTTAAGAACCCCAGTGGCAATGAAAGCGCTGGAATTATTGATCAATACATTTCCAGATGAATTAATTGGTGCTGGAACCGTGATTACTCCTGGCCAACTTCATGATGTGGCGGCTGCAGGCGCTCGATTTGCCATTAGTCCTGGCCAAACCAGGGAATTATTAATAGCAGGACAGAAAAGTGAAATCCCTCTCATTCCAGGTGTAGCCAGTGTCTCTGAATTAATGGAAGGCTTGACGATGGGATATAACCATTTTAAATTTTTTCCTGCGGCAGCGGCTGGAGGTATCCCAATGCTACAAGCGATATCGGGGGTATTTCCTCAAGTTACATTTTGTCCTACAGGTGGAATTAATTCCAGGAATTACGAGGAGTATCTACGCTTATCAAATGTAGCTTGTGTTGGCGGGTCTTGGATAGTGCCAGAAGAGGCCATAAAAAATCGCAATTGGCCTTTCATTACAGAGTTGTGTTTGGCTGTAAGTGCTCAGAAGCGAGAATTATGTTCGCAGGGGGTAGTCCATTCAAGTTAAAGAAATACTATTTCGTGATGTAAAGAGAGCTCCAGTTAAAATAGTTTATTGTGTTGAGTAGAGACAGAGGAAAGGAATTTAAAATCAAGGAGGGAAAATGGCTTGGATCGTTGCAATAATTGGGTCAATTGCCGGTTTTTTATTTGGTTACGATGAGGGAATAATAGCCGGTTCTCTGGAACTGGTAAAAAATCATTTTAATCTGACTGCAACCCACATTGGTGTTATGGCTTCTGCTTTGCCTTTTGGGGCATTATTTGGTTCAATGTTGATTGGTGCATTTATGGCATCAAAGGGCGCAAAACGTTTCGGCAGATGTTCTTTATTATCTTTTTCCGGTTTTTTGTTCTTTGTAGGGGCCCTGGGCGCCGGGTTCGCTGAATCCATCTCTGTATTGATTTTATCTCGCTTAATTCTAGGTTTGGCTATTGGGATGGCTTCTGTTTTAACTCCATTGTACCTGGCTGAAACAGCCGCTGTGCGATCACGAGGTGCAGTGGTTGCAATTTATCAACTCGCTTTGACTGTGGGTATTGTTTGTTCTTATTCAGTGAACTATTTGTTGATAGAACAGCAAGCATGGCGTGCAATGTTTGCATCAAGTGCTGTTCCTGCCTTGTTACTGACCATAGGGATTTTGTTTATGCCGGAGTCTCCAAGGTGGTTATGCAGTGTTGGACGTCATGATGCAGCAGCAAACTCCTTAAGAAAATTGAGAGGCAAACAATCGGTCGAGCAGGAATTAAAGGACATTGAAGTAACACTGGCGAACGAGCCAAAACAAGGCAACTGGCTACTTCTGTTTCAAAAGCCTTTATTGCCCGTGTTGATGTTAGGAACCATATTATTTTGTTTACAACAATTAAGCGGTATCAATGTGGTAATTTATTTTGCGCCGGAAATATTCAAGAATTTAGGCTTGGGCAGCACGGCAGGTCAAATATTAGCAACAATGGGAATAGGTTTAGTTAATTTACTGGTTACTATTATTGCCATTTTGTATGTCGATAAATTAGGACGACGCAAATTACTCTTACTGGGTTTTGCAGGTACCAGTTTGAGTTTGTTGGCATTATCCCTGTTTTCATTTAATCATGTTTCCTGGTTATCTTATTTAGCAGTTATTTGTTTAATGGTTTATATTTTCTCCTTTGCAATCAGCGTGGGCCCTATTCCCCACATCGCTATGGCAGAAATTTTTCCTCTTCATGTCCGTGGTGCCGGTATGGGGATGTCTGCGATGAGTAATTGGTCGTTTAATACGATAGTCATTTTTAGTTTTCCTATCCTGCATCAAATGTTTGGTATAGAAATAACTTTTGCTCTGTATGCGGTAATCTGTTTCTTGGGTTTCATTTATGCTTATATTTATATGCCTGAAACCAAGAATATCAGTTTAGAACAAATAGAAACTTATATAATGAGTGGCAAGCCATTACGATTTTTAGGTAGAGAGGACGAAGAGGTTGATGATGTACCTGCTAAATCAGAATCTTCTTTGTTGGCTTCGACGAGTTAATTAAAAATTTCTTCTTATGCCCGTGTTATATTTTGACTAACACGGGCACAAATTCTGTTCTTTATCGTATTACCTGACCATATAAAACCCTAATGAGTATTCCAGCCCATAATTTTTATTCTACTTTCCAATTGTTCTCTTAAATGAATAGCTCGTAAGACGGAAACGTAACTCCAGGTCAAGGATGTCGCCCCTTGCTGAACTCCAGTATTCAAATTGATTTGTTCACTTAAATTCAGATCAGGGCCATATTGTTTTACTAGTCTTAAGTAATTGTCTCCTTTCTTTAGATAATTCAGTATATAAAGTTTATTATTGATGTTCATCGGCAGATGATTAGCCAAAGTAAAATAATATTCAGCCATTGTGGCTGTCAAGATAAACCAGGGGTTCCCTATGCTGTTTGTTTGATAGCCATCATAAGTATCGCCAGGATAACGACCAAACAATATTGCTCCGGAGCGGTTTTTATTGATAGGAAACATCAAATTAAATTGTTCATGCAAAGCCTTTACCGTATTATGCACAAAGGTATGATGTGGAGCAAAAACACCTTCTTTTTGTGGATTGGTTAAAATACCCAGCATGACGGATGAATCAAGCTCTAAGGTTTTTTGAGGACCGGGGTGAGGTAATAATGTGGCTTGAATTATTTTATTCTGATGGTCCAAATGCTGCTTCAGTCGATTGTTAATTAAGTTAGCCTGCATTTCATAAAAAACAGCAGCTTGTCTGTCATGAAGTTTGTGGGCCAAAATCGCACCATCGGTCAGAGCTTTTTGTTGTGCCATAGCTGTGAAGAAATGATGGCCATAAACCTCTTCCCATAGATCAAAGTTTGCATCTTGCCAATGATGTGCGATGTATTCCAAATCCATTTTGATAGTACCCATGAATTGGGGATCCATGGTGTTGTTATAAAGATGTGTTTTGACATAATCTGTTTCATGATGATCGAGAAGCTGTTGCGCAAACCGAATTAAAACAGATGCTCTGAGTGCCGGACCATCATTCTGTGGTCTTCCCCATTCTCCATCAAAAGGGTTGCCATTGATATAAAATTTGGGTTCACCCAATATGTCCTGGCCAGCAATAGGATCAGTTTGATGCTGTATTTTTTCTGTCCATGATACATATTCTAGTAAAAGTTTTTTATATCGAGAGGATTGGCTGGTTTCATACCATGTTTCAACCAATCCCATGGCAATCGCTGAGTCTCGAATCCAGTCATAATAATAATTGGGGTTGTATTGCGAGGGTGAGGCTACGATGGCTCCATTGGGTTGAAAATTATTTAAAAAATGTTTTTTTAATATTAGAACCTCTTCATGGGTAAATACTGAAGCCATAGTTTGTGAGACAAAAAAAATCATTAAGAAAAAGATCCTTTTCAACATAATCTCCTGATAGTAGTTAGTTTTAAAAAGAAGGTCGCCATAGTACAGGAAATGAGTTTTTCAGGCCATAGCCTTTAGGGTGGATTATTGTAAAATGTGTTTAATATCGATCACTCAGGACTTACGAAAAATCCCAATCTCATTGTTAAAAAAATTTTTAATTCGGTCACTTAGTTTATCTAAACTCCCTCATAAAAAACATTTTTTGCCTTGACCTTAGGGTTTTTCATAAGTATCTGCATTTTTTTACAATTGGGTTGGGAAATATATGAAACTTCACGCTCGGACTCATTACCGTAACCCCTGACTAAAATCTTTGTTCAGATTAAGCCCTATCTCTGATAAGGTGGTTATCTTCGAGGGATTGATACTCAAGAAGATCGCCGGGTTGACATTGCAAGTAAGCACAAATGGCCTCAAGAGTCGCAAAACGTATTGCTTTGGCTTTACCATTTTTTAAAATGGATAAATTCGCTTCAGTAATGCCTATTGCTTCGGCTAAATCTCTAAGTCGACACTTTCTCTTTGCCATCATCACATCCAAATTAACAATAATTGACATCGATTGAACCTCCTTAAATAACAAGCGGGATATAAACTGATTGAGATTAGCGTAAGAAAATCTCTTGATTTTCTTACGCTGAAGTTCACATTAAATGGTTAATAAGGCATCCGTCTTTAATTTATGTGCTTCGTTAATAATCCAAGAAGCGATCAAAATAATAAAAGCAGTAATTAACGTGGACAGGTTGGCTGTTCCCAAGGTGATGCTTGCGATACGCTGACCAGACGGATTGGTAAAGGTCAAAGCTGCTGTGATCAAGGGTTGATAAAGCAATTGTATAAGTTCGCCTGATATCAGGTAAATACTAATCTTCTTAATAAGTCGAATGTTTTCTTCTTCAAATAAATGGCCATCTTCATATAGGCGAAACAGCTTTGCCAATTGAAGACAAATTAGAACGGTGATGGATAAGGGCAATGCTTCTATCAATAAAATAATGAAACGATGCAACAAGGAGAAATGAGAGGGGTCTTTCACCGGGGTTGATAGCAACGAATGCCATCCTCCCCAATTCAGCATGCTCTCGAAATGAAATAGAATGAAATAAGCTGTTACAAGAGGCAGGCCGTAGGCCAATGTTTTGAATAATAGAAAAAGTAAATGACTCACAGATTTTATTTTTTGCATGATAATGTCCTTCTAAGATGAGATCATGTGTATTTTATAAATAATTTATCGTTTTGCAATAAAAATTTAATGTAAAACGAAATTTTATTGTAAGTGTATGGGGTGAAATTAGTAATACCGTAGGTTAAAATGGCGCGTTAACAATACTTTGAATTGCTTTGACCCATTCAGGATGATCATTCATGCAAGGAATTAAAATAAATTGTTCGCCACCAAGTTTTTCCCACTGTTCTTTTGCACGAATTCCTATTTCCTCAAGAGTTTCCAGGCAATCTGCGACAAAAGACGGGCAGGAGACTACAATATTTTTAATTCCTTTGTTTATGAGTTCGGCAAGAACTTCATCGGTATAAGGTTTTATCCAGGGAGTTTTCCCGAGTCTGGATTGGAAGGCCGTTGTATATTGGTGCGTGCTTAGCTGCAATTCTTTTGCCAGTAATAGACTGGTTTGGTAGCATTGAGCCCTATAACATGCTTGATTTTTATCATCTATGGGTTTGCATATTTGGGGACAAAGCGTATCGCATCCGCTTTTATGAATATGCCGTTCGGGAATCCCATGGTAGCTAAAAAGAAGATGGAAATTATCCTTAATATAGGGCTGCATAATTTTAGCTTGTGCATGGATATATTCTGGTCTTTGGTAGAAATCTCGAATGATCTTGATTGATGGGATTATTTCTTGGCTTGCAAAATAGGTCATGATTTTTTCAACAGCTGAACCTGTAGCTGCAGAAGAATATTGAGGAAATAAGGGTAAAATGGTAAGGGAATGACAATCTTGTAATTCTGCAAGCCCTGATGTAATTGATGGAGTCCCATAGCGCATTCCCAAGGCAATTTTGTACTCATTGTCAACTACAGCCTGTAGTTTTGTCACTAAATTTTGGCTGTGGTATAAAAGTGGAGATCCGTTTTCAGTCCATATCGATTGGTAAGCCTGAGTTGATTTTGGCGATCTAAAGGGCAAGATCAAACAATATACGAGGATGTATCGGACGAGAGCTGGTAAGTCTATCACTCTTTTGTCAGTAAGAAATTCACGCAAATAAGATTTTACCGCTTTGATATCAGCGTTATCGGGAGTGCCAAGATTTAACAGCAATAAACCACGTCTCATCAGCTTAAGTCCGGTTATTAAATGAAAGACATAATACCTTAAGTTGATGGACGCAGCAGCATAAATATTAGCTACACTGCCGCGCTTAATAGTTTACCACATCAATTGGGTTAAGCTATTTCTTCTTGTTCAGCGTTTTCACTAAGAGCAACAACGTTAGAGGCATGCAAACCTCTTTCACCATTAACTACATCATAGGTGACCGCCTGCCCTGGAACCAGCGTTTTGTATCCAGTGCCGTGAATTGACGAGAAGTGAACAAAAATATCTTCCCCGCCACCTTCCGGGATAATAAATCCCCAACCCTTGGCGTTATTAAACCACTTGACTTCGCCTCTAGCCATGAATCCTCCTTATGCTAAAGCTTATCAATCGTCGACTGACATAAGCGGTCAGCTGAGCAATTGCATTCTTCCTTAAATGACAATTGTTACAAGCCTATTTTACAATAGGTCATTTCAACATAACGCAAAAAGGGATCATTACTCAATAGGTTTATTAAAATTTATCTGTAATTCTTATGATCCTGAGCTAATGTTTTTGTTACAATGATGGAATGCTTATTAATAGAGAGAGTATTTTGTTCCGCGTTGATGATCGGATTCAGTCGTCCTCTTTTACACTTGGAGAATGGCCTTTATCTACAGTCCTATTAAAAAATGATGCCTCATATCCCTGGTTTATTTTGGTTCCAAGAAAAATGGATATTCAAGAAATTTATCAACTTGAAAAAAGTGATCGATTTTTATTAATAGAGGAAATCAATCAGCTGTCACGTCTGGTTACTGATTACTTTAAACCAGACAAGCTTAATATAGGAGCTCTCGGTAATATTGTTCCACAATTGCATATACATATTGTTATCCGCAGAAAGAATGATCCTTTGTGGCCTCAAGGCATTTGGCAAGCCTCCATGCCTTCTACTCCTTACCTTGAAAGCGAATTAAAGAGTCTGCTGCCTACCTTGGGTGATTTAGTCAGGGCTTACGATAAACCCCAATCTCTTTGTTAAAAAATGTTTTTAACTCGGTCATTTAGTTTATCTAAACTCCCTCATTAAAAACATTTTTTGCCTCGACCTTGAGGTTCATCGTAAGTCCTGTTAGTAAACAAGGCATACTAAGGGGCATTGTTATTTTGTATCTTTGAAAATATTGATGCCCTATATACCACCAATACGTATGAGACTACCTAAAGGGGGCTTCATACGTATTGGTGGAAAAAATCATGTTAATTGATGTAAAGCGATCGCATTTCCTTCTGAGTCCAACGCGATTGCCATTCTGCAAACTGGCGAAGAGAATAGGTCAATTTTGAATTGAACTCCTTTGGATTTTAGTTGAGATACCAACTCGTCAATACGGTCTACTTCAAAAGCAACACTACCTCCCGAATTAGCACTGGGGATAACGCCTTGGGCCAATGTAGTAATTGCAAAACAACCTCCTTGAGGTAAATCATATTCTACCCATGCTCCCTCAGCGGAAATCTTGCCAACTTCAAGTCCAAGTGTTTCTTCATAAAATTGCCTTGCTCTATCCATATTTTGAACAGGATACATGGTAAATGCGATTTTTTTGATCATGAGAGCTCCTTGTTGAAATTTAAATATACTTTCACCATTAGATGAATTATAAATTACAATGATAAACATTCACTTTGAAATAAACGATGATGTGCATGCTTAAAAAATTGATGTTCTTATTATTGTTGGGAGCAGGTTTGTTAAGCTGTGGTCAAAGCACTGATCAGCAAATTTCTAATATTGTAACTCCCAAACAATTCCCTTCCGGCCCCAGGGATTATCGGCCAGTTCAAAAATTACCTTATTTAGCTTGGTGGAAGCAATTCCAGGATCCAGAATTGGATCGTTTAATTGATACTGGTTTGAAAACCAATATGGATATTCATATTGCAATGGCTAATTTACAACAGGCTCAAGGAGAGTTACGGCAAGTGAAGTTAAGTTGGATACCTAATGTTCAAATATTGGGAGGGTATTCCACTAATCCTGCTCTTGGGGTGCCTGGAGGTTTTTATGGAATATGGCCAAGTTATGTTTTGAATATTATGCAACTTTATACGCGGCAAAAGCGGGCCCAATATCAGGTCCAATATCATCAGGCAGCCATCGATGGTTTGCGTTTGACCTTGATTGGTCAGGTAGCAGCAGCCTATTTCACTTTGATTGCTCAGTTAGAGCAACTTAAATTATTGTATGAACTGGACAGGGATTTAAAATCATTAATTTCTTTGAGCAGGAAGGAAATCAACATAGGATTAAAAAATGATATTGATTTGGCTCAGTTACAATCCAATGAGCGCTTGATCGCAGCACAAATAAAACCCATCAAACACAACATTGTCGTTAGCCAGAATGCCTTGCGTTATTTAATAAATGAGAATCCTGGTTTAATCAGAAGCAAAAATAATTTTGCTCAATTGGATTTTACCCACTTTAAACCTGGGAGTTTACCCGCTACTGTATTAAGTAATCGCCCCGATATGAAGATGGCCGAGTATTCCTTAAAAGCAGCTCGTACAGGTATTTTTGTCGCTTATAGTGATTTTTTTCCTGTTATGCAGCTGGATGATTTTATTGGAGAAGCACATTTGCCAGATAGCACGTTTGAACAAGCAACCGATGCGTACGTAAACTGGACAATTAATCCAAATACTCTGGGTAAAATTTCAGTTAGCAAGGGAGTTTATAATGCAAAAGTAGCTGAATACGTTAAGACCGTCCGATTAATTTTAAAAGAAGTTGATAATGCTTTTTCAGCTAATAAGCGTATTAGAGAGCAATTTTTATCCTACCGGCATGCACAAGAAGATTATCAGCATAAATACAAGTTACAAAATGGTTTATTAAAAACAGGGTTAATGTCCTATAAAGAGTTATTGGAGAGTAAGGTTTATCTGGATAACCTGGCGCTTTCAACAAATCAGGCGAAGCTTGAATTAGCAATGTCACTGGTTATGTTGTATCAAGATTTGGCTGGTGGGTATGCCTATAGTGGCTAAATCGGTTTGGTTTGTAACGCACTGGTTTTAAACGTTGTTGCCAAGCAGGCTAAAACTCCAGGTCTTATCTCTTGAGCTGTTCGATGAGATAGGCTAATTTCGCATTATTGTTATATACAAAGGGAAACTGGTTGGCTATTTTATGAAAAAATTGATGGAATATGGTGGGAAAATAAAAGAAAATCTGGTTCGTTTAAAACCAAAACGCTGGTTTACCCTTACTAATTCGATTATTTTTATTGGTTTTCTTACTGCAATTATCTATGTTTTTTCCTATTTGATTCCTTTTACTGATAATGCGTTTGTAGTAAACAATGTACGTCCAGTTGCAGCATTAACCAGCGGATATATTACCGATCTTTATGTGAAAAATGGAGACATAGTGCACAAGGGACAAAAACTATTTACCGTATTTAAAAAGCCCTATGAATACACCGTGGAGCAACTCAGTGCAGATTTATCTGGAGCACAGGCAAAGTTGGCTGTATTAAAAACTACGTATGAACGGGATTTGAAACTCAGTGAAAACGAACAAAAAATATACATTAAGAGAGCACAGGATGATCAAAAATACCGAAGAGGCTATGCTATAAAATCCGTTTCGCTAATTACTCTGCAAAACTCCCAACAAGAAACAAAAGCAGCCAAGGATAAATGGCAAGCTTCATTGAAACAACTGGAAATAGATCAGCATCAAATAACAGTGCAGGAGAATGAAATAAAATCCATTCAGGCCCGATTAAAGAATGCCAAAGTCAATTTGGAGTTAACGGATGTCTATGCACAAGGTAATGGAGTTATTCAAAATTTGTTTTTTACCATAGGAACTCCAGTAAATATTAATCAGCCCTTATTCTCATTGGTTGATCAGGATAATATTTATATTCAGGCCAATTTCAATGAGACCGATTTGCGTGATGTGCGCAAGGGGTCAAAGGTATTGATATTTCCAAGAATGTATTTAGGAAGAAAAATGTTTCATGGTGTCATTGATTCTGATTATTGGTCCGCGAATAGGCAATTGGTGGACGTGCGCACGCAGCTGCAAAATGTTATCAATGAAAATCAATGGATTTTATTACCCCAACGCCTTCCTGTTATTATCAAGGTTACTGACCCTGACCCTAAATATCCGCTTCGTGTCGGAGCTAGTGCTTATGTCTATGTCGAAGTTTATTGAATGGGTTGAGCAGGTTGATCCCTATGCTGTTCAACGAATAGCACTCTATAAGTCACTTTTTATTGCTACAATAATGGCCTATGTTTATTGGGTATTTCGTCCCACGAATTTTACAGCATTTTTTTCACCATTTTTGCTGGTAAGATTTTATGAATCACCCAGCCTTTCCAGTTTTAAAGAGAAAGAGAACTTTTTGATTTTCATTGGAGTGGTAGTGATACTGCTGAGTACCTCTTTTTACCTTGTTTACCCATTTCGGGTCGTATTTTTCTTTTTCTCAATTATTGCGTTAGCAAGTGTCTATTTTTATGTACTAAAAAAATATCTTTCATTAAAGAATGTGACGATGCTTATTGTTGCATCTGGAGCAACAATTTTAAGCACAGAGCCCCCTGCAAATTGGCAAATTGTCTATGACATTGTCGGATCAAGCGCTTTATCTATGATTGCCATATTCATTTGTTTAAGATTTTTTCCCAATCAATATCTCAGGGTATGGAAGAGGGCTATGACAAAATTTATTCAATCCCTTGAGCTGGATATTGAAAAATCATTTAGTCATCGTGGTCTGAGATTCATGCAGGAAGAAATGATAAATCTGAGCGTAATTAGACAATATCGTAGACTTATCCCCAAAAAATACATGATTTTTACCCAGAAAATTTCAATCAATATACGTAATATTCAATTTTCTTTGGATAATCTTTATTATGAAGTAGAAAATCAAGCTTTCTGGCATGAAGTGAAAGAGAATCTTTATAGGCTTAGATGCGCAATTAAAGCAAATACATCCTGTGATGATCCTATAATGTCTATCCTGCCTGAGACAAAATTACAACAATATGTTATGAGATGCTTGCAACAAGCATTTAGCAAATGGAATCAATTATGCATAATACTTCAGCATTGAAGAAACAACTTGATTATGCTCGATTTATTCACCTGCTCATCATGTTTATGGTTGCCATGCTCATTTTTTTGTTTTCAACCTTTCCTGAAAAATGGTGGGTATTGATAACAGTCTTGTCAGTTAGCGCGGGTATTGAACCAGGATTAATTATCAGAAGAGCTAAACATCGGATTTGGGGAACACTTTTAGCGCTCATCCTTTTGATTCCCTTACTTTATTTATTGCAATTGAACTATCGATTGATATCAATCCTGTTCATTCTTGCGATAGTTGGTTTGAGTGTTGCCACGTTAAACACAAAACGTTACGACATTAGTGTGTTTTTTATTACTTTGGTGGTCTTTTTTTTAATGGCACAAACGGAAGAGGCGACATCGCCTCATGGTCCTTTTGAGATGGTTCTTAATCGAGGCATATGCACCCTGTTTGGTATTTGTATTGTGTTGGCAGGCGATTATTTCTTATTTCAGGCATACCGTTATTCTCATAGACTTTATTTTTTTCACCAGGTGATGGTTTATGATTTTTTAAATGATATTGTGCAAAAAATTACTAAATCTAATACAGAAAAAGTGAATACATTACTCTTTGTAGAGAAATTACGTGGCCAATTTACTGAGCATTACCTGCCAATATCCATCAGTTCCGAAAATTTAAAACTGGATTTTAAAACCAGTCAACATACGAAAAAACGAATCGATATTTTTCAAGAAACGATTTGGGAAATCCGGCGCTTGGTTTTTGCATTATGCATTTCAGAATTTGTTTTACATTCCTCCTCTGCATCTGAGCAGCATTTGCAACGATTTAAGTTGCTGATGAATAAAGCTCAAACTCATTTTATTCAGTTTGAAGGTCATCATTAATAGAGAACTAGGGAGTGCCAATATGTCTCATCCTGATTATAGTGTTTATAACGAGAAGTGCCCATCTCATAATGTTCTTGAGGGTATTAGTGATAAATGGTCTATATTGGTGATTAGTCTTTTATCCAAAAGAATATACCGCTTTGGTGAGCTAAAACGCGAAATCGGTGGAATATCACCCAAAATGTTGACACAAACATTACTCAAGTTGGAACGGTATGGTTTTGTCCAAAGGCGATCTTATCCTGTTTTACCTATGAAGGTTGAATACTCATTAACCAGTTTGGGTAAAGAATTAAGTGCCATATTGGTTTTACTTACCCGTTGGACTGAAACCAATATGGATAAAATAATCAATGCGGAAAGGACATTTATCAAAGAACAAGAGCTTGGTTGCAAAGTTTAATTTATCTAAACCACTTTATTAAAGTTTCCTCACCTAAATGGTCATGGATATAGGTTAAATAGCGAGTTAGTTCCAAGACATAATCCTCTTCAGAAACCTGGAGGTTTTTGTCGAGCACAGGCTCATGATGAAAGAAAATTCCATTGAGATGGCTATCACAAAACGCATGATAATCTCTGGTGAATAAAAGAAATGTATGCCACATCTTGTCAATATCAGCCATTTCTGCATGAATGACACAAGAGAAGTCTAAATTTTTATCGCTAGGGTAAAATTGTTTATCCGTTTTATGTTTATGGCAGAGCCAAATAAATTTCATTAATTCTTGCAATGCCTCTTCTGCCTGCATGGCGGAAGATGGATAATCAGTATTATAGCGGGTGATAATTTTATGATTTCTGTAATTGAGTAAGTGTTTTAAGTCTGGATGCATGATTCTGGATCTTTGATTGGTTTAAGGGTTATGGCACGTTTTTTACCAACGTGCCATCATTGCAGTTATATCATCCAATACAGGTTCCTGGACCACACCATCCTCTATGCTTTTTTAACAGTTTTTTCTGGACAATTTTTTTTATGAGTTTTTCTTTCATAATGCACTCCTTTATTTTATAAAATGAACAGGTTTGAGACTAAGATATTCAATAAAATCAGTCAATTAGTTACTTTTTGGTAACTAGGGGGTACATAGTTAATGAATAAAAGAAATTGGATCGCTTATTATAATTCTACGAAACAAAACGCTCTGCCTAGAAAGTCTTTGCTAAAGGCAATTGCAAATTTTGACAAAGAAGCGGTAAGTTCACCTAAGTTAGCAATCGATTTGGGCTGTGGTGCCGGTATGGATGTTATGGAGCTTTTACGTCGCGGTTGGTCTGTCATTGCTATTGATTCGCAATTGGACGCTATAGACAGTTTGTTTTCCTCGGTTCAGGAATTAACATGGGCTAATCATCTAAAAACAGTAGTATCTTCATTTGAGACTTTGAATTCTCTTCCTAAAGTAAGCTTAATTAACGCCAGTTTTAGTCTCCCATTTCTTAAGCCAGTTTATTTCTATAAATTCTGGAACGTTATTTTAAGAGGGCTTGAGCCAGATGGTCGATTTTCTGGTTCATTTTTTGGTTTTAATGACTCTTGGAATACCAGAACGGATATGACTTTTTTAAATCGGGAAATGATTTGTCATTTGTTTACCCTATTCAAAATCGAGTATTTTCAAGAAGAAGAAAAAGATGAAATGGATGCTTTGGGCTATTATAAACATTGGCATAAATTTTATATTGTAGCTAAAAAAATCGTGTGATCAGGTAATCATAAAATTGTCTAATTCGGTTAAAAAATTGAATCGTGCTCAATTGAGTGGAGAATTTTAAAAGGCGAGATACGAGGATGACAAGAAACACCAAATGGTAAATTTGGTGTTTCTTGATGAATTAATAGGTAGGATAAAAAATTTTAAAGCGCATTTTTAGGGGCGTCTATGCCAGCTTCTTCAATACGACTTTCTGGAACTCTTCTTAAGGGAGGTATTTCTCCACCGGTCATAAAGAAAAGACTAATAGAATCTTTTAAATTTTGTTGATCGTATGCTTCTTTTGAGCTGTATTGCTCTCTAATTTTATTGAGCAGATTTGTAAGTTTTTCAGTAGAGGCATGAATGGTTGGAGCATCTACTTCTCTATCAACAATTGGATAAACCGATTGCAGCAATTGCATGTAATCGTACTTTACTATACCACCCAAGCGATTGATTAATTGTGATTTCCTTGCTTGTTCTCCGAAGCGATTACCTTCAGCATCACATTTAGAAGAAACAGCTTCCAAACCACCCATTAATTTAATAATTTCACAGGTATTTTTAATTTTATCTTCAGTCAGGTATTTGATATTGGTGCTATTCACCAGCAGGAAATGTGGTGCTTGTTCTGAAATGGGGGCATTGTGTTGGACTAAGTACTTGAATAATTGAAGATCCTGATTTTTACAAGCCAATTCAATTGGTGTTTCTTTGTGATGGTTGATGGGATAATCAAAATCAACATGATGCTCAACCAAAATATTAAGCATTTTGTAGTCAATATGTTTTTTATTTAATACTCTAGCCAGGGGTGAATCATAAGTTGGGGGGACGTACTGATTTACAAGCTCAGGATCTTTATCCAGTATAGTATTAACAGTTTCATAATGACCTTCAGATACTGCCTTCATTAAATCACGCAATTCAGCTGATGCTATTTTCATTTCACTTCTACCCATTTTAATCACCTGTTTTAAACTATCGTCATAGTATTCTAAAAATCAAACTGGCTGAATCTTAGCATGAGAGCTGTATAAATGACAATATTTTTGTTCATTTATTTTACTCATAATGATTATTTAGGCCAATCCAGGCATTAATTTAAATAAACAACACATTTTTTTAAATTTGAACAATAAGTTTAATATTTTCTTAATCTTTGTGTTTTATCATAACCGCAGTGAATTATGAATTGTCAAACAAGACAATGTTTAGAGGTAGAGTTTATATGCAAAACTTAGATGAGATTCTAAAGAAACTGGGAGAAGATCTGAAAAAGACTTCGAAGGAAACTGCTGAGAAGCTAAGCGTTTTATCCAAGAAAGTTGCTGAAGATGTGTTTAAGGTATCCAATGAAACAGTTCAAAAAATTAATGAAGCAACCAAAAAATTCACTGTAGATACTACAGTCAGCACTATTGATACCCAAAAAATTTTAGATGATTTTATGAAAAATATACGTTTTTCTCGATTTAAAACGATTTGTCAAGCAATTGAGGAAGCACCAAAATCCAAGCATATATTCTTAAAATCTCTCTTCTTAAAAGGATTGTTGACTCATAATAAACCTCTACTTGAAGAAATTATACGACAAGTTGGATTAATACCTTATTCAAGTGATTTGGAGATGCTTGGTGTTTTTAGTAAGGACAAAGTACACCCACTCTCACCTGAGCTTTTGGAATTTGTACAAGTCATGCTTGCCAATGAAAGTGAGAAAACATTACTCACCATTCTGATGAATGCTTTTCAGTCTATTCCTGAGCTTTCTCTTGATAGTAAGACCGGGACTTTAAGCATGAAAACTAAAAAAGCCTTACTGCCTCTTTTAATTGAAAAAGTGGATACTTCGATTGCAAAATCCATTATGTCGCAATTAACCGATATCTCATTTGATTCTGTATTACCCGCATTTCGTCCGTCGATTGGTGATCCCAGCTACAAGAAAACGAACATAAACTTGAGTAAATACCTATCTCTTGTTGGTGATAAAACAGATATTTCAGAGTTTTTAATATTGACGATTGGGCTTTTTACTTCGTTAAAAATTGGAGATAAGGGGTTTCTGCAAGAATTATCGGCTGATTATTTATTTGTTCGATATAATGACTGCTTGCATAAAATAATGGAAAAATTAAAGGAAAAGAAGGTAGTAGAACAATTAGGGGAAAAACAAGTTCAAAAAATCATAGAAGCTTCTGGAAATCTTAAGCCTTTTGACCCCATAAGAAATGACCCAAGACGATTTTTTGAAACTCGTCTTGCTCAGTATATTAATGGACTTTCCCACTCTGAAGAAACCCTTGAAATTGATTTGACAGAAGAGGGTACAGAGCTTGAAGATGAGGAGTTAAGGGATAATACACTGAAGGCGTGTAATAAAATTCTGCAATTCTTTTTAGGTGATTGTGGAAGAGTTGATACTCCAAGGGAGATGGAACAAAAAATTTGTATCTTTGCCAATGGCTATAAAGATACCTCTAAATTTACCAAGAAAGAAGTTGAGTTTATTACAGGTGTATTACATCATGCTGAAGCGCATAAAGGACGCGATCGGGTTGCACGCAAAGAATCGACGGGCATTAAAGAAAGAAAATTTGAGACTGATTCAGAAAAAGTAGGTTCGGATGTATGGAATTGTGGTGGCGGAGTCATGACAGGTTGTTCGCCTGTCTTTTATGATGCTCAACGCGAACCCATGCGTAATATGCTGGTGGATTCATCGACTGTTGCACCTGATAATAAAGAGGGAAAACAATGGTTTTGGAATAATAACCGCCAGAATTCGTCTTACGTAGGATCTATTTCTGGGCATACTTGTAATATTGTGGGTATGTTAGCCAAGTATATGGCAGAATATAAGGAAGATCCTGATTTACAAAACGACATCAATCTTTTTCTTATCCAGGTCATCGGTGTTTATGCCAAGCGTGGTTTTCATGCGATGCTTGAGGTCATTGATGTTCTTCATGATCCCTATGTACAGGACATATTCAAAGGATATGGTGTTACAGTTAACCTTTATAGCTATTTTAAAGAAACCCCTGAGCTTGCTGGATTTCTACATCATGCGATGAATGATACAACCACCTATACTCAGGTTCTTGTGAATAAACAGCATGTCAAGGAAGCCCTCCAATCCCATTCACTCTTCAGCAAGAAAGTCGAAGAGAGTGGGGATAAGAAAAATGACCATACGCCAAAAGATGGAAATGTTTATGGGTGTTAGGGGATAATTTGAGATCCCATTGTCTATTTGCCTCGGTTTGTCCGAGGCATGCAATCTAGGGAAATTCTGTATTAAGAATAAATCTTTTTAAACAAATTGCCCTGAACAACATTGATTTTTCCAATCGAATTTTAATTTCTATTGTCCAAACTAATTGTTTAAGCGTTTTAACGACAAGCAGCTTCCCACAGGCCATGAATTTCTTAACATAATTGATAAATTATGATTCTTCGCGCGCGGACTATGTTGATGTGTTTTGACAATGCTTGAGTCAATAAATCAGGACTTACGAACCCCCCCAATCTCATTGTTAAAAAAAGTTTTTAATTCGGTCATTTAGTTTATCTAAACTCCCTCATTAAAAACATTTTTTGCCTCGACCTTGGAGTTTTTCGTAAGTCCTGTAAATTCGACTTTGGATGGGTGTGTTAAGCACTATTAAAAACAGCTATCAATTTTTTATAGACATCGATTGAGCTGTTGATAAATTGAACTCAACATTAAAAATCTGCGGGTATATCTAGTTATCTAGTTATCTAGTTATCTAGTTATCTGCTACTAGTGTGTGGAAAGGAATACTCAAGAGTCTATGGTTGAAAATAACTTTATCCAGAAATTTTGATACTGCTCCTGACTGAAGTTCAAGTACAATAAAGATGATGATATTTATATTTATCTGACAAATTATCCGAAGGGATTTATTTTATCATCTCTTGTTTCTAAGGTTTTATCCAAAGTGGTCAGGTCTTCTGATGCAGATTTCATTTTATGAAAAAAACCAAAACTACTTTCCTTTGCTTCGCTAATATCTTTTTTATCATGAATGGTCACTTTTAGAGTATCGCCGAACTCTTCAGTAAACTCTGGTGAATTAACGTATTCAGCGAGTTTAAGTTTGAACATGGCGAGACAGGCTTTGAGCTCATCTTCATTCCATTTTATGGCATGTTGGTTAATAGGGTGAGTTTTATTCTTTGCAATTAAATCAAACATCAAACCAGGCTCTGGTCCTCTAAGAGGAACACCGGCAATATATTCCATGTCTGGGTCGCCCCTGCCCCACATATGTAAATGAAGCATGCTGGGTTCTTCTTCACTCCCAATGAGCGTTACCCCTGTCTCTTTATCGAAAGATTGGGAGTTATTGCCAAGTTGAGAAAATTGCACAATAAGTCCTAATTTTTCATAGACTTGGGTCATCAGACTGGCAACGTCATTCAATCCGCGTTGTTCAGATATAGTATAAGGACGGTTAAAAGCAGATGAAAGACTTGAATCGCCCTCATTCAGGTATCGAATGATGATACGATAACCTCTGCAATCAGTGGGATTTAGAATCACTGAGTAATGATATTTATTTCGGACAGTGATAACGGCGATTGAGGTGCCTGCCCGAGTATAATCAATTGACCAATGGCCAGGGGAGTATTCGTGTTTTAAAAATTCTCTTTTTCCTCTCATTGCAACCTCATTGTGATTTACACTTTTTTTTGCCCAACATGTGCCTGATGTCAACGGGATAGAAAACAAAATTAAAATAAAGGTACTTATAAAAAAATTCAAACAACTATATCCCAGAATGGGTTTTAATACCAAAGTGCTACCAATTTTGCAGTTTGTCATTAATTAAGCAACTTTTAATTTGATAATAGTTTTCAAGATGGTATTGTATTGTAAAATACTTAACTTAATATTAAGAAACTTAAATTTTATAAAGGGAAATATTTGATACGTGTAGAATTTTTTGATTTTTTTCAAACTCTTAATAATTCCTTAATTTGTATGTGGTATCTTAACTAAGAGTTGTTAAAAGGGGATTTCAGATGGATATCCACAGTACTTACAAAATGTTAGCTAAAATGCAAGGGAACAAAGAGCTAAGCAGTCATAAAATTGCTGAAACAGAACAAACTGAAGCGGATACTGTTCCACAGTTAAAGCTTCAAGCTGAACCAGAAGCGAAACCCGATATGCAAAATATTTTATCTAATATGTTAGGGATATCGTCTAATAAAAAACATTCTCCGATGGATTAAATCCTGGTTATTAACACTTGGGATTTCTATTGGTGAGTAACCCCTTCGTGTTTGCAATGTTCAATTGCGTAAAAATTAATCCTGATTTTTTATGTTTCTATAAAGTATCAACGTGCACAAGCTGTTTTTTAAGTATATACTTTTTTTAAAGGATGATTTTTTGAGGTTTAAAAATGGCAGGTGGATTTTCAGCGACGAGCCACTGGCGTGATTCGGCAAGAAGCGCTCGGTTTTTTGTGGTTGATGCGAGGGCGGCATTCCCTATATTTTTATTTCTAATGCATATAAGAGTATGGACAGGTGTTTTGGTCTTAGTTTCTGCAATTTTTTTTGGGATAATTGAACATTATGGTTTCACTGTCCCAGTTTTTTTACGCTGGCTCAGAAGTTTTTTAGCTGGTTCAGTTAGATCTGCTAGACCCTGGTGGAGATAAATGGAGCGAGATATCAGCAAGTGTATGGCAAAGATTGCAGCAAGCATGAATGCCAAATTTTACCTGAACGACAGATTTGTAAGTTTTGATGAGGTGTTTTCAGAAACAGGTTTGCTACCAGCCATTGCCAAGAGGGCGGATCAATTGTGTTCCTTGTGTTTGGGTTATGGATTGGGAGCTACTTATGACGAGGCTGAAGGAGCATTATTAGGTATTAGAGTGGTTTTTGATGAAGTGACGCCGAATGTATTACGTTTGTTATGTATGACGGACGTTATGAATGAGCTTATTCAAGGGGGGCCAAGCCGTGATTATACTCCCCTGGATGAGTTAATGTATGATTAGTTGTTTGTAAAGAATTAGAAAGTTTTATCGGATCAGGATATATTGAAAGATATATTTTGATATATGTAATGTAAGAGATTTAGCTCAGGAGTGGTAATAATGGGTAATAATACTGATGACAGTGCACGAAATCCATTTGGTTTTTATACGCCACCTCGTGTTAAAGAGATAGGTGAAACTGATGTAACTGATGCTACTCTTGACAGTGTCTATAGTGAAATTATTTCACCGGTAAAAGATTGTATTCTAACTGTGGCAAAGGCTGTTAGCTTTAATCCAGGAGGGAAGGATAACACCGATGCCGTTGAGGTGTTAACTGAGCTAAATACAAAGGTAGAGAGAGCCGCTTTAAATCAACCGGGTTTAACAACAAAGACAGAAAGAATGTTTGGTGCTACTGAACCTGAAAAATCGTCTGAGCAACCAAGTCATGAGGAACGTGGTTTCAAATTATCTTCTTGAAAGATTAATTTCATTTCAGTGATTTTTACAAAAACTGTTATACTTTCTTTATATTTCCCCTAATTCTTGGTTCCCATAAGTATTGAAGTTATGAAAGATCAACTATCGGATGAACAAAAAGAAACTATTTTAAAGGCCTTAAATGACGCTATTGAAAAAGGCCCATGGGATAAATCCAATTTCTTAAGGGTAATTGGTAAAAAGTTAATTGCAATTCGAGATCGTTTTTTAAAGCGGATAGGTGCTGCCAGCCAGGCTAAGTTAAAAGCAGAGTCTCATTTAGCAAATCGAATTGCCTTAAGGAGTGGTCAGCAGGAAATTTATGTTTCATTATATTCCTCAGATGGAAGTAATATTCAATCCTGGGAGAAAATAGTGGGAAGTTTGCCCCGACAAATGATTTCACGACCTATTTATGCTGATGAAGAAGACATAAAAGCGGTATTAAAAACAAAAGAAAACAAACAGAATGAAGCTTATGTGTCAATCTATATCAATCAATCAGACATCTTACATTTATCTGCTGATAAGGCTCCGGTAGATAAATTGGGTAAACCATTATTAACGCTTAAGGATAAATCTATCAGTTTGGAAAACATCAGCCGCTTTGTCCATGTGACTGGCGTATATCGATACTCTAATGGTCGTTTAATTAAAAATGGATAGGCCGTTTCGTTTTTCTTGCAATGATTTCGAGTGTATTAGAAATTTATTTCTACTCTAACTGTCTTGACGCTTTATTAAATCATCTCTGCATTCTTATATTTTGATATAGTACACGAAAATCTCGCAAAAATATCTCTGAGCAGTATATACTTGATATATAGAATCTATTAATCATTGCATATAGAGATGGCACAACAACAGCAGCAATCCGGTTCAGATAATTCCATGGCGCCAGTGTGGATCGTCATACTGTTATTTATTACTGCTTATTTTATTTGGGCGCTGGCTCATCAGTACATTGTCAGTTTTGTATTCACTATCAATATCTGGCAAGCAAGATTAGTTAATTTGTTTTTAAATAATCAACTCCTGGCCAATCAAATTTATCTGATGCAAACGCTGGATCCTAACACGGTCAATTGGGATCAAATGGTGACTGTGATGCGTGCGGTCGGTGATTACATGCGTTACCCGGTTATTTGTATCCTGGTAGTGTTAGCCTTTGTTCTTTATAACTCAAATGTGACTTTAAAATATCGCAAAACCTATGATATGAAAAGCTTACGGGCTCAGGAGCAATTTAACTGGCCTGCCATCATGCCGATAATTAAAGAGGATCTGGTCAGTCAAGACATTAATAAAGGGCCTTGGGCCATGGCTTTAACACCCATGGAATTTGCGCGAAAATATAATTTATTGAGAAAGGATGATGCCTTACTGGATAATCCTGTGCCTGGCGAAGAGATGACAGCGGGAATTCGGCGTGGCGATGCCAAACGAGTATTTACCATGCAATTGGGTCCTTATTGGGATGGCTTTGAACGCTGCTCTCCTCAGGCTTACGCATTGTCAGCCGTATTTATGGCACGAATGAATAGAGACAGAGATGCAGCGAATAATATTCTTAAAGTTTTGGATAAAACATTTGTGGATGGAAAACCTGATTTTTCTGTTGCAAGACCCGTAATGAAAAAATACCAAAACACGGAGTTGGTACAGGAAGTAGTGGCCAAGCATGCTTATGTGCTCACTGTGATTGCTTCTTTGCTTGAAGCAGCACGAGAAGATGGTGTGGTTCCTAGCTCTGAGTTTCTGTGGCTAAAACCTGTGGATAGACGTTTATGGTATATGTTGAATTGCGTAGGCAGGCAAACTCCTTACTCTGAAGTTGCAGGTCCTTTCGCACATTGGAAAGCTGAAAAGGAAATGGGACGGCGTTCTTTGGTGCCAATGATAGATGAGGCGATTAGAGCTTTGGAAATTGCAGTAAAAGAAGTGAAATTATCACCACGTCAAATGGAGGAGTTAGAGCCATGATGCGGGGTATTGATTCTCGTCATGAATTAGATCCAACCCTTTTACTTAGGGATACACGTACCTTTACGCAACGGTTGGCCGATTTTTTTGCAGATCCGACCAATATTTCCATTGTTCTTATCTCTTTGGCAGCCGTTTCATATTATTTCTCTGAATCAGCAACATTTTTGCTGATTATGGGGGGCATATTTTTTCTTTATAGCTATACCCGAAAGCAAAAGTTGCCTTTTCGATTGCCACAAATTTCGCGCGCGAAGGATTACAACGATCTGAAACCGGGTATTAATAAACCGAATATAGCTCGAGGTATTACCTTTTTTGGTAATGACAGAAAGACCGGTGAGGAACTTTGGTTTGCTAACGATGATATGCGTACCCATGCCTTAATTTTCGGTTCAACAGGTAGTGGTAAAACAGAAACTTTGGTTTCTCTGTCATATAATGCCCTAGTACAGGGGAGTGGGTTTATTTATGTTGATGGTAAAGGAGATAACTCACTGTATGCTAAAGTATTTTCTATGGTAAGGAGTATGGGGCGAGAGGATGATTTGTTGTTAATCAACTTCATGACTGGAGCCCGTGATATTGTTGGCCCACAGGAAAAAAGACTTTCCAATACACTAAATCCATTCTGCCAAGGTTCTTCGAGCATGCTAACTCAGTTGGTAGTCAGTCTGATGGGGTCTTCAGGCCAATCCTCTGATGGTGATATGTGGAAGGGGCGGGCTATAGCTTTCGTAGAAGCATTAATGCGTTTATTGGTGTATATGCGTGATGAAGGGGCAATTCTCCTTGATGCGAATACTATTCGAAATTATTTTGATTTGCAAAGATTGGAATCTATTGTAATTGATAAAGTTTTTCCCAGAGATGATCAAGAAAGTGTCAATATTGAAACCATTCCAAAACTGGTAACGGATCCTTTAAGAAACTATTTAAATACCTTGCCTGGGTATAATAAAGAGAAAAAGGGGAAACAGGTATCACAAGTTTTGGAACAACATGGTTTTATTACCATGCAATTAGTGCGAAGTTTCTCTTCTCTGGCAGATACTTATGGCCACATTATTCGTACCAATTTAGCAGAAGTAGATTTTAAAGATGTGGTACTCAACAGACGTATATTAGTGGTTTTATTACCCGCTCTGGAAAAATCACCGGATGAATTATCTAACCTTGGCAAGATTATTGTTTCTTCTCTAAAAGCTATGATGGCTGCTGGTTTGGGTGAAGAAGTAGAAGGTGATTATCGTGATGTTATTCTAAGAAAACCCACAAATGCCCCAACTCCTTATATGTGTATTCTTGATGAGTACGGTTATTACGCAGTACAAGGTTTTGCTGTAGTGCCTGCGCAAGCTCGTTCGCTAGGGTTTTCTGCTATTTTTGCTGGACAAGATTTGCCTGCATTCCAAAAAGCATCTAAAGAAGAGGCAGCCTCTATTGGAGCAAACACAAACATTAAAATATGTATGAAACTGGAAGATCCTACCGAAACTTGGGATTTTTTCACTAAAACTGCTGGCGAAGCTTATGTTACAAAAGTGGATTCGTTTCAAACCAAAGAAACCAGCATAGCCAATAGTTATATGGATACTAAAAGCTCATCTTTTGAAAAGAGAGCTCGGGTAGATCTCCTGGATTTAAAAGAACAAACCGAAGGTGAGGCGCATATATTTTTCAAATCCAAAATTGTTCGTGCCCGCATGTTTTATGCCAATCCTAAACCAGTTAAGCAATTGAAAATTAACCAGTTTTTAAAAGTAGAGCCACCGCCGGATGATTATTTAATGAAGCTACAAAAACAATTAGCTTCTTTCCAGAGCATTCTTGAAAGTGGTGACTTGAGTATCAATAAGACAGTTGAGAATGAAGAAATCACTCTCATTAGCAAGGCATTAAAAGAATCTACTATCGTAGAGCCTATTGAACGAGGCGTTGCTGCTTTAATTGCATTTCATGGTCAAAATGAACCTGAGCCTGTGGAAGATATTGTAGAGGAAGAAGTTGAGGGGGCATTAACTATTTTCAGCAAACTACGAATTGACCCTGACGCTCCTCCAATATTAGTTGCTGACAAAGAAGCTTTTTCTGAGCCATTATTACCTATTAATGAAACAAGAAATCAAATGATAACGATTGAACGTTTGGCAGGAGCTAAAGACAAATACGCAGGGACAGTAGCTAATGAATTAATCAAAGATTTTCAAATAGCAACCAGTTATCCTCCTGAAGAAAGAGATGTGATTGATAACCAAGAACTTACTGATATTATAAGAGATTTATCAGCTAAAATTTCAGCAGAACGCGAGAAAGCCAATAAAAAAGCTGCAGAGGAATTAACATGACAGTTAACCGAAAATTGTCTTAGAAATGGCGTAATCTTGGATATGAAAAGAGTTCTTTTTTAAGATGCTCTACGTTTAATAACCTGAGTAGTGATATTATTTCTTTAGAATTTTATTTATCAATTTGATTACTTGTATGATTTCCCTTAGGGAGAGCTTTTTGTATTCTGCATTTACAGGGTAATTATCAATATATGCACAGCCTAATTTGGCATATGTTGATTTGTCTTAATTAGTCAACCCCATCTTAAATAAATAAATTATTTAAAAAAATGGTAATTTTATTAAATTCATTGTAACGTAATGATTTGTATGTTTTTATTATCAAATGGAATGTTTGAGATAGTTAGACATAGATAACACAATTAGTCTATTTTCAAAGATGGGGATAACAGGTGAGATCACTTCGTACTAACTACATCTATGTATTGTTTAAAACAACTGGATTATTTTTCTTATTATTTCTGAGTGCTTGTCATCGTTCTGGTTATATCCCTGAGAATGAAGTACCCAAATTACCATGCCGTGTTGATGGCGCATGTGATGCAACAATAATAAAAATGATGACTGATTTGAATAAAAAAGGGATTAAAGTTGCATCAGTAGGTCAAAATTATTTAATTAGTATACCTGCAAGCGCTTTGTTTGCTGATCAATCTCCTCGGTTACATTGGGCTTCCTATAGCCTTTTAAATGAGATCGCAACGTTTCTTAAACAATTTCGTAAAATTGCAATAACGGTAACCAGTTACAGTAGTAAATACGTGTCGGTAAAAAGAGAGAGAGCTTTGACGTTGGCGAGATCAAGAGTTGTGAGTGAATATCTATGGTCTCAGGGGGTTGATAGCAGAATCATCTTTACACAAGGGTTAGGTAGTGATAAACCTATAACTAGTTATACTCTTGGTGGTGATAGATCACCCAATGCCAGGGTGGAGATTACATTTAGGCGAGCTGTGGCATAATTGAGGTAAAAATGAGTCGAGAAACATGGGCTTTAATAAAACGAAATAAGAATTTTAATGTCCATATTTACAGACGTGGCTTAACACTGCTAATTCTTTCTCTTGGATTGAATTGTGGGTTATCTGGGTTGATTTATTATGTTCATATGCATGAACCTGAGCGAGACTTTTATGCAACCAGCGGCATAACTCCTCCTATACAGCTTAAGCCCATGTCGACTCCTAATATGTCATCTCAGGCATTGCTCCCGCCGGATCCGCCAGATGACGATTCACAAAGGATTATACCGCAATAATTTTAGAGGATATTATGGCTGAAGATGCCTTAACTGTAGTTGCCTTAAGAAATAAGTTTTATAAAGATAGCCAACGCAAAGTTATATTGGCGTTATTGATTGCTATTCTGGTAAATGTGGTCTTGGCGTCACTTGTCGTCTATATGATTACTCATCCCCCCGCTCCAAAGTACTTTGCAACAAGTATTAACGGGCGTATTACCCCTTTATTTCCTTTGGATGAACCAAACCAATCGGACTCAGCTGTACTGCAGTGGGCCAATCAGGCAGCAATTGCAGCATTTACGTATAATTTCGTAAATTATCGCGATGAGTTACAGGCTTCCTCCGGCTTTTTTACGGCGGAAGGTTGGGATCAATTTTTAGGTGCATTAGAGCAATCCAATAACCTTGATGCGGTTAAAGCGAAAAAGTTGGTTGTTTCAGCGGTAGCAACTCGAGCTCCTATCATTTTGCAAAAAGGAGTGCTCAATGGTAGGTATTCCTGGAGAGTACAGATGCCAATATTAGTGACCTATCAAAGCGCCAGTGAATTTACACAACAAAATAACGTAGTAACGATGCTGATAACCAGAGTTTCAACGTTGAATTCACCTAGAGGAATAGGTATTTCACAATTTGTTGTTGGACCTGCCAGCGGTGGGGTATCCTAGTGATGAAGAAACATTATCAATTATGTAAATATTGTTTGGTGATTAGTTTGACATTCAGTATGTCATGCAGTGTCTATGCAGCTGATCAATCAGATGATGCTCAGCAAGCGCTGCAGCAACTGCGTATGCTACAGCAGAAATTATCACAAAACCCTGCTCCTGATGTACAGTTAGGAACCGGTGATGGGGGTGATAATGCTGCTTCTGATGGAACACAACAGTCTAATCAAGCTGGGCAAACTAATACTCCTGCCGCAAATCAAACAGCAAATGCGGGCGGTGAGGGTCAGATAATTAGTCAAGATGATGCCGAGGTTATTGATAAAAAGGCCTTTAAGGATATGACACGTAATTTATATCCTTTAAATCCTGAGCAAGTGGTCCGATTAAAACAGATCTATGAAACTTCTGAGTATGCGAAAGCTGCAACGCCAGGCACTCCACCTAAACCTACTGCGACATCACAATTTGTTAATTTGTCTCCAGGCTCAACACCACCAGTAATAAGATTATCACAAGGTTTTGTGTCTTCTTTAGTGTTCCTGGATTCAACAGGAGCTCCCTGGCCTATTGCTGCATATGATTTGGGAGATCCTTCTTCATTTAATATTCAATGGGATAAAACCAGCAATACTTTAATGATTCAAGCTACGAAGCTATATAACTATGGTAATTTGGCAGTAAGGTTAAGAGGATTAAATACTCCTGTAATGCTTACTCTTATACCCGGACAGAAAGCGGTGGATTATCGAGTAGATTTGCGAGTTCAAGGTTATGGCCCCAACGCTAAAAGTATGCCAACCGAAGAAGGCATCCCTCCATCAGCCAATGATTTACTTCTTCATGTGTTAGAAGGTGTTCCTCCACCTGGAAGTAGGCGTCTGGTGGTTAGTGGCGGAGATGCTCGAGCCTGGTTATCTAATGAAAAAATGTATGTCAGAACGAATCTCACTATATTGTCGCCGGGCTGGTTAGCCAGTATGACTAGCGCAGATGGAACGCATGCTTACGAAATGCAAAAGTCTCCGGTTTTATTAGTGTCTTGGCATGGAAAAGTCATGCAACTCAAGGTAGAAGGGTTATAAGCAAATGGCGAGCAAAAAAGAAAATCTAAAATCACTGTTTTCCAATACTCGGACTCGAGTGATTATCATTTTTACAGCAACTTTATTAATTATCGCGGTAGTAATAGGTTTTTTTAAAATAAGAAGCGCTACTACCGGTTCTATTGCTGCAGCTGAAGTTTCTACTGTGCCGGGAGGAATTCAATCTATTCCAGGAGTTTTGGATCCAACTGCTCAATATGCCAAATTGCAAGAAGAACAAAATGTAACCCAAGCAGAAATTGCAGAAAAAACAGGCGGGAGCGCAATTCCAACAATTATCCGTACTCAAGCATTGGGAGAAGGAGTTGGTGTTATTGGCTCCCAAAGTGGAGTAGGTTTTGCTGCTTTGGCACAAGAAGAGTTAGGTGGCCCTCAGCGAAGTTTATGGATACAACAGTTACAGGATGGTGGTTGTAGCAAATCTGTAATTACAAAAGTGGTGAATCAGGGAGCTCAATTAACTGATTTGAAAGCTGCTTGTAGTTGTGTGCAGTTAAAAGATAGTGGGTACGGTTTGCAAGAATTAGAGCAGGTCTGTGAATGTAAAGAGTTAAAAGCTGCTGGTTATAATGCGAGGCAGTTGAAGGAGGCAGGTTATAGTGCAGGTCGACTAAGAAATTGTGGGTTTGATGCTTGTGAATTACGCAATGCAGGCTTTACAGCCCAAGAAATGAAGGATGGAGGTTTTTCAGATGGAGAATTAAAAGGAGCAGGGTTCTCTGATGCTGAAATTGCGAAAGCAAGTGGCTTACCAGATGGTATAACTGCGGATGATGTACGCAAAGCGGGATGTGGAGTTGCTGCATTGACCAAGTTACGTCAGGCAGGGGTTAGTGCATCGGCGATTAGAAAAATAAGTGGCTGTACCGCAGAGCAGTTGAAAGCAGCAGGTTATACTGCTAAAGAGTTAAAGGATGCCGGTTTCAGTGCTGCGGACTTAAAACGGGCGGGCTTTTCTGCTGCGGAATTAAAAGATGCTGGATTTACTGCAAGGGATTTGCTAAATGCAGGATTTACACCGGCCGATCTTGCTAAAGCAGGCTTTTCTGCTGCTCAAATTAAGGCTGCTCAGGCAGAGCTTCCTCCTGGAATTACTCCACAAGATGTTAAGAATGCCGGTTGTGATGTGGAGGCTTTGAAAAAGGAAAGGGAAGCAGGGGTTAGTGCTGCCTTAATCAGACAATACGCAGGATGTAGCGCACAAGCCCTGAAAGCTGCCGGATTTACTGATGCGGATTTGGCGAACGCAGGATTTACTCCAGCTCAAATCAGCGCAGCGACTCCTGTGAGTGATGCGGACATAAAGGCTGCTGGCTGCGATCCTGAGAAATTGAAAAAATTATTATCTGCAGGTGTATCTGCCAAACGTATTAAAGAACTCAATGGGTGCAGTGCGCAAGCATTAAAAGATGCAGGGTATGATGCACAATCCTTGCTTGATGCAGGATTTACACCTCAAGAATTACTAGCAGCAGGATTTACACCAAAGCAGTTAGAAGATGCTGGGCTAAATCCTGCATCCATTATTGCAGATGGGCGTGTTGCAGATTGTAGTGTGGAGTCATTAAAAAAAGCGAGGGCAGCCGGTGTTAGTGCTTTGACAATAAAGCAAACATTAGGATGTTCTGCAGCCGCATTGAAAGCAGCAGGCTATACTGCAAAAGAGCTGAAAGATGCCGGGTTTACTGCAGCTGAGTTAAAAGCGGCCGGTTTTAGTGCTAAAGACTTAAAAGACGCCGGTTTTACAGCAAAGGAATTGCGTGATGCGGGATTCTCCGCTCAGGAATTAAAAGATGCTGGTTTTAGCGCAAAAGATCTAAAAGACGCTGGTTTTTCTGCTGCAGAATTAAAAGCAGCTGGATTTACAGCAGCACAGCTCAAGGCCGCTGGGTTTTCTGCAAAAGATCTAAAAGATGCTGGTTTTTCTGCCGCAGAGTTAAAAGCAGCAGGATTTGACGCAAAAGAATTGAAAGATGCTGGTTTTTCTGCTGCAGAATTAAAAGCAGCCGGATTTAGCGCAAAAGAATTGAAAGATGCTGGTTTTAGTGCCTCGGATTTGAAAAACGCAGGGTTTAGTGCCTCAGAATTAAAGAATGCTGGATATTCTGCCGACGAGCTAAAAAAAGCAGGATATACCTCAGCTGAACTGAGAAATGCTGGTTTTTCTCCACAAGAGTCAGCTGTTGCGGGATTACAAGGTCCTGATTTACAACAACTCGACTCAAGCATTACAGGAATTCCCTCAATTCCTGGTGCAACTCCAAGGGCCACAACCAGCGATGCGGCTTCTAGTGCTGAGCAACTTCAGGCTATTTTGCAAAAGCAAAATGAGCAATTGGCTGAACAAAAATATCAGCAAGAAATTCAACAAAGAACTTCTGACATGCTCACGGCAGCGACTCAGTTGGTTCAAGACTGGAAGCAAGTTGAAACCCAGGTGTATACAGAAGGTACAGAAGAAACAAAGACCTCCGGTGGTGAAAGCTCGGTTCCAGGAACAGGCACAGGTGCAAATAATCAGCCAGTAGAGCAAGGCGCAAGTGGTGCTCAGAATCAGGCTATTATCAAAACAGGTGATATTATGTTTGCGGTTCTTGATACCTCTGTAAATAGTGATGAACCTGGCCCAATATTGGCAACTATTGTTACTGGCAAGCTAAAAGGCTCAAAATTAATAGGAAGCTTTAACTTACCGTCTAATGCGGACAAGATGGTGATTACTTTTAATACAATGTCAATTCCAGGAGCAGATAAAACTATATCAATCTCAGCTTATGCAATTGATCCAAATACAGCAAGAACAGCCTTATCCAGTAGAACCAATCATCACTATTTAATGCGGTATGGTTCTTTATTTGCTTCATCCTTCTTACAAGGATTTGGAAATGCCTTCCAGTCAGCAAACACAACAATCACCATTGGTGGTACTGGTGGTGGCAATAATATTACTGTAGCCAATGGTGTTGGTCGCTCAACATTGGAAAATGCAGTTATAGGATTGGCTACCGTTGGAAAGGCATGGAGTCAACAGGCGCAACAATTGTTTAATACACCAACAACTGTGGAAGTTTATTCTGGTACAGGTTTGGGTATTTTATTTACCCAGGATGTTACAACAATTTAATTTGATGGCGGATAATGATGGCAGAGCACGATCAAAATAATGATGAATATAAATTTGCAGAACTTGATTCATACGATATGGATCAGGCGGGTGAATCGGATCTCGACTCACAAGCTTCGTTTCAATCGGGAAAAGAAGGATTGACAAAGAAAAAGGATATTAAACGAAACGCTCTCATTGCTATTGGGGTGGTTATTTTTATAATGGTTATGTATAAAATTATTGGTTGGATGTTTTTCTCTGATAAATCCAAACAAGTAACCTCACAACCGGCTATTCCCCCAGTGACGCAGGTAGCAACGCCCCAGCCTGTACAAACAATACCAACAACAACTCCCATACAACAAGTTCAACCTACTACTATTGTTGAGGATGACTCGGATCTAAAGAAAAAAGTTTCAGCAATAGAAATGACACAACAGAGTCTTCGTTCTGAGGTCACTGCACTTAGTGAACAAATCAATGCAGTCAACAATAACATTAAAAATTTAAACGCTCAAATTGTAAATCTGAATCAAATTATTGGTAATATGTCAAATCAAATAGCAAGACAATCAGAAGTTATTAATGTCTTAATGGTACGCACAACACCTAAGAAAGTTGTAAAAATATCTCGACCCACAGTTGCAGCAAGAGTTATTTATTATATACAAGCAGTAATTCCAGGTCGGGCTTGGCTAATTGGCTCAAATGGTTCTACACTTACTGTTAGAGAGGGATCAAAAATTCCCGGATATGGAATAGTTAAATTAATTGATTCTTTACAAGGTCGTATTTTAACAAGTTCTGGACAAGTGATTAAGTTTAGTCAAGAAGATAGTTGAGGCGTATATGGCTGATCCGACTTGTACTGGCGGCACAGTATCATGCTGGATAGTGAGTCAAGCTAACATATTAGCTAATGTTGCTAATCAGTTGGAGCCTGTTCAAAGGCTGATTACTGGAGGCGCTTATTTGATTGGGTGTGCTTTTATATTTAAGGCAATTTATAGCTTAAAGGTTTATGGAGAAGCCAGAACGATGATGTCGAGTAATACGAGCATCAAAGAACCAGTGATGTATTTATTGGTAGGTGCATTGCTTATCTATTTCCCATCACTGGTCTCATCCGTACTGCAAACAACATTTGGTTATAGTAGTCCACTGGCCTATTCAGGAGGTGTGAGTAGTGGAAGTGATACTATCACTGCCTTATTTGGTAGTGGCAGTCTTGTAGGAAGACCTTTGGTGATGATTATCCGGGTTATTGGTTTAATTGCATTTGTAAGAGGGTGGGTATTAATTGCGCGTTCCGCGTCGCAGGGGCAACCTCCAGGAGGTACAGGTAAAGGTTTGATTCATGTATTTGGTGGGATATTGGCAATAAATATTGTTGGTACGATTGATATGATTAACAATACTTTATATGGTACTTAAATAATTCAAAAATAGGAGAGAATTGTGAACATTAAGGTTATCCATAAATCAGGTTATAAACACTGGCTTGTAAGTGCAGTTTGTTTGGCTTTATTGACCCTAATATGTCAGGATGCTGCTGCAGGTGTATCGCTAGGTAAAATGGCATCACAAATTACGGGTTCATTTACAAGTCTTACTAAATTGATTACAGCGGGTTCTTATTTGGCTGGCTTGGGTTTTTCGATTGGTGCGATTATGAAATTTAAGCAGCATAAGGATAATCCTACTCAAATTCCAATTGGAACACCAATTGCCTTGATATTTATTGCTGCTGCATTATTGTTCCTTCCTTCTATTTTGGGAGTAGCAGGCGTAACCATGTTCGGTGGTAGTGGTGGTAAAACAGCTGGACCTACTGGAACAATATATAAGACTAATTAATCAGAGAGATTATTTATATTATTTGGGTAAAGATAATACCGCTTTACCCAATTTAATTTATAGACTTTTTATTGTGTTAAATAGTAAGTTTAAATGATTGTCTCTATTAATATGGTCAAGTATTCTTAAGCTGACTGCAGCAGTAGTTAAAGATACAACACATAATTTTTTGAAAATTGACTAAATGTGAACCAAAAATATGGCGGATAATCAGCAACGATGTGAGCTAAAACTAATTGCCTCACCAGGTTCCTGGCGTTTATATTCAGCCAGAAAAATTGATGAGCGATTTAAATCCTATGAGCAAAAAATCTTTCAGCGAGATAGGTTTACTTGCCAATTCTGCGGGTTTCAAGCGCGTTTATACCAAGACATCGTGAATCTGGATGGCGATTATACAAACAATAGGTTATCAAATTTAGTTACAGCCTGTTGCTTTTGTGCGCAATGCTTTTTTGTTGAGTCAGTAGGAGTTGGTGGTTATGGTGGAGGTACTTTGATCTACCTGCCAGAATTAACCCAGGCTGAGCTGAATAGCTTATGCCACGTTCTTTTTTGTGCAATTACCAATGATACTGGATATAAATCCAGTGCACAGAATATATATAGAAGTTTTAAGTTTCGTTCACAAATTGTCGAAGAAAAATTTGGTGAGGGTACAAGTGACCCCGCAATATTTGGACAATTAATGATTGATTCTGGTGTGAATAGCGAAGAAATAAGACAAAAACTGTTTAAAAATATAAGGCTATTACCTTCCAGAGCAAAATTCAGGAAACAGATAGAGAAATGGGCTGCCAGTGCTTTAGAAGAAATTGCAGATTAAACAGTAAAAGTACTATTAATAATTGAGGACAAAGGATGGCAAATTGGTCAGAATCGTTTTTTGAAGGCGTCGATACTTTCTTTGCCTGGTTAAGTACTTCTTTAAAGCAAACTACAGAGTCCTATATTGATTTGGAGACAGCAGATAGCCCTACTGTATTAGTTAATCATGATGGCTCATTGCTGTCGATATTAAAAATTGAAGGGATTACTGGATTGGCAGGCCCAGAAGAATTTGAACGACTGGTTGAGGGCTTAGCTAACTCATTTCAAGCCGCTATGGGCCGGCCTGGCCATGCACTACAAGTTTATTTCAGTCATGATAAGCAAAACATAGTAAAAATGATCAAGGATATTTATGATCCTGCGGAAGCAACAGCAAACCGTCTTGAACTTAATTTAAGAGATTTATTTGAAGAGCGGGTCAATTATTTATCGCAATATTGTGCAGAGGAGCGTGTTTATTTTGTTTTATATACGAGACCATTTAATTTAGCGAGTGACCAGTTAAAAGCTGCAAACAAAGCAAAAATGAAGATGATCAAGGATACAAAGGCTCCACCCTTTAAAAACTCACAAACGATTTTTGCGGCCGTTCCGGAAATAAGAGATACGCATGATGCTTATGTGCGCGCAATTCTTAATGATTTGGATGCCCTTAATGTGATAGCTAAGCTGCTCGAGGTACATGATGCTGTACACGCCATACGTATGACAGGTGATCCTGATTATACTGCAGATGACTGGCGAGCAACTTTACCTGGAGACAAAATCTCTGTTCGCGAACTCAATAATTTTGAGGGAGATCCTTCTGATTTATTATGGCCGCCGTTATCCAAGCAGGTTTTACCTAGAGATGCAGAGATTATTGATTTACGCACTGTCCGAGTAGGTGATAAAATTTATGCTTCAACCTATATTGATTTGTTCCCCAAGGACGTAAGACCGTTTATTAGTTTGTTTTCTCGTATTCTTCCCTCACATGTGCCATGGAAAATTTCTTTCTTACTGGAAAGCGAAGGATTAAGCACAATTAAATTGAAGGGGCTATTGGCCGCTATATTAAGCTTTAGCTCTGCACAGAACCGTTTAATTAGTGACTCGGTCAATCTGTTGAAATATATACAACTCAATACGGATGAGGCTATTGTCAGGCTACGTGTCGTTGCAACAACTTGGGCCCCTGAAGGCAATATACCTTTATTGAGACGAAGAAGTTCTGAGTTAGTAAAGGCTATTGAAGGATGGGGTTCTACTGATGTATCAGAGATTTGCGGGGATCCGTTTGCAGGCTTTGTGTCAAGCATGCTAGCTACTACTTTGAACAGTTCAGCTGTGGCATCCGTAGCTCCTTTATCAGATGTTATCTCAATGCTGCCTATTACAAGACCAGCATCTCCCTGGAAAACAGGAGCTCTGCTTTTTAGAACACCAGATGGTAAACCATGGCCGTTTCAACCAGGCTCAACGGAACAAACTACCTGGATTGATCTGGTTTACGCTCGCCCTGGTTCTGGTAAATCTGTGTTGTCAAATGCACTGAATTTAGCGCTTTGTCTGTCAGGTGGTTTAATGCGTTTGCCGCGCATAGCAATTATTGACATAGGTCCCTCAAGTAGTGGTTTGATTTCATTGCTAAAAGAGGCTCTCCCTGCATCCAAGCGTCATTTGGTCGCTTATCATAGATTAAGGATGACTCCAGATTATTCCATTAATCCGTTTGATACCCAATTGGGCTGCCGTTATCCAACTGCTTTGGAGCGGTCATTCCTGGTCAATTTCATGACCTTGCTAACTACACCATTAGGTGCTGCAAAGCCATATGACGGAATGGCCGATTTGGCTGGTATGGTGGTGGATGAATTGTATAAAAGTTTGGCAGATGAATTTAACCCGACTCCTTATGCTCCAGGAATAGAGGAATTTATCGATAGCATTCTGGAGGAAATAGGTTTTGTGCGAGATGCCAAATCCACTTGGTGGGAAGTTACTGACGCGCTCTATTCAGCAGGTTTTGTCCATGAAGCAATGCTGGCGCAACGATATGCAATGCCATTGTTAGCGGACGCTGCTTCTATCTGCAGAACACCCTCAATTGAGGATTTGTATGAAAAGATTACGGCTCCAACAGGTGAATCACTAATTAATGCTTTTTCAAGAATGATTTCATCGGCTGTTCGTGAATATCCTATTTTATCACGGGTTACTAGTTTTGATATTGGTGACGCAAGAGTAGTATCTCTTGATTTGGATGAAGTAGCGAAAAGCGGTGGTGATGCGGCTGATAGACAAACAGCAGTGATGTATATGTTAGCCAGATATGTATTGGCAAGACACTATTATTTAACAGAAGAAAGCTTGAATAATGTACCAGAACAATATAAAGAGTATCACAAACAGAGAGTATTAGAGATTCGAGAAGATCATAAGCGTATTGTTTATGATGAATTCCACCGCACGGCAAAATCGTCTGCTGTTCGTGAGCAAGTTATTATTGACATGCGTGAAGGGCGAAAATGGAAAGTGCAAATTTCTTTATTATCACAAGCAGTGGATGATTTTGATCCGGTAATGATTGATTTTGCTACCGCTATTTATGTTATGGACGCAGGGCCATCTCAGGCAGTTGAGAAAACCAGCCAAATTTTTGGACTTTCTGAAACAGCCAAGATCGCTTTACGTACTCGAGTTCATGGTCCTAGACAGGGTGGAGCTACTTTCCTTGCTCAATTTGCTACTAAAACAGGAATCAACGTACAATTACTGACCTTAACATTGGGGCCGGTCGAACTATGGGCCTTTAGTACTACTGCAGAAGATGCCACAGTAAGGAATCTTTTGTATAGGCATCTGGGACCAAGCGAGGCTCGACGGCTTTTAGCCGCACTGTTTCCAAATGGTACGGTAACTAAAGAATTGGAGGCTCGCCTCGCAAGTATGAAACAAAAAGTTGGATTAATTGAGGACGATGAGAGAGAGGGGATGATTAACCAATTGGTGAATGATATTCTTGAGGCTTATTCAAAAGATCCCAATGTGAAAAGCTTGCCTGCAAAAGTGGGTTGAAGCGGGTAAGATTTTTATTAGTATGTCACAATGCCCTTATTTTCTGGGTACTAATGCTTGGATATTTCCTGCTTAATTGATCTCGATTAAATTGTATTCTTGCTTATTCAATTGAGAGAGATTCTAGCGATTTATATCAATCTAATGTCTTAAATAAGTTCTTTTTGATAACTTTCACGAATAGAAATAGTTATTGGTATAACGATAAGAATCCACAGGAATAGGTACCAGGCTGGAGCCATTTTATTGTTACTTAATTCAATCAATGTAAAAGCTACCAAAGGCATAGTCCCGCCAAACAAAGCCTGGCCAATGTTATAGGATATGGAAATTCCACTTGCTCGTACACTGGTTGGAAACATTTCTGCAATAATAGTGGGTACTGTCGCATTAATTGGGGCTAAAACTAGCGCTAGTAATAATTCGCAGCACAATGCTATCCACCAACTACCACTTAATAAGAGCCAAAAAAATGGGAAGATTAGTATGCTAAGAGAAAATAAACCGATTAAAAAAATAGGCTTACGTCCTACTGCATCAGAAAGAAATCCCATCAGTGGTATTAAAACTGTCAAAAGAGCAAGCGCAATTAAATTGATTAATAATGCATCTTTTAAGAGAAAATACTCAGATTTTACTAAAAAGGTTGTGACATAGGCGATAAGTACATAATTAGCCATGGCAAGAATGCTTGTAATTATTACAGATAAAAACAATTGCTGTTTAAATTGCGTGAATACCACTTTTGCAGGAAGTTTGGTGGTATGTTTATCCTTAAGAAAGGTGGGTGATTCAAAGCTTTTAATACGCAAATAAATGCCCAAAATCCCTAAAATCCCTCCTAACAGATACGCATACCGCCATCCCCAATTTAATAGAGAATCACCTGTAAATAATGTGCTGAATATTGATGCTGTAAGCGCCCCTATAAAAATACCTAAAAAAGCGCTACTTAACACCAGGCTTCCAGCAAGTCCTCGCCTATTTTGAAACATATGCTCAATCAAGTAGGTGGTCGAACCAGGAAGTTCGCCTCCTACTGCAAGCCCCTGAATAAGTCGTAAAACAGAAAATAAAATGGGGGCGATAATTCCCCAAGAATTAAAATCAGGTAATACCGCAATTAATGCGGTAGAAATGGTCATTACTGACATAGACAGTATCAGTGCTTTCCGCCTTCCAACATGATCAGCATAGTGTCCAAGCAAAAGCCCCCCAATTGGGCGCATAATGAACCCTATAGCAAACAAGCTAAATGTTGCTATAAGAGAAACAAAATGGATTTTTGAAGGGAAAAAGATTTCAGCAAAGACAGGAGCAAAACTGGCATAGAGTAAAAAATCATACCACTCCAAAGCATTTCCATATAATCCAGCAATAATACTGTGCTTGGTGTTTTGCTTCATAATTATGCAATATGATCGTTCAAAGTAAACCCATTTAGAATTCCTGGAGTAAAAGGGTTAATTTGGTTGTTTGTTTTTAACAAATACCGGCCGGAGTTGCTGTTCACCTCAAAAAGTATTTGTAGGCTGGAACTATCTTGCTCATCCACAAGAACATTAACTTTTTCAAGTAATTTAAATATTGCCCAGGTTCCATGTTCTGTAAGCTCGTAATGATTCCCTTCAATAGAATCAAGAGCCAGTTTAGCGTTGTTCTGGGGCCAAGTGAAACGAATTAATGAATCACTTGTTTGGTTATCCATTAATTTGGTCCCGCCAATTTCAAGGACTAGATTAGAAACTACGGGATCCAGAGAGATCTTTTGCAAGCTAAAATCAATTTTACTTTCATCACTGTGATCAGGAAAAAACATATTAGTAATGATATTGGCGCGGATTAATTCATCAATCACTTCATTTGAAATAGGTAAGATAAAATCATTGACAGCTTTGGGCTTCCATTCTGGAGATGAAGTATCAAGAAATGGTTTAATGTATTGTTCGGAGTACGTGTTCAATAAGCCATGAGTTGAGAAAAAGCGATTAAAATCTGCAATATCTATTTCTGCAGTTTGTGACGAATCAAAAGGATAGCGCTTAGCAATAGAATTTTGGAACTCTCTATAAACGGTTTTTTGCCATTGATTATTAATGAATTGACGACTATCTCTAATCAGTATAACCCAAGCATCACCAGCTATTTGCCTTGTCCATGAACTCAATGGTTCAGGTAATTGTCGTGCCTGGCTATAAAGCAAACTGACAGGGTCAGAGGAATTATCATTGATAAAGCGCGAGCGTGTAATGGTAAATGCTGTTTTACCTCCATCATTTACAACAGATAAAGTTGCAATAAATCGTTCTAATTCAGAAATTCTTAAATCCAATTCCTTTATGCTGGATAAAGTTGTTAAATTTAAATCAGTAAATTGATTGGCAATGAATTGGTTAAAGGTGGATATGCCTTCAGTTAAATCCGGTTTCGTTTCCTGCTGAATAAGATTTGCAAACTTATAAAACGAATTGGATTGTTGTATTAGTTTTGTTAATTGACGACCTTGCTGATAATCCTGATAACGTAATGGTTGGGATTTCTTCATGAAAGTTTGCCACCAAGTGACGTAATCAAAGCAATAGGCCTGAATAAGCATATTGTGTAATTGAGACAAATCCTGTCTCGCAAGTACCCAGTTTTCTGATTGAAGAGTGTTAGTAATTTTAGGTAAATCGTTAATGGTTTTTGTAAACCCGGTTTTAGTAAAATAGGTTGGTACTTCATCCGTGGGTAAAGTAAACCCTTCAATCACTATCTTTTGTTTTTCCTGAGGGAAATATTCTTTGGCAATGGAGTAATATAAATAACTTGTTGGAAGTGCGTTAAGATAATTCCTTGCATCACTGATTACTTGTGATTTGATGGGTATGTTTTGGGGAGGATTGTTTAGGGTTTGTTTTAAAAGAGCCAATTGTTTTTGGATGGTTCCTGATGCATGTCCCTTCCATTGTTGTTGAAACCAATCCAGTATGGGTTGTGCTGAAAAATATTTTGCTTGTCCTAACATTAAATAAATTTTTAAAGCTTTATAACGAGTGATAGGGGTGTTGCCAGGATTTGTGATGACTTGTTCTAACTCATTGGCTAAAGAGGGAAGAAACTCACCTTGTAAACGATTTTGGGTATTGTTCTGAAGATTTAATTTTAATTGGTGCACAGTAGGGAGCGATATGGAGTTTGATGTAATGTGATTCATTTTATTTGCGGCTTGCGATAAATGATACAACGCCTGTGCACCGCTAGTCCCCTGATTATTCAGAGCTTCATAAGCAAGCAATTCTTTGCTGGCTTCATCAAGGATGTGAGATGTTTTGTAGTGATTATAACTTAGGGTTAATAAACTAAGCCCTGCTAAACTTACTGCAACAGCAATAAATGGCCTTTGAGAAAATTTTGTTACCTGTGGTATCTGGACACATTGCTCCTGGATTGTTTTCAAAGCGCCTTCAACAAAATAGGATCTGAAATTGGTTGCTTGTGGGAAAGTATCCTGAACAACCAAAGCGTATTCATGCTGAATTTTCTTGTTGAGTCTGTCTATACTAACTCCGCCTTGCTGAGCACTCGTGAAAAAAATGGAGTGGACATGGAATAATTTTGGCGAAATTCCCTGAATTAATGATTGAATGGGAGCTCTCAAACTGGCTAATTGCATAGGAAACTCGCGGATCAAACTGCGTTTGATAGTAGAGCGTACCGGGTGCATTTTATTGATAACTTGCTGTCCCAAAGCTTCAATTAATTGATTGAATTGAAGGGAATACGTTTCAATTTTTTTACTTGGTTGGTTTACACAATCGAGAGAAAAACCAAGTGGTTTGGACAGATCATTGACATGATCCATTTGATAAAATTCAGAAAAACCAGCCAGGGTATCCATCTTGGTGAATATTAAAGCTAATTCAGCCTGATATCCCAGATTAACGCCTAACCGTTGAAGAAGTTGCAAATGAGATTTTTTTTGTTCAGTGAATTGTGCTGGTTCCGCTATCAGTAAATCATTGACATCCACGCATAAAATCAAACCTGTAATTTTGAGATGACGATTGCATTTATTTAATTGTTTAAGTGTAGTGAGCAATAATGTTTTGCTATTAGTAAGCCAATTTTCACCAAGTTCTACTATGATTCCTTTTTGATTAAAATACAGTTTGGCATGCTCTTCGCTGAACACAGGCATTTCTTCCATATTACTTTGTTTTAACAGTGCCGATTTGCCTTGGGCATTTTTTCCGGTGATGATAATAAAAGATAATTGATTAACTTGTGGTTTTAATTGAGAGAGAATTTTTTTTATAGCATCACATAATGCGCGTAATGAATTGTCCATTAGTTTTCCAGCATAGCAAGTTGGGTATGTCCAAATAAAACGGTTTTCGCTTTGTTTTCTAATAAAACATGGCTAGTAACGAAAGCTAGAATTACAATACCTGCAGCACCAATAGTTGTTATCCATGTTGCTTTATAATTTTTTTTAATAGTTTTGGGAAGAGGATTCTCATTAAACAAGCGATGTGGTTTATTAAAACGGTATTTTTGAATGATTTGATACAAATCTTCAATAGTATTATCAAGAGATTGTCGTCCGTCTGCTTTCAGATGGTATTCACCTTCAAACCCGGCAATTAGGCAGAAATAGGTTAATTCAATTAAATCGAGAAATTGGTTAGGTCTCTCTTTAATGTAGTTCAGTATCTCAAAAAAACGCTGTTGAGGCTGTGCCCCATCACTTGATAAAGGAGTGAATGATTTAAATTCTGTCGTCAGGTTATAAACTCTTAGATAACTTTTACCTAATATTTCATCAATGGTTGCTGATAATAGGTATTGAGCAATGCTAATAATATCCAACGGATATTTAGAGGCGTCTAATTTGCTATGAAAGGCGCGTAATTCATGCTGTATATTTTCTCTTATATCTTCTACAGGAGGCAAAGAAGGACTTAAACAAAGCCTTTCCAATAAAGACAGTAATGGCCCGGCTGCTGCCACTAAAATATTTGTAGAAAATGGGGCAATAAATAATTTAGAGCGATAATATCCACTTGGAACCAGCGCAGGCTCTGTGATTGCAAGACGATTGACAAGTGAGGACGGGTATTGCTCAGTTGTCATGATATTACTCCATGAATTTATTTACGCATTAGACCTTTAGTATCATTTTTGTCTTTTGCGTGATTGCCAGTTGATTAGTAAGTATTCCTAAAACTCTCATTTATTCTATAGGTAAAATCTGCTTCTAGAAACACTTGTCCTTGTTCTAATATCAAATCCATAAATCCTACAAGAAAAGGTCCATTTACTCTAATCAAAAAGCTTCAATTAAAAAGAAGATGATACGTTATATACGGCTCTTTGTTCAAGTTAGTCAAGCAGAGATTGCATTAATGTTTAAAATGGCGTATTCCTGTAAAAATCATAGCCATTTTATGTTGGTCGGCGCAAGATATGATTTGTTCATCTCTGATAGAACCGCCTGGCTGAATAATTGCTGATATACCAGCCTTCGCAGCTATTTCAACCGTATCAGGGAAGGGGATAAATGCGTCTGATGCCATAACAGAGCCTTTGGGATCAAAACCCATTTGCTCTGCTTGCCACAAACCAATACGAGCGCTCATTACTCGACTGGTTTGTCCTCCTCCAATTCCTATAGTGGCCAAATCTTTAGCGTATACTATGGCATTGGATTTGACATGCTTGGCTGCTAACCAGGCGAACATTAAATTTTGTAGTTGGTGATCAGAGGGTTTTATTTGGGTAACGGTTTGCAGCTCACAAGATTCCAGAGAAAGAGAATCATGTTCTTGTACTAGTAGACCACCATCGACTTTTTTCATATTTAATCTAAAATGGGTACCTTGTTGCCAAAAGCCGGTTAGAAGAACGCGAATATTCTCTTTAGCTGCCAGAATTTTTTTTGCTTCTTCATTGGCATCCGGCGCAATAATCACTTCAACAAATTGCTTTTCAAGTATTGCTTTGGCGGTATCGCTATCCAGAGTCCCATTGAAAGCAATAATTCCTCCGTAAGCGGATATCGGATCACTTTGAAAGGCTTTTAGATAAGCATCAAGTGACGTGTCAGATAGCGCAATGCCACAAGGGTTGGTATGCTTTACAATGACGCAAACCGATTTTTCATTGGAAAATGACTTAACGCAGTCGAGAGCAGCATCGGCATCAAGGATATTATTATAGGATAACTGTTTTCCCTGTAATAAGGTTGCTGTACCGAGAGAACCTGGATGTGAATTTTTATCAGCGTAAAAAATAGCTTGTTGATGAGGATTTTCACCGTAACGAAGTTCGGTAATTTTATTAAATTGGCAGGTTAGTACATTGGGAAATCCAGTTGGTACATAATCATTATCCAAAGTAGTTAAATAATTTGCAATTGCGGCATCGTAGGCTGCAGTATGGGCAAATGCTTTTTTAGCTAGTGTAAAACTCCAATGCGAAGGTGCTTTCTCATCTTGTAAATAATGAATCAATTTTGGGTAATCATTAGGATCAACGATGACATAAGCATGAGCATGATTTTTAGCTGCTGCCCTTACCATCGTTGGTCCACCAATATCAATGTTCTCAATGGCCTTATTAAAATCACAGTCCGGGTGGTTAATGACTTGTTCAAAGGGATATAAATTGACAATAAGTAAATCAATAGGTTTTATTCCATGTTGTTTTAAAACAGGGCTGTCTTGTTCTCCACGGGCTAATAAACCGGCATGAATAGCTGGATGAAGTGTTTTGACTCTTCCATCCATTATTTCGGGAAACCCAGTGCAATCGCTGACATCGGTAACTGGTAGTTGATGTTCTCTTAACATCGCAGCTGTGTTACCTGTGGCTATCAATTCCACTCCATGGTCATGTAAGGCTTGACCGAGTTCTTTTATTCCTCTTTTATCAGAAACACTCAGCAGGGCTCGACGTGGCTTGAAAGAAGAGTAAATTTGTTTTTTCGCCATTTACATATACCTTAGTGATATCGTTATTATTTGCTGGTAAAAACCAACAATGCCCATCCCTCATAATATTCAGTTGAAATATGAGTGAATGCGGAATCATAAGCTTCAATCAGTAAAGGGGCCTGTTCTTCCAGGATCCCTGATGTTACTAAATGCGCACCTGATGGGAGCAATTGATGAAAACGTTCCTTTAAGCTGATTAACGGGGCTAACAAAATGTTTGCGATAATTAAATTCACCGGATTTTGTAATGCTTCGGGGGAGCTGATAGAAAGCTGGTTCTCTTTTATATGGTTGACATGCGCATTATTTTGAGTGGCTTGTAACGCTTGATTATCTATGTCAACCGCATAGACATGTTTCGCTCCTAACTTGATTGCTGCGAGGGAAAGTATCCCTGATCCGCAACCATAATCTATTATTGATTTATTTTTTAAGTCGGCCTGCTCCAGCCAGGTTAAGCACAGAGAGGTTGTCGCATGTGTGCCTGTACCAAACGCTAAGCCAGGATCTAACATTAAATTTACTGCATCAGGTTCAGGGGGCGTTAGCCAGGTAGGGCAGACCCACAAACGGTTGCCAAAACGATGAGGTTTAAAATCTTCCATCCAGGCTCTTTCCCAATTTTTATCAGGGAGTGTTTCCAAACTGCAATGCAAGGAAGGTCTTTTAGCAACCAATTGCTTTCTTGTGTATTGCACTTCTTCTGCTTGGGCAAATAGGGCATGAATGATTACTTCGGGCCATAAAGGCGTTGTCCCTGGCTCTGGTTCAAGAACGGGGTTATCGTTTTTGTCCGTAAGCATGATGGACAAGGCACCGTATTCTTCGAGTTCCTCGGTTATTTCTTCAATCTTGTCATTAGGACAATGTTCTATTTTCAGTTGAAACCACACGCTATGAATCCTTGAGCATTTTTTCTAGATAGTGAATGTTTGTGCCACCTTCTATAAAAGATTTGTCATGAAGAATACGTTGGTGTAATTCAATATTGGTCTTAATGCCATCAATAATGATTTCATCAAGAGCATTACGCATTCTGGCAATGGCTTCTGCTCTTGTTGCCCCATAACTTATCAATTTTCCTATCATGGAATCGTAATTAGGCGGAACAACATAGCTGCTGTAGATGTGGGAATCAAAACGAATGCCTGGACCTCCTGGTTGGTGAAGTAATTTTATGGTTCCAGGGGAAGGCATAAAATTCCTGGGATCTTCTGCATTGATTCGACATTCAATAGCATGGCCACGTAATTTAATATCTTTTTGGGTTAAAGTCAGTGGAATATCGCTGGCAATTTTGATTTGTTCTTTAATTAAATCAATACCAGTGATCATTTCAGTTACTGGATGCTCAACCTGAATTCGTGTATTCATTTCGATGAAATAAAAACAACCATCTTGAAATAAAAACTCAAAGGTTCCAGCACCTCGGTATTGTAACTCCTTACAGGCTTTAATCACTGAAGCACCAATTTCCTCTCTTAATTCAGGAGTGATTCCTGGAGCCGGGGCTTCTTCGACGACTTTTTGATGTCGTCTTTGCATTGAGCAATCACGTTCACCCAAATGAATGGCATGTCCTTTTCCATCGCCAAGGACCTGGAATTCAACATGGCGAGGGTTTTCCAGAAATTTTTCCATGTAAACTATCGGGTTATTGAACGCGGCTTTTGCTTCACTTCGGGTTAACGCAATAGCACTAAGTAAATTGGATTCGCTATGCACGACTCTCATGCCACGTCCGCCACCGCCGCCTGCTGCTTTGATAATGATGGGATAGCCAATTTTTCGCGCCAACTCCAGGTTTTTGTTATCGTCATCTCCTAAAGGACCGTCTGAACCGGGAACACAGGGTACTCCTGCCGCCTTCATTGCGGCAATGGCAGAAACTTTATCTCCCATAAGACGGATGGAGTCACCTCGTGGACCAATAAAACGAAAACCACTTTGCTCAACAATATCTGCAAAATCGGCATTTTCTGATAAAAATCCATAACCTGGATGTATTGCCACGGCATCCGTAATTTCTGCTGCAGATATAATTGCGGGGATATTGAGATAGCTTTTTTGGGCAGGCGCAGGGCCTATGCATACTGTTTCATCAGCCAGGCGAACGTGCAATAAATCTTTGTCTACATCAGAGTGAACAGCAACAGTCTGAATGCCAAGTTCTTTACAAGCCCGCAATATACGAAGCGCAATTTCGCCTCTATTAGCAATAACTATTTTACTGAGCATAAACAGACCTCTCTATTCTATAATAAACAAGGCCTGGTCATATTCAACGGGATCCCCGTTTTTTACCAAGATTTCAACAATTTTCCCAGCACGATCCGCTTCAATTTCATTGAACATTTTCATTGCTTCAATGATGCATAGAGTATCTCCTGCTTTAACAGATTGTCCCACTGTCACAAAAGGTGGGCTGTCTGGCGATGGTGCGGTGTACATCGTACCAACCATTGGTGAGCGAATTTTATGGCCTGAGGAGGTTGAAGTAACTTGTTTATTTTCAACCACATGAGGTTCTGCAGCAGAATTATTGGAGGAAGAAATGGGGGCAGTTTGTTTTGCAGCGGGAGGAGCCACATAATGAATTTGCGGAGCTGCTTCTGTTGCTATATTACTATGCCGACTTAGTCTTAATGACTCTTCTCCTTCTTTGATTTCAATCTCTGAAATGCCAGTTTCTTCTAAGAGCTCGATGAGTTTTCTGATTTTTCTGATATCCATTTGTTCTTTCTCTCTACTGTAATTCTTTGATAATTGCTTGTAAGGCCAGTGAATACCCTTGCGCCCCCAAACCGCTAATGACACCAACGGCTATATCTGAGAAATAGGAATGGTGGCGAAAAGTTTCACGGGAAAAAATGTTACTTAAATGAACCTCAATAAATGGGATAGCAACCGCACTTAAAGCATCTCTAAGTGCGATGCTTGTATGCGTAAATGCTGCAGGATTTATGATAATGTAATTGATTTTATCAATTCCAGCCTGATGGACGGCTTGAATTAACTCTGCTTCAGCATTGCTTTGAAAGCAGGTGAGTTGAATTCCTGCATTGTCAGCTTCCTGGATTAAATCACCATTGATTTGAGTTAGCGAAGTATGGCCATAAACGGATGGTTCTCGGGAACCTAAAAGGTTTAAATTGGGGCCATGTAATACTAGAATTTTTTTCATTACATACCAGTATAGTCTGAGATTTGCAGATTTTGCCTGAACTTTATGAACATGTCCATATATCTGCGAGGATATCGGCAAGATCTCGGCAAGTTTAGCAAGAAATTTTATATTTAGTGAAAAGCAATAGGTTCTGCTTCAAGGGTGTCCTGATTTTAGGATTATGCTATTGTTATTTATTTCTTGAGCCAGGAAGAGCTTATGTCTAAAACGTTTATAACGGATGTCACTTTGCGTGATGCTCATCAATGTTTAATCGCGACAAGAATGCGTACTGAAGATATGTTGCCAATCTGTAATAAAATGGATGAAGTTGGATTTTGGGCTATGGAAGTCTGGGGAGGTGCCACTTTCGATGCCTGTTTGCGATTTTTAAAGGAAGATCCCTGGTCAAGATTACGTCAACTTCGTCAGGCGTTACCAAACACTCAACTCTCCATGCTGTTAAGAGGTCAAAACTTGTTAGGTTATAGGAATTATGCGGATGATGTAGTCCAGGCATTTGTTAAATTGGCGGTAAATAATGGAGTGGATGTATTTCGAGTGTTTGATGCTTTAAACGATGCGCGAAACCTTAAAGTCGCCATAGACGCTATTAAATCACATAAAAAGCACGCTCAGGGAGCGATTTGTTACACGACCAGCCCGGTTCATACTTTGGACAATTTTTTGGAGCTAGGGAAAAAATTGGCCGCAATGGGATGTGATAGTATCGCTATAAAAGATATGGCAGGCTTGCTAACCCCAGAGGTGACTGTCAAATTATATACCGGTTTAAAACAAGCCACTGGATTACCTGTTCATTTACATAGTCATTCTACTTCTGGTTTGGCAAGTATATGCCATTATGAAGCAGTTCTAGCCGGTTGTAATCATATTGATACAGCGATTTCATCCTTTTCCGGCGGGGCATCTCATCCGCCTACAGAAGCTTTGGTCGCCGCATTGACAAACACAAAGTTTGACACGGAATTGGATTTAAATATTTTATTAGAAATAGATGATTATTTTAAATCGGTTCGCAAGAAATATTCTCAATTTGAAAGCGAGGCACAGAATATTGATCCTCGCATTCAATTGTACCAGGTGCCAGGTGGCATGATCTCAAATCTATATAATCAGTTAAAGGAACAGAGTGCGCTAGGCAAGATGGATGCGGTTCACAAGGAAATCCCTCGTGTCCGTAAGGACTTAGGTTATCCACCTTTGGTTACACCCACATCTCAAGTTGTTGGAACCCAAGCTGTTATTAATGTTCTAACAGGAGAACGGTATAAAACAATAACCAATGAAGTGAAACTCTACTGCCAGGGAAAATATGGTACTCCTTCAGGCAAAATTAGTCCTACTTTAAGGAAAAAAGCGATTGGGCGAACAGAAGTGATTGAAGTAAGGCCTGCTGATTTATTACCTAATGAATTAGAGCAATTGCAAAATGAAATCAGTGATTTGGCTCTAAGTGATGAAGACGTTCTTCTTTATGCGATGTTTCCTGAAATTGGACGTCAATTTTTAGAACAGCGTAAAAATAATCAATTAATCCCGGAGCCTTTATTGGCTCAATCAAGTGAACCAGATAATTCTGCCATGTCTGAGTTTGACATTATTCTTCATGGTGAAAGTTATCATGTAAAAGTAGCCGGTTATGGAATGGCTGAGCATGGTCATCAATCCTGTTTCTTGTGGGTTGATGGTGTTCCTGAAGAAGTCGTTGTACAACGCTCCGAGCTTCATGACAAAATAGAGCATTCCTCAGTTAATAACAAAATAGGACCAGGGGATATTACTGTAGCCATCCCCGGTTCTATTATTGCAGTTCATGTTTCTGCTGGGGATGAAGTAAAGGCCGGGCAGGTTATGCTGGTTATTGAAGCGATGAAAATGGAGACAGAAATAAAAGCACCTGTGAATGGAGTGGTTACAGAGGTATTGTGTCAAAAAGGGGATAAGGTGACTCCAGAACAAGCATTAATCAGAATGGAAGTGAGTTAAAAGATAGTCCAGCGCATTATTTTTCACTACTTGCTGTTACCTGGTTCAAATGTCATTTAAGAGCCACTATGTTTTAAACAACAAGAACAATTAATGACCTTTCAGGTTTAAAAACAATTGCTTTATTATTTAATTAGATTAAAATTACGCCACTTAGGTCAATTTTTTTTTTGGAAATTATTTAGAAAGCCCAAGTCCATCAGTCTGTGGCTTTTTCAGAATGTCGAATAAACTCAAGTTTTGCATTGGAGCAAAATTAGTATTTTCAAAAATAATAAATTTGTGCTAGTTTGGAAAAGTTTGGAAAAGAGTTCTTGCATTTTGAAAATGGTAGTTGGTTATATGCCTAGAAATATTAGGATACTATCCAAATAGTTGAATTAAAAAAGGAAAATACTTTTTTATTATCTTAAGTATTGTCCTAATTTGGATCATCCTTAATTTTGCAGTTGAGTATTAGTTAACGCTAAAAAATTAACTGAAAAATTATAGGGGAATATAACAAACCTGGGCACTCCAGGAAGAGTTGCTGTATGAGAATTTAGTTTAAGGAGTTAGAATCAATGCACCCAAATTATTATTTGTCACCTTTAGCTGTAGCTATAGCATTAGGGATTGCCTCACCTGTAAAGGCAGCCGATCCAATCCCTTTACAAAAGTCATCTTTTTCTGAAGTCACACAAAAATTTCAGTTGACTTTGCCTGGTGTTATGAAAGGTGCTGTAGTTTCAACGAATAGTTTGCAGTTTATAAGACAGCATACTGATGGGAATAAAGTGACGCATGTTCGTATGCAGCAACAGTACGCTGGGTTTCCAGTTTTTGGTGGTTACGCCATCCTGCACAGTAAGAATGCCACTCCTAGTCTAGTGACAGCGAAATCTGATGTGAAAATGAATGGCGTGATTTATGATGGGTTGCAAGCAGAATTAGGTCAACCTAAACCTTCATTTGTGAAAAATGCTTCTTTGGCATTACAACAATTTAAGGATAAATACGCGAATAAACAAGTCAGTGAAGATCAAGTAACTCCAATGATTTATATTGATGAAAAACATCAAGCTCATTGGGCTTACAAAGTCAGCGTTTTAGTTATCCATGATGATAGAATTCCTGAGCGACCAACAGCAATTATTGATGCAGAAACCAATAAACCTTTTGTCCAATGGGATGATGTAAAAACTGAAAAAGCTCAAGCAAAAGGGATGGGATTCGGTGGAAATCGTAAAATTGGTGAATATCAATTTGGCAAGGACTTGCCATTATTAGAAATCACACGTGATTCCAGTGTTGAAATGTGCTTTATGGAAAATACCGATGTTAAAGTAGTAGACATGGGACATAAGTACTATTCAAATAACAAACCTATGCAATTTACTTGTAAAGAGACTCCCGATACTCAATCTACTAAAACTTATTATACCGGATATTCGGCTGATGGTTATGATAGAGATAATGGAGCCGCTTCGCCTACCAATGATGCATTGTATGCTGGTTATGTCATTAAACACATGTACCATGATTGGTATGGTGTGGAAGCTTTAACCAAATCAGATGGATCGCCAATGCAATTAGTTATGCGAGTGCATTATGGTCAAGGCTATGAAAATGCCTACTGGGACGGCAAACAAATGACCTTTGGTGATGGTGACACCATGATGTATCCTTTGGTTTCTCTAGGTGTAGGTGGTCACGAAGTCAGTCATGGGTTCACTGAACAACATTCTGGACTTGAATATTTCGGTCAGTCTGGTGGTATGAATGAATCGTTTTCAGATATGGCTGCCCAAGCCGCTGAATATTATTCAGTTGGAAAAAACAGCTGGCAAATTGGCCCGGAAATAATGAAAGAAGACAGTGGTTATGAGGCATTGCGTTATATGGATAAACCAAGCCGTGATGGTATGTCTATTGATGTAGCTGATGATTATTATGGTGGGTTAGATGTTCACTACTCCAGTGGAGTGTATAACCATTTATTCTACATATTAGCCAATCAACCTAACTGGAACCTTCGTATGGCTTTTGATGTCATGGTGAAAGCCAATATGGATTATTGGACACCTTATTCAACATTTGATGAGGGTGGCTGTGGTATGCTGAGTGCTGCCAAAGATTTAGGCTATAATCTGGATGATGTTAAGAAATCATTGAGTGAAGTGACTATAAATTATCAATCTTGTTATGTTGATTAATTCATTGTATTGACTGATAAAATTTAGCCAGAAGTTGACTTATGACTTCTGGCTTTTCCATATGAATATGGTGCCCACCATCTAACTTCTCAATTTTAATATTTTTTACCGCTTGAATCCTTGCTTTCATCTTATCCGAATCAAATGAAAATCCTTTGCTGGCCCAAATGAGGTAAGTTTGCGCTTTTATTTCTGTAAGACACGAAAGAACTTGCGTTTCAGTCATTTGTAATGGAGATGGGGCTAATAGCCTGCGATCGTGTCTCCAATAATATAGACCATTTTCTTGTTGAATTCCGCGTTCGCAAAGTGACTTGGCAATATCCAGAGAGACATATCCTTTAACAGAACGGGCAAGAGCAGCATGTTCAAACTTATTATAGCCTTTTGCCTTTTTTGATTGTTTTTGTGATAGATAATCCAAGTATTTTGTCAGTTGTTGACATGCCGTTTCTGCTGGGTGAGAAAAAGGGCCTAGCCCTTCGATTAAGATTAATGAAAGAAAACGATCTGGTGCAACCCCTGCTACAAGACTGCCTAGGCAGGCTCCCATAGAGTGTCCAAGCAAGTGGAGCTTATTTAGTCCCAAGGCATTAATAATTTCAACAACTGTGAATATTCCATCGGTAAAATGATAAATGCATCCTGGAGGTAAGTGTGAAGAATGGCCATGTCCAGGCAGATCTACTGCTATGAAATAGTAATCATTCTGTAACTGTTTGGCGATATCATCAAAACTATTAGCATTATCTAACCAGCCGTGCAAGGCAACAATGGGTGGATTATCAGGATTTCCCCATATTTTGCATGCTATAGAGAGTCCTGGGATATTTAAAATCTTCGTTTTCATCCATTTTCTCTGGTTTGTAGGTAATAGCTATAGCTTATTACTTTATATGCCGGTATGTAAATTCAGTTTTTAAAATAGTCAGGACTTGCAAAAAAACAATCTCTTCGTTAAAAAATATTTTTAATTCGGTCATTTAGTGTATATGAGCTCCCTCATTTAAAACATTTTTTGCCTTGATCTTGGTTTTTTTCGCAAGTACTGATAGTAATTGAAATAGATAAAAATCAATAAAGTAAATCGATTATTGAGTTTACTTGTAACAATCCATAAAAGATTACAAAATAAGATGGATTTAGGGGGTGTGGGAAAGGGCCAATATTATGATAAATAAAAATAATTCTGAGTCCGAGCTAATCAGTTTAAAGGCTAATTCTTTTCAAAATGTGGGTTATAATTATATTGCAATGCAATACATTAATCCTATTACCATTATACTGATTATAGAAACCTAAATGAGAGATAGAGTATCTATGCAACCTGGGGTGCGCAGCGTATCGCTGATAACATATAATATTCATAAAGGTTTTGGAGTAGGTGCAGTAAGGTTTTTGCTTCCAGAAATGCGCGATGCTATCACTGGATTAAATCCGGACTTTGTTTTTTTACAAGAAGTACAAGGTAAACATAGAAAACGTGAAAAAAGAATTGTTAGTTGGCCTGATTCCCCTCAATGTGAGTACATTGCTGAGAATATATGGCCACATTACGTTTATGCAAAGAATGCAGTATATCAATCTGGCCATCACGGAAATGCTATTTTAAGCAAATACCCATTCGAGAGTTTCGAAAGTATTAATCTTTCAAACATGAACAGAGCATCAAGAGGCATACTGCATACCCAATTAAAATTGGATAATAATATCATTCATCTTTTGTGTGTGCATTTAGGTCTATTTAAGGCGGAGCGGACTGAACAATGTAAGGCATTGATACAGCGTATTCGAGATGTTGTTCCCCAAAATGAGCCTTTGATCATGGCAGGAGATTTCAATGATTGGCGTCATGTTATTTCTAAAATTCTTGCTGAAAATTTAGGGATTGAAGAAGCTTTTGTCGCGCTTGAAGGACAACATGCCCGTTCATTTCCTGCAATAAGACCTGCTTTGTGTGTCGACAGGGTGTATTTTCGCGGAATGAAAGTTCAGGAGGTTGCTTGTTTACAGGGTAAACCTTGGCGGATGTTATCTGATCATTTACCCTTGTACGCACGTTTTGAATTATTATGATTGTAAGAGATGAGCCCCCTACCTGGAACGGCCGTATTTGATTCATCTTGAACGAAAATAATCCTTCAAAATGCTCATATAGTCCTCTATGCTGCGCTTTTTCAGGATTATTTTCATCCAAACTGAACTCAAATACGATCCTTAGAGAATATTTAAACATGAGGGCACTGATCTATTACGTATGATTAAAATTAAAGCGACAGTCTCCCAGTGCGAGAGAAGATTCTGTCGCCTAGTGCAATTTTACTCCATGTTATTTTGGTATTCACCCAAACAAGCCATACTATTTAAGCGGGCTCTCTTAATTAAAGCCTCTTGCGCTTTGGCAATATTTGTTTTATTTCCATACCATTCCTTTAAGCAATCTTCTTGTAATGCTCTACCAAATGAAAAGCTTAATAACCAGGGTTGGTGGCCAATTTGATTGATTGCATTCAAATTGGCAGTCGCTTGTTGGGGCGTTTGGCCGCCAGAGAGGAAGTTAATGGTGGGTACTGACGCTGGAACATTATTACGAAATACACTGATGGTGTAGTCAGCCACTTCTTCAGGATCGCTAAACGGAGTGACTTCTTTACCACAGGTTACCATACTGGGTTTAAGTATAATGTGCTCTAGCTCCACTTGATGAATAAACAAGGTATGGAACAGCTCATGGAGAACCATTTCACAGACTTCAGCACAATGTTCTATGCTATGGTTGCCATCCATTAATACTTCAGGTTCTACAATTGGCACGATGCCGACTGATTGACATGCTGCGGCGTAACGGCCTAAATTCTCAGCTCCTGTTTTGATTGCAGTTAGACTAGGAGTGTATTCGGAAATGGAATAAACATTTCTCCATTTTGCAAATTTTGCGCCTAATTTCTTAAAATGAAGCAGACGTTCTGTCAAACCGTCTAATCCCTGCGTAACCTTTTCATGTTCAGTATTGGCTAAATCAACAAGTCCTTTGTCTACTTTTATTCCAGGAATAATGCCTTTATTCGCAAAAAGTTCAGGAATTGGTGTTCCATGATCATCAGTTTGAGTAAATGTTTCCTCAAATAAAATAACACCGTTGATATACTGTTCTAAATCAGGAGTGGTCGCTAGTAATAGGCGATAATCTCTACGGTTTTGTTCTGTATTTTCTGTATTGATTGAAGCAAAACGCTTGCCAATTGTACTGTTGCTTTCATCCGCAGCTAAAATACCTTTTCCTTCATGCAGCATTTGCTCCATGGTATTTGATAATTCTTCATAACTCATAACGTGTTTATCTCCTCATTATCGGGTGTCGACCTTTGGAAGCGGTTTGGCACCTGTTTAATTTAAATAATGGTCAGTCATAATTTGACAAATCCGAGTTGTTTGCCGAAATAATAGCACCGAATTAATATTTTTTTGATGCAGCATTTCAGCGTGAAATATATTTTTCACGTACAATCTGTTGCATAGAAAAACCATGCTCTTTTAAGTAGTTAAATGCTTCGTCGATCATACCTGGATTTCCACATAAATAAACCATATCGTGTGCGGGATTTAAATTAAGCTCTGGAAAAGCATGTTGTACATACCCACTGTATTCATTGTCTTTCAAGTCTTGTGCAGGCACACGACTTAAATAGGGGCGAAAACTTACTTGTGGATATTTTTTTGCAAAGGCTCGAAAATCATCGGGATAGAGAATCTCTTCGCTGCGTTGCACCCCTTGAAGGATAACTACCTGCAAATCAGGATGTTTCTCTATTCTTTGACCAAGCTCATTAAGCATGGCTCTATAAGGTGTGGTACCAGTACTGGTCGCTACCAATATGTATCTTCCTGGAATTTCATCTCTAAAAATCAAACGCCCGAAAGGTCCATTAATATTAATCACATCACCAGGTTTTAAATTGTAGAGTAGTTCTGTACCTGGTCCTCCTTCAAAATACCCGGCAGCAAATTCAATTCGATTGTCCTGTTGGGGTTCATTGGCAATACTATAACTCCGCTTTAAGTTTTTTCCATCATGTTCAAAATGAATGGTGATAAATTGTCCAGGTAAATATTCGAAAGGGGGTGATAATTCACAATTGAATATAAAGTGTTTTACCTTGGGAGAAATCATGAAGGATTCTTCAAGAGTGATGGGAAACGTATTTATTTGCATAAGGAGTATCAACTTTTATTCTAAAATGATTAATATAGGGGAAAAATTATGCATTGCAAGAGCTAAGCGCATATAATTAACATATGAACACGATAGATTTAATCACTATATTAGGTAATATTAGCCAATCTCTTTATCCTGTGCAAAAACTTATCACAGGAGGTGCTTATATATTGGGCATTTTATTTTTTATAACAGCGATTGGCAAGTTAAAAAAAATAGGGGATCATCGGGCCCAATCCTCCTCACAAGAAAAAATGTTTACTCCAATGATGTATTTATTAGTCGGAGCCCTTTTAATCTACTTGCCTTCAGGGATGGATCTTATGGCGAACACCGCTTTTGGTGTCGGCAATGTCTTAACTTATTCCAACTATAATCCCGCTAATATCTACAGTTCAATGGGATTTTTAATTCGCACGGCGGGTGTTCTGTGGTTTATACGTGGATGTGTACTTGTCGCTCATTCCAGTCAACCGGGCACTCAACACGGGCTAAAAGGATTGATATTTCTTATTGCGGGCGTTCTTGCAATGAATTTTGATAATACGATTGCTATGATTAATTCCGCTCTGGATTATTTTGTTAAGGCAACTTTATCGGTAAAAGCCGCAGCAGGATTCTAGTTTTTCTGATTGAGTTGTTTTGCATTTAATACATTTTTAAAGAAACACAACTTACGAAAAACCCCAATCTCTTTGTCAAAAAAATTTTTAATTCGGTCATTTAGTTTATTTAAATTCCCTCAATAAAAACATTTTTTGCCTCGATCTTGGGGTTTTGGTAAGTCCTGAGAAAATAAAACTGGAGGGCAATTTTTTGGTTTGTTATAAGTCTTCTTCGCCACAGATTTTCAAGTTGTTTGCTTTAGCAAAATCAATAATTGCTTGGTAGACTTGTGGACTTGATTCCTTGAGTTTGGGGTCAAGTAAAACACATTTATAACCTTCACTGTTAACGCTGGGTTGCAAAAGGGGGGAGTAATAAATTCTACTATTTTTGAAAACAGCCAAAGAACCACTCATACGCTCAGCCCAGTCACTTGGACGAAACGTTTTGCCTTGTGGAGTAACACCTTCAATAACGATAGTTTTATTTTTTCGATTAGACATAACTCTATGCATATTAAATACAGTATGATAATTATATCATCATCATGCCGGGCGTGCAGGGAAAATTAACTATTTTATTGCAATAAAACGTTGTTTCGCTTCAGTCCTTGCCAATTATTAGTCACAATTGCATGCTGTCTTTGTGACTAAGCACAAGTTTCCATAGTAGATTGAGCCCCACTTATGATAGCATGTTCTTGATTTAAAAATGAATGAGGTATGATTGCGAATGAATAAAGAAAATCATTCTGGGATTTATTTGTTACCAAATTTATTAACGACTGTCAGTTTATTTGCAGCATTTTACTCAATAGTCGCTTCCACAAAGGGGCAATATGAGGCTGCTATTGTCGCTATGTTTATAGGAATGATTGCTGATAGTCTTGATGGACGGATCGCCCGGTTAACCAATACACAAACTGAATTTGGTGCTCAATACGATAGTTTATCTGATATGGTTACCTTTGGAGTAGCACCATCCTTACTGTTATATAATTTAACCCTTAATCAATTAGGAAAATTTGGCTGGTTAGTCGCATTCATTTATACAGCGGCTGTTGCTTTGCGTTTAGCTCGATTTAATACTCAGATTGGAAAATCGGATAAGCGTTATTTTCAGGGACTCCCATGCCCACCAGGCGCGGCAGTAATGGCTTCTTTTGCCTGGATCTGTTTTCAAAATGAATGGGAAAATTTGATTATATCTTTATTTACTGCTGTGTTGGCCTTGATTGTTTCCGTATTGATGGTGAGCAATTTACGCTATTACAGTTTTAAGGAAGTGGATTTTAAAGGTAAGGTTCCATTTTTATATGTTTTAGTGATGATTCTTTTGTTTGTTGCAATTGCTGCAAATCCTGGAATTGTGCTTTTTGCAAGTTCTGGTGTTTATGCTTTATCAGGTCCCATGCTTACAGTGATTTCATTACATAAAATGAGGAAACAAAGAAGAAATATGAGCAAATAACATGGATTGTGTATTTCTCAATGAATTATTATGGAAATTTGTTATCAAGACCTGTCAACATGGGATTTCTTTAGACTTAGTATCAAGGAAGGCTTTGAGGTCTTAAGTTAGTTTATTGAATCACAGGTTGATCATAATAAAAATATTACAAGAACTGCGAAGAGCATTCATGGAGAACAAGAGCCTCTGTGTGTTGCAAAAAGATATGGAGCGTAATTAAACAGCGTTGATTAGTATTCTTATTCACTTTCCCCAAATCGATTATTAATTAATTCGACCAACGCTTCATTCATACGTTCTTCATCTGGACCGTCAATTTCCAGTATCAACTCACTACCTTTGTTAGCGGCAAGCATCATCACACCCATAATGCTTTTGCCATTAACGGTCTGAGTGTCTTTGGTTACATCAATATGGCTTTGAAATTTTGCTGCTGTCGAGACAAATTTCGCTGAGGCACGTGCATGTAAACCGAGTCTGTTGATTATCTTAATTTTGGTTTTGATCATAGCACGTACAATGTATCATGACTCTGGTATCAGGTACAGTGATTAAATAAGTGATTTTAGTAATCCTCCCTGCTTTCTCAGTGCTATGGTATTATCCAAAAAACTTTTATTCGTTTTATGTGAGTTTACATAAGGCACTGAGAAAGCGCAGATACTAAATTAAAGTAAAAAGGTCTGGATTTAAATGAGATTTAATCCCTGTCTCTTTGAGCTAAAAGTTTTTCTTTATGCTTAATCAATTGTCGATTTAATTTATCTACCAAAGTATCAATAGCAGCATACATGTCTTCTGATTCTGAACTGGCATGTAACTCACCTTTAGTAACTAATACAGTAGCTTCTGCTATTTGCCTTACCTTTTCGACATCAAATACTACATTAATTGCTCTGATGTGATCAAAATGACGCTCAAGCTTATCAAATTTTTCTTCAGTGAATGCTCTTAGTGCAGGAGTGACATCCATACCATGTCCAGTAATGTTGATTTGCATAAAACCTCCTTTCGTTGACCGATTAATTAACTACTAATAACCTTTCTTTCATTGGATGGGGGAATCCCCATTGCTTCGCGATATTTGGCGACAGTACGTCTTGCTACTTTAATGCCTTGCTCGCCTATTAGTTGGGCAATTTTACTATCACTCAATGGTTTTTTTCTATTCTCTGCTGAAATTAATTTTTTAATTACCGCTCGGATTGCGGTGGAAGAGCATTCTCCTCCGCTATCAGTATTGACATGGCTGGAGAAGAAGTACTTTAACTCAAAAACACCACGAGGAGTGTTAATAAACTTTTGAGTTGTCACTCTTGATACCGTTGATTCATGCATATCCAAGGCAGAAGCTATATCATTCAATATTAATGGTTTCATGGCTTCTTCACCAAATTCCAGAAATCCATGTTGGTATTCCATGATACAGCTTGCTACTTTTAGAAGAGTTTCCTGACGGCTTTGAATACTTTTTAAAAACCAACGTGCTTCTTGTAAATTATGCTTTAAGAATTGATTATCCAGACTATTATTTGCGCGTTGGATTAAAGCGGCATATTGACTATTGATACTCAACCTGGGAAGAATATTTTGATTTAGAAAAACTTTCCATTGATTATCTATCTTTTTAACAGTTAAGTCGGGAATAACATATTCAGTATTCTCTTGATGTATCAAACTTCCTGGTTTTGGATTTAATTTATGAATGACTTGTAATATTTCATGGATTGTTTTTTCGCTTATTTGATGATTTTTCATGAGTTGTCTATAGTTATGTTGTCCTAGCAACTCAATGTCTTCAAGAATGATTTTCTTGGCCGTAGCCAAAAGCTTGGGTTCCAGTGGCAGTTGTTCCAGCTGAACAACTAGTGTTTCTGCTAAATTAACAGACGCGCATCCTACAGGGTCAAATAACTGCAGTCGGTGTCTCACTGCTTCTATTTCTTCTATATCCAGAGGAAAATCCTCGCTATTTAAGCTGGCGTGAACTTCAGCAACAGGTATAGTCAAAAAGCCATCATCGTTAATCGCATCAATGATTGTTGTAGCAATGACTCGATCAATATCGCTCATAGGCGTCAGGTCAAGTTGCCAGTTAAGATGGTCTTGTAAGTTGGTGGTAGTGCAGTGCAGATTATCAAAATTATAATCATTATCTTCAAAATTATTGCGCTTGTTTAAGTTGTTATACAGTTGTGACCACTGAAAATCTGAAAATTCATCCTGGTTCTGATTGGTATTTATTTGGATGTCTTCCTTTTCCTCAACAGGAGTGGCTTCAAGCAAAGGATTCGACTCAACAACGAGTTGAATTTCCTGTTGTAAATCAACGGTGGATAATTGCAGCAGTCTTATGGCTTGTTGCAGTTGTGGGGTTAACGTGAGATGTTGACCAATACCAATCTGCAATGTCGGTTTCATTCAAGTCCTCTTTGTTTTTACTGTCTTTATCTATCAGTTTAAACGATCCACAAGGATTATCCAGTGTTTACGGGCGTTAATTTGAATTTAAAAGTAGTAGAATGACCTGTTTTTTTAATAAAATGAGGGCTTTGTTTTGAAATATTACAAATTGGTTTTTAAAATGGATAATCAGAGGTGATAAGCCCCAAATCAGGGGCCTATCAATTTATTTTACTTTTTTCTCTTTGAAAAGCACATGCTTGCGTACTTTAGGGTCGTACATCATTAATTCCATCTTTTCAGGATGGTTACGTGGATTTTTGGTAGTGGTTTTATAGTATCCAGTTCCTGCTGTGGATTCCATTTTCACTTTTATTGTAACAGCTGCCATGGCTTATCCCCTTGTTATATCTTTTCGCCTTTAGCTCTGATTTTATCCAGAACTGCCTTTATACCTAATTTGTCAATAATTCTCATACCCTTGGTACTTAATCTCAAGTTGACAAACCGATTTTCTTCTTCAACCCAGAACTTATGATTCTGAATGTTAGGCAGGAAGCGTCTTTTGGTTTTGTTATTAGCGTGCGACACTTTATGACCAACCATGGGTCGCTTGCCAGTTACCTGACATACTCTAGACATTGTGTTACTCCAAGATAAAAAAAATTTTAACAGCCCTTACCAATGCACTACAATGGTGTTTATTTTGGCGGGCTTTCGTTGTAAAAAATAACCAGATATGAAATACAAGAGCGGTTTTATAACAAAAAAACCCAAATATTGCAATATTTTTACTTTGTTTTCATTAAAAACTGATTTTTCAGGGCTGTTGTCCAGACAGGTATCTGGTAAAAGTAGAATATTTAATCAAAATCAGTATAATCCTGAAATTTTATATTGAGTTATTGTAATGCAACGTAAGATTAAAAGTTACGTGTTGCGCGCTGGGCGAATCAGTAACAGACAGCAACAAGGATTAGATCTTTGGCTTGAAGACTATGAATTAAAATTTGATAGTCCCTCTCCGTGGAATTTTGCAAAAGAATTTGGTCGTCATGATGCGGATACTATTGTAGAGATTGGTTTTGGTATGGGTACCTCATTGTTTACCATGGCAATGAATAACCCCCGATGTAATTACTTGGGCATAGAAGTACATAAAGCAGGCGTTGGTAGTCTGGTAGCGGATTTGCATGAGCACCAGATAAATAATGTGCGGGTAGTAATGCATGATGCAGTAGAAGTTTTACAAACCAAAATACAAGAAAACTCTCTTTCTGGGGTTCAAATTTTTTTCCCCGATCCGTGGCATAAAAAACGTCATCATAAGCGACGACTGATTCAATCCGAATTTATTCAAATGTTAGTAAAAAAAATCAGGCCATCAGGATTTATTCATTGTGCTACTGATTGGGAAGATTATGCAGAACATATTTTAAATGTTTTATCTTCAGAATCGGCCTTGTTTAACCAACAAAAAGAGGGCGGATACTCACCTCGCCCGGACTCAAGGCCGTTAACAAAATTTGAGCAGCGTGGTGAGCGTCTAGGCCATGGGGTATGGGATCTGGTTTTTATAAAAAAATAAGGAAGTTACCTATGATTAAGCATGCAATTCTTATTAGCGGATTGATTTTTTCCTTTTTAGCCTCAGCAGCAGAAATGTCGTTTTTAGCTCAATTGACTGAAGTGCCTGGTGCCTCCGGGTACGAAAAAAATGTTCGCCATTTGCTGCAAAAACAGTGGCAACCCTACATGGCGGAGCTAAAAGTCGATGGCATGGGTAATTTGATCGGTCAGCGTAAATATAATCACAAAGGACCAAAATTACTATTCATGGCACATCTTGATGAAACAGGGTTTATGGTGGAATCCATAACACCGGATGGTTTTTTGAAAGTTATCCCTTTGGGTGGGATTGCAAACTCGGTCATCTATGCTCAACGCTGGACAATTTCAACACCCAAAGGACCTGTATTAGCTTATTCTGGTATGGATTCCCCGCATTTGTTAGGTGATAAAAAAATGTTAGGGTCCCCTGATATCAATGCCCTGTTTTTAGATGTTGGCGCAGAAAATAAAGAACAAGCTCAGAAGGAATTTGCAATCCAACCTGGACTTGAGGTCACACCAGTAAGTGAATTTAGCCAATTAAGCAAGAACAGATTTTTAGGCAAGGCTTTGGATGATCGCATAGGGTTAGCTGTCATTAGTGACATTCTGGCGGCAGTGAAACAACAACCCAATCAATTATATGTTGCTGCCACAGTGCAAGAGGAAGTTGGCATGCGGGGTGCCAGTACAGTATACAAAGCTACTCATCCAGATATCGCAATTAATGTTGAAGTGGGAATCGCTGACGATTATCCAATGCTGTTGGCGGATAGAAAAGGGCGAATTGGCTTGGGGAAAGGACCATCCTTGTTTGTTTATGATCGATCAATGATTCCCCATCAGGAATTAATTAACTGGATAATCGAACTTGCTAGCAAAAATAATATTCCTCTACAACTTGAGGTGGAGCCAGGATATGGCGAAGATGGTTCCAAGGTTCAATCCTCAGGCATGGGCGTTCCTGTTGTCAACATAGGTATCCCTATTCGATATGCACATCAACATGCTGGGATATTTGATAAAAGAGATTACGATAACACGGTTAAATTGTTGAAATTGATTGCTGAGAATTTGAATCAGGAAGTGGTTGACAAGATTAAAAAGAGTTAACAATATTTTGATCTTCCATTGTCCATTGTGTAATATTGGTGTCCTATAAATAGTTTATAAATAAGGAAGTATTATTATGGATTTTGTAAGTGAAATGAATAAGATTCTACAGATGGAATTAGAGCAATTTAAAGAGTTTATTCAAAAGAAGTTGGAAGAAGATAAAAATTATTTAGAAAAATTATTTTGGTTGCCCAATGGTTCTCAAATGACTGTTTTAAATTATTTGGTCGAACAATATTCTGAACCTAAGGTCGGTCTAGACGATACAAATAAGGATTTGCTTGCCAAAATAGATTTTATCCTTCACAAGGCTAAAGATGTAAATGTTGGTGAGCCGTTACACCAGGCAATTATTGCTGGAAAAATTTCTTTGGCACTCCATCTGTTGGGAGTGGATGAAAATAATTTCACACCCAATGAGAGTGAAAAAACTGATGTTTTGGGTATTTTGTCTAAAGTAAGGAAAAAAATCGAAGAGTCTTTTAGCCACGTAAAGCGATATTTTTTTGATGTGGATAAGCGGGATGGTTATGGGCGCACTTTGTTGTCTTTAGCATTAGATACTAAACGCAAGGAACTATTAATTGCCATTTTAGCCAGGAATCCCATTGTACACGCGACAACCTTAAGATCCTCTGCCTATGTTCCTTTCCAGCCTATTCACCAGGCTGTTGTTTTGGATTATTCGGAGGGCATTACCTTATTAGCCAGCATGGGGGCGCAATTGACAAATCCCCTGGGTAGCATGAGAGACACGCCAGTCATTTTAGCTGCTCGTTTGGGCAAAATAAATGCACTGGCGGCTTTACTAGAGTTACCGACTCAAAGTTTGTCTCTTGAATCCGAAAACAATCATTTATTCGAAGACAAACAAACTGGCCATACAGCAGTAGAAGAGTTGTGTGAACGCATGACTAATGAAAATGATAAGGCAGATGCCCTGCGTGGGATAGCCATGCTAATATGCCGTGGTGCTGAGCCGCCTCGTAATGAAAAAATGCGAAATTTGTTAAGCAGTAACAGGGTGGCTTTGTTAAAAGCGGTCAGTACATATTTGTCAGATAAGCCTCAATTGGTCGATGCGTTTGTTGAGCGTTGTCATCTAAGAGAAAGTGCTTTACATAATATAGTTTATGCCGATCATTCATGGGGGAGTTCTATTCGCCATTTATTTGGTGTTCCCAGTGAGGCGGCCCTTATTGTTGAAGAATTGGTAACGAGAAAATACAGTGATCCTTCTTTTGCCAGCGAAAATGTTTCATCATTATCAACTACCGCTACGGAAAATCTACGTTCAGAGAGGAACCCACTGAAACTCTATGCCGAATTTGTCAGACGATACACCCAAGCTTATGACAGCCAAATGATTACCAATCGTTGGAGTACTATGCGCTGGATGATCGCTGAAGGAAATTGTGATTGGGATACAGTGCTTCGGTATTCTAAAAATCATCCAACCAGCCGTACCAGAATTGTGTTGAATGAAATGTTTAACCCGATACCGAGAGTACATGAGGATATTGAGTCGCAACAGAACTCTCCAAGAGTTGTCCTAAAATAATTCATGTCAATATTTTTATCTTGAACCTTCGACAGGCATCCTTGTGACCTGCGAGGGTTTAAAAAACATCATGAGTATTTCCAGATAATTGCCAAGACCAGAGGGCTTGTTGCTTAATTTCAATATACAAGTCCTGAAGTATCTACTTGCTTAAACTTCATATACCCCATAAAATCCTAAATTCATTTGAAATTGCTAGGAGTAGTACATGGGGTGGAATGAGCCAGAGAAGGGCAAAGATCCATGGTCGGGTAAAAATCAACCTCCGGATTTGGATGAAGCTCTTAAACGTATTCAGGAAAAATTGAAGAAGACATTTTTTGGAGGCACAGGCAAATCAAACAATAATTCGTCAGGCGGTTCCAGTGGTGGTTTGCTTGCTGTGACGGTTTTATTAATAGCTTTTATTCTTTGGGCTCTTTCTGGTATTTTTATTGTGGATCCTGCAGAGCAAGCTGTGATACTCCGTTTTGGTAAATACGCAGAAACAGTTGGTCCTGGCCCTCATTGGATTCCTCGTTTTATCTCATCAAAGATCGTTATGAATGTGGATAGGGTGTTGGATTACTCCTACTCTGCTCAAATGCTTACCAGTGATGAAAACTTAGTATCGGTCTCTTTGGCTGTCCAGTACCGCATTAATGATTTAAGTGAATATTTATTTAATGTCGCAAATCCTGAGGAAAGCTTACAACAGGCAACTTCCAGTGCTTTGAGGCAGGTTGTAGGCACTACAACCCTGGATCAGATAATAACTGAAGGTCGAGAAGTTTGGGGAGGCAGAGTACAAGAAACTCTGACGAAAACTTTGGATAGCTATAAGACCGGAATTTTAATTGTTAATGTGTCACCCCAACCTGCGAGAGCTCCAGAAAGTGTTCAGGATGCTTTTGATGACGCCATTAAGGCTCAAGAAGATGAAAAACGTTTTAAGGAACAGGCTTATGCTTATGCAGCCAAAGTAGTGCCTATTGCAGAAGGTAGAGCAAGTCGTATTCAACAGGAAGCAGAAGCTTATTCGAAGCAAATCGTGTTGACCGCACAGGGAGAAGTAGCAGAATTTTTAGCCTTGCTTCCTCAATATAATGCAACCCCTCAAGTTACGGCTAAACGAATGTATCTGGAGACTATGCAAAAAGTAATGAATAAGAGCAGTACTATTATTGTTGACAGTAAAGCAGGAAACTTATTGTATCTACCGTTAGATAAATTACTTGGTAATCAATATGTTCCGCAATCTGAAAATCTAAAGGCCATCAAAAGCGGTACGAATGTCAGTGATGAGGAGGACAACTTGATTCTTTCTGGAAGAGATCTCACAAGACCAACTTACAGTCAAGGGAGAGATTGAGAATGAATGCATTTAAAACGACATTGGGTGTCTTAATCTTTTTAGTACTGGTGCTTTTGTTTACCAGTGTTTTTACTGTGACACAAGGACAGCAGGGTATTATTTTAAGATTAGGGCGTTTGGTAAAAGATCCTCAAACTGACGCAGTGAAAGTGCTAAATCCTGGTCTTCACTTTAAAACCCCTTTTATCGAAAGTGTGCGAATTTTCGATACACGTATCCAAACTATGGATATCAAATCGACCCGCATTGTGACTAAAGAGAAAAAAGATGTCATGGTTGATTATTATGTGAAATGGCGAATTTCAGATTTGGCACAATATTTTAAATCGACAGGCGGTAATGAATTTAAAGCTGAAACTTTGTTAGAGCAACAGTTAAATACCTTACTAAGGGCCCAATTTGGTAAGCGTACGATATCCGATGCTGTTTCAGGAGGGCGTGATGACGTTATGGAAATACTGCGTAATGCGGCTGAGAAGCAAGCTGGTGAATTAGGTATTAAAGTGGTTGATGTTCGTATTAAAGGCATTGAACTGCCTTCCAATACCAGTAATGCTATCTATCAACGCATGAGAGCGGACATGCAGAAAATTGCAAACAGGCATAGAGCAGATGGGCAAGCTGCCGCAGAACAGATCCAAGCGAAAGCAGATGCTGATGTTACGGTTTTATTGGCTAAAACTAAAAGTAATGCTCAGCGAATTAGAGCGGTTGGTGAAGCGCAAGCAGCTGCTATTTATTCCAAAGCTTACAGTCAAAACCCTGATTTTTTTGCATTATACAAAAGCTTGTTAGCCTATGAAGCCAGTTTTCATAGCAAAAAGGATATTTTAGTATTGGATCAAAGCAGTTCATTTTTTGATTATTTCAAACAAGCTATGCCAAAAAATGATGGTACAGCGGCTAAAAAGTAATTATAATGTGAAATTTTGCTGTAATCAGGTTCGATATTTATTAGCTTCATCCATCTAATATAAATGCAGTTGGGTTTCTCATAAAATGCAACTGCATTTTTAATTTTTATAGGTATGCAAACAAAGAGTAAATCATGGGTAAGAATGTTGTTGTTTTGGGTACACAATGGGGAGATGAAGGCAAAGGCAAAATTGTTGATTTGCTGACACAAGATGCTCAAGTGGTTGTCCGTTATCAAGGGGGCCATAATGCAGGCCATACATTAAAAATCAATGGAGTAAAAACAGTTCTGCGTTTAATTCCATCCGGGATGCTTCGACCTAACGTAACCTGCTATATTGCAAATGGTGTGGTCTTATCACCTCAGGCCTTGCTTAATGAAATTAAGGAGCTTGAGGGTAATGGCGTCAATGTGAGAGAGCGATTACGCATTAGCCTGGCTTGCCCCCTTATTCTTCCTTACCATATTGCTTTGGATAAGGCTCGTGAGACGCATATGGGTAAGTCTGCGATTGGAACAACAGGTCGCGGTATAGGTCCTGCTTATGAGGATAAAGTAGCTCGGCGTGCTCTAAGAGTTGGTGATTTATTTCATAGAGACCGATTTGCCAATAAATTAACAGAATTATTGGATTATCATAACTTCGTATTAACACAATATTTCAAACAACCAGCTGTTGATTTGGAATCCCTCTTGGATGAATCATTACAATGGGCTGAAGAATTAAGGCCAATGGTTTGTGATGTCTCAGCCTGTTTGCATGAACATAGAAAACAAGGTGAAAACATTTTGTTTGAAGGGGCTCAGGGTGTTTATTTAGATATTGATCACGGTACTTACCCCTATGTTACCTCTTCAAATACCTGCGTGGGATCAGTAATTAATGGAGCGGGATTTGGCCCTCGATATATTGATTATGTGTTAGGCATCACCAAAGCTTATACCACTCGAGTTGGCGGTGGCCCATTTCCTACTGAGTTACTTGATGAAGTTGGAAAACAAATTGCGGAACGAGGCCAGGAGTTTGGTGCGGTAACTGGTAGGCCCAGGCGTTGTGGGTGGTTTGACGCTGTTTTATTAAAACGCTCGATTGAGTTAAATAGTATTTCTGGACTCTGTGTTACCAAATTGGATGTTCTCGATGGTTTAGAGGTATTACGGATTGCCGTGGCTTATAAAGATAAGGATGGCAATTTATTGTCTCGACCTCCTCTGGCTGCTGATGATTTCAATGATTTGCTACCAGTCTATGAAGAGCTTCCTGGCTGGCAGGAATCTACCGCTGATGTGACTGTGATGAGTGATTTACCTGCCAATGCAAGGGCTTATCTAAAGCGAATAGAAGAGATATTAGGGATCCCTATTGATATGCTATCAACGGGTCCTGAAAGGGATTCAACAATTATTTTACGAGATCCCTTTCTTTGATATAAGGACAAAGTTTTGTAACCACTGTGAGTGTCATTCAAGAATTTCTTGATATGACACTTTTCACCTTTTGATGGTTGTTCTTTGTTTTAGCGAAGTATTTCCCCATTATTCAAAATTAAAATTCTAGCTACGAAGCAAATAAATACGGGAATTCTTTCATTAAAATATCATGGACTTTTTGTTGATCAGACTTACTTTTAATAATAAGCAAGACCGTGTCGTCTCCTGCAATAGTTCCTAAAATCCCTGAATGCGAAGACTCTTTTATACTGAAAGAAACGTATTTACGGTCTATATAATAAGCAAGACTGTTTGCATTACCAGGATGAGTTTGCAGAATGATTAGCCCAAAATCAGAAACCTGGACATTTAGAACCAGAGGTAAGCCAGGTTGATTGTAATCAATGATTTTGTAATAACCGGATACTTTTGCTATTTTCATTTTTTTTAAGCGACGAGAAAGCGTTGCTTGGGGAATCTCATACCCCCTTTTTTTTAAACTGTGCTGTAAATCACTTTGTTCCGCAATACTTTCAGTTTGTACTATCGATAAAATCAAATCATCCAATAAGGCATCATGAGTCAATTGCTTTCTCCCTGCTATTAATTCAATTGAATATATATTACTGAAATTGAAATTATATCCATTTTTTCTTGACAGTACAAATCCCGATCAGGTATATTCATAAAACGAATAAATATCGGATTCATATTCAATGAAAAACATTTTTCTTTTGTCGTTTATCAGTTTTTTTATACTTATATCTAGTTGTAGTGAGCAAAAAAACCAAAATATATTGCGTTTCTCCACTTCAGCAGAATATCCACCTTTTGAATATATTGAAAATGGAGAAATACAAGGATTTGATATTGATTTGGCTAAGTTGATCGCCAAAGAGTTGGGCAAAGAAGCCGTTTTTGACAACATGCAGTTTAGTGCGGTTTTGCCTGCAGTGAATTCAGGCCAGGATGATCTTGCAATTGCAACAATTACTATTACAGAGGAACGTAAGAAAAATTTTGATTTTTCCAAACCTTATTATTTTGAAGGAATGGCAGCAGTTTTTGATACTTCACAGCCAGTGAAAGAGATCTCGCAATTAACAGGGAAAAAAATAGCAGTCCAACTGGGTAGTGTTATGGAAATATGGCTTCATCAACATTTTCCGAAAGCTGAAATTACGGCTTTGGACAATAACAATCAAGCGATAGAAGCCTTAATCGCTGGCCATGTTGATGTTGTCCTTATGGATGGTGCACAAGGAAGTGTTTATAGCAAAAAATATCGGGGACTATCTTATTCCATCATAGCGAAAGCTAATGAAGGTTATGGTGTGGTTTTAAAAAAAGGTTCTCCTCTAACGGATGAAATCAATTCCGCATTGGAAAATCTTAAAGCGAAGGGTGAAATTCAAAAGCTAGAATCCATTTGGATTAAGGGGTCAATATGACGGAGATGGTTCAAAATCTGTTTTTCATTGGCAAAGGAATAGTTTTAACTATGCAGTTATTAGCAGGAGGTATGCTGATTGGCGTATTACTAGGAACTCTCTTGTCGATTTGCAGACATCAAGGAGTTGCTTGTTTTTTTATAAACCGATTCATATCAATATTGAGAGGCACACCACTCATTTTGCAATTAAGCTTTATTTATTTCGCAGTCCCCGTTTTATTAGGTATGCGACCAAGTATTTTAGTAGCTGGAATTGTTGCTTTTGGTTTAAATAGTTCAGCTTATTTCGCTGAAATTTTAAGATCCGGAATTGAGAGTTTACCCAAGGGGCAATTTGAAGCAGCCCTTACGCTGCAAATTCCTACCTTTTACTTATGGAAAGATATTATTTTACCTCAAGTGATAAGAAATATTTTTCCCGCAATGATCAATGAAATGATCGCTTTGTTAAAAGAAACAGCCTTGATTTCCACTATTGGAGGCATGGATTTAATGCGTCAGGCCCAAACGTTGGCAGCACAACAATTTACTTATTTTATGCCTTTATGTATCACGGGTTTCTATTATTACAGTTTGGTATTACTCCTTGAATCACTGGGTAAAAAAATCGAAAAAAGGGGGCATTATGTTGCAAGTCATTAACGCATCTAAAAAAATCGGCAATACCCAAGTGCTTGATGAGATTAATTTAAGTATTCAAGCAAACAGTATTGTCGGTTTGGTAGGGCCTTCTGGCAGTGGAAAAACAACTTTATTGAGATGCATACAACAATTGGAGTCAATCGATTCAGGCTCTATCCAGTGTGAAGCAAAAAGCGGATTTATGTTTCAGGATTTTCAATTATTTCCGCACATGACAGTACTCAATAACCTAATTTATGCGCCGAGTCTCCATGATAAAACCGCAGACCATATGGTAAACGCTTGGGCTTTACTTGCTATGTTAGGTTTGTCAGATAAAGCACATTCTTACCCAAAAGGATTGTCTGGAGGGCAAAAACAACGTGTCGCCCTGGCTAGAAGCTTAATGATGAAACCGGATTTATTGCTTTGTGATGAACCGACTTCTGGGCTTGATATGGCGACCACTAATGATGTCATTGCTCTATTAAATACAGTGAAGACGCTAAAAATAACCATGCTTATCGCTTCTCATGATTTGTTTTTTTTATCCAATATTGCAGAGCGCTTATTGGTCGTAAAGCAAGGGAAACTAATTGCAGACTTTAAAACCCAAGAGGTGTCTGATCCTATTATATATCTACAGCAGTTTTACCAGGGGGAAATATTATGAAAAAGGTTATAAAAAAAATTGCGTTAGCTTATTCCGGTGGTTTGGATACTTCCATCATGATCCCTTGGCTTAAAGAGCACTATGAACATGCTGAAGTAATCGCTGTTATTTGTGATTTAGGACAACAGGAAGATCTTGATGCTATAAAAAATAAAGCGCTCAAAAGTGGCGCATCCAAGGCGTATGTTGTCGAAGTGAAGAATGAATTTGTAATTCAGTATCTTTGGCCTTTGGTAAAATCAGGGGCTTTATATGAAGATCAATACTTTTTGGGCACCATTTCAAGACCTTTAATTGCTCAAAAACTTGTTGAAATTGCTTTGACAGAACAAGTCAATGCCGTTGCACATGGGGCCACCGGCAAAGGAAATGATCAAGTGCGTTTTGAATATTCGATTAAGGCTCTAGCACCTCAGCTTGAGATTATTGCTCCCTGGAGAAGTTGGGATATTAAGTCAAGACAGGAAGCGATTGTTTATGCTGAAGCACATGGTATTGAGGTGCCAGTGACTCCCAAATCGCCTTATTCGCGAGACCATAACATTTGGTATATTTCTCATGAGGGGGGCGTGCTTGAAGATCCATCGCAGGAGATGCCTGATGATGTCTTATTAATGACCAGTCCTGTATCGCAGACCCCTGATGAAGAGGAAATGATTATTCTTGATTTCAAAAAAGGCGTTCCTGTCGCCTTAAATGAACAAGTACTTTCTCCAGTTGATCTCTTAAATACATTAAATCAAAAGGCAGGCCAGCATGGTATTGGTGTAGCAGACATTGTTGAAAATCGATTAGTTGGGATGAAGATTCGAGGGATTTATGAAGCACCTGCTGCTGCAGTGATTTATAAAGCACATAAACTTCTTGAGAGTTTATGTCTCACTCGTTCAACGTTACATTTGAAGCAATCTTTGCAGCAAACTTATGCCAATTTAGTTTATGAAGGAAGATGGTTTTCACAAACCAAACAGGCTTTGGATGCATTCATTGATGTGACACAGCAGCATGTCTCAGGTCGTGTTAAGTTAAAGTTATTCAAAGGAAATATTATTCCTGCTGGCATGCACTCTCCTTATAGCCTGCATCATCCAGCATTAGCTACTTTTGAAGAGGATAATGTATACAACCAAAAGGATGCTGAAGGATTCATTAACCTCTTTTCTTTATCCGCTAAAATCTATAGCCAGGTACACCAGGGAGGGAATTATGACTAATAAAACATGGGGAGGACGATTTAAGAAATCTTTGGATAGCCGCGTGAATCAGTTCAACGCTTCATTGTCTTTTGATCATGTGCTTTTTGAGCAGGACATTAATGGCAGTCAGGTTCATGTGAAGCAATTAGCTAAACAGAAGATTTTAACAGAAGCTGAAAGCCAGGCGATTTTTTCTGCTCTTGAAGAAATCAGAAGTGAGATAAAGCAAGGTCAATATTCATTTAATGAACGTGATGAAGAAGACATACATATGTTTATTGAACAACTCCTGACTCAAAAATTAGGCGAGTTGGGTAAAAAATTACATACTGGCCGCAGTCGCAATGATCAAGTGGCTTTGGATCTTCGTTTATATACGAGAGATAAAGGCTATCTCATTAATGAACTTTTAACGGGGCTTATCGATTGTCTTGATGATCTCACCAGTAAACATCAACAAGATTTAATGCCAGGATATACTCATTTACAGCAAGCCCAACCTGTCACGTTAGGGACTTATTTTAACGCGTATCAATCCATGTTTAGTCGGGATAAGAGCAGACTAGAGGATTGGTTTAAACGCATGAATTATTCTCCCTTGGGGGCCGGGGCACTGGCTGGAAGTACCTTACCTCTTGATAGAGAATGGGTAGCGAAATCCCTGGGATTTACAGGGATTATTCCTAATACTATTGATGCGGTCAGTGACAGAGATTTTGTCATTGAATTATGCAGTGTTGCCGCAATGATCATGATGCATCTCTCCAGATTATGTGAAGACTTGATTCTGTGGTCTACCCAGGAATTTAATTTTGTTACTTTGGATGATGCGTTTGCTACAGGCTCTTCACTGATGCCTAACAAGAAAAATCCGGATGTTCCTGAATTGATTCGTGGTAAATCGGGGCGAGTTTATGGTCATTTAATGGCTATTTTAACGGTAATGAAAGGCCTGCCCCTAGCTTACAACAAAGACATGCAAGAGGATAAAGAGGGATTGTTTGATACGATTAATACGATAGTCGTTTGTCTGCAAATGATCACTCCTTTTTTGCAAAGTCTGATTTTTAATACCCCGTTAATGAGAACTCAAGCTCAAAGTGGTTATCTTGATGCGACTGCCATTCTGGAGTCATTAGTGATGAAGGGTACTCCTTTTCGTGATGCACATCATCAAGTTGGGTTATGGATTGCAGAAGCAATAGAAAAACAATGTTCACTGACTGAATTATTAAAAGGAGGCTAAGAATGTCTTTCTCCACCTCGACTAATACAAGCTCTATTGAAACTCAAGACGATAGTCTTGATAAAATTCAATCTCACAACAATCTATCTACAATTAATGAAGTGAAGACCAATACTTTTGTCATTAATTTGCAACAAGCTATTTTTGGACTGGAGACGGGCAGTGAGGCTGTTGATTTTGTTGCTCATAAGGATACAGACACTCCATTTTCTGCCGTTGATTACAAGCCAAGGCATTTTCTTACTGGCACTGAGTTGGCAAGGGAAGAAATTCAATTGATTTTAAGTCAGGCCAGAGCAATAAAACAAAAGCCAAAATTATATAATCAGGCACTTGCCAATAAAAGTTTAGTGATGATTTTTGAAAAACCTTCCTTTAGAACCCGTTTGAGTTTTGCCTTAGCGATTCAGAGTATGGGGGGTATCGTTGTCGAAAGCATCAGTAACTTAAGAAAGCAGGAGACTCCGGCTGATATGGCTCGAGTTTTAAATGGCTACGCTGATTTCGTAATGGTTAGAACACATGACGACAAGATTTTAAAAGAAATGGCTGCATACTCAAAAATTCCTCTTATTAATGGTCTCTCTGCATTACATCATCCTTGTCAAATTCTTGCTGACTTATTAAGTCTTGAAGAACAATTTGGTGCTTTGAAAGGATTAACCCTGGCTTACATAGGGGATGGCAATAATGTTTTGCATAGTTTGATGCTTTTGGCACCTCAGTTAGGTGTCACGGTTCAATATTGTTGCCCTAAATCAAATCAACCTGATGAGGCTATTGTAAAGCAAGCCCAAAGCAGGATAGGGAATCAAATGATTTCTTGTTTTGATAAACCAGAGGAGGCCGTGAAGCAAGCGGATGCTGTTTATACTGATGTGTGGACTAGTATGGGATTTGATAATCCTGAAGCGGACAAGACTTTTAAAGGGTTTCAGGTTAATGAAACGTTAATGTCCCATGCAAAACCCGATTCGGTGTTTATGCATTGCATGCCTATGGAAAGGGGAAAAGAAGTTTCTACCACTTTACCCGATAGCGCATCATCTATCATTTTTACACAGAGTGAGAATAGGATGCATGTACAAAAGGCGTTGATGTTATTTTTGGATCAATAGAACCTTGGATTATGAGTCCCATATTAGTGCATAATGAAATTATATTGCGCATTTCTCCTAATATGGACTCATTTTTTTGCAAATTAGTTTAGTAATTCTTCTCAAAGGCGATTAATTGTTGTTCCAGATTCCATTGCAATTTTGCTTTTTCGTTGTGCGCAATAAATTTTTGACAGCTTTTGCTTCCAAGATCATGACAATCAGGAACCAATTCGGCTTTATCGGCATTAGCCCATATACTTTTTCCAGGTAAGAAGGAATAAGTTAATGTGTTTCTATTAATTTGTTTTAATTGCTGATAATTAAGACCATGTTCTTTGGCTGCCTCTACATATTGTTGAGTTAAGTCTGTTCTTAGCACCCCTTCATCATCAGTGGATAAAACGACTGGTACATTATGAGTAAGATAATAATTAAGGGGATGATTGTCGCCGGATATATTCAGAATTTTTAAATTACTAATCAGGTTTATTTCAACAGGTATGTGATGGTTAGCCATGTATTTTAAGGTATCTTCTGAGTTGTTTTCATAGCCGATATCCACGCCATGGCCAATTCTTTGCGCGTGGCCAATCAGCAGGGCATCACGAATATGATTACTCAGATTTTCTGGTGTCACTGCCTGGGGAGATAATTCTCCGGCATGTAAGGTAATGGGAACATTCGGGTACATTCGATGCAGATATTCAAAGATGGACATGTGCTTGTGGTAATCACGCAAAGAAATAATCCCATCTTCTGGTTGCACCAGGTTTACTCCAATTAAATTCTCCTTGGACTTGGATACAGCCTCAAACGCGTTCAAGGCTTGAGCAAAGACGTTATCAACGGGCTGCTCTCTAAGTACATAATAGAGAAATTTAATTTTTACACGACAGGAATCGGAAGCAGGGTTGTCGTTGCAGCCTAATTCTTGTGATGCTTTAGCAAGAATTCGGTCACTTTCCAAAACAGTATTTTTTATGTTGTTTTGGAAATCTTTATTTGCTAATAACAAGCGTCTTTTTTGGTCATACGAAGGAATATCTTTGATTAAATCCCCATAAGTTAATGAGTGGGCATTGTCCGGGATTGTCATAATTTCCAGGTATTGTTCTTTTTGCTGGGCGGCACGTTGAACAATATCTGCAAGCAATTGAGGTTGATAGTCAAAAACTATGGGCATGTATTTGATAAATCCATTGAAAAAATGATCATGGCCTGATTCTCTGCCCGGTATAAAATCTTTCATAGACCAGTCTTTAATTATGTTGGAATAGAGTTCAGGGTAGTTGAAGACTTCTTTAATATTAACTCCATCACAATGAGAAGAATCTTTACTTACCGCAAAGGTGTGTTTATCCAGACAGTAGTTGCCATTTGCGGCAAGTGCCAGCATGGTTTCAGGATAGGCTCCCCCAGCCAAATGATAATGTAACTCACCACCTTTGGGCATCGTTTTAAAAAAAGCATAAAGCGCACTGGAATCCTTTTTTATATGACTAAAATAGGAATCAATACTGGCGTATGTTGGGCTCAAAAGAAAGAAGCTGGTAAAAATTGAGAGTAACCTGGTAATGTTCATAATTTCGCAGTGATCATTAATTGGGCAGATATTATCTCACAATCTTGCAGGATTCCCAACAGAATATCAGTTTAACCATAAAATCTATTATGATTTTTACGAAATGATAATGATTGTATTTTTTTATTATTCATTGCAGAATGTTTTTAAGGTTTAACCCATGGAAGAAGAAAATGCCCTATTTCTTGCCCAGATCAACTCTATCATTCTTTGTGTTTGTTATTGCGCTCATTCTTGTCAATTTTTCCTATGCTCATGAATCTCAAATTGGTACAAAGGATAAACACCAGGTAGATGTTCATATAGGCATCTATGCTCCGTTTTCCAGCCATTCTGCTTTTATTGGAAGAAATATTTTAGCTGCAATGGAGATGGGCAGTGAACAGTTGCAGTCCTCTAATATTCATTATTACTTTTATACTCTGGATCAACTTTCTAAAAATAAGAATGCTGCTCTTGTGCTGCAAAAATTTATTAATACCCATCATATTAATGTATTGGTAACGGGAGGGAAGGAAACTGGGTTAATAGCAGCCCCCATTGCTAAGAAAAATAATTTGATTCATTTCAGTCTGACTAATGATTCTGAAGTTGCAGACGGCAGGAATAATTTTATTGTCTGGAATCCAGTTTATGAACAGGCCAGGGTTTTGGTTAACGAATTAAAACGTCAGCAGGTTCATCACTTGGGAATTATTACGGCAAATCAACCTTCCTCAACCGTTTTGACACATAGTGTTATAAAAGAATTGCAGGCTGATTCTCACATTGATGTGGCTGCCTCTGAGTTTTTTGAACCCGGGAATAAGGATTTTTCAGGATTAACTAACAGAATTAAAAGCAAAAATGCGGATATGTATTTGGTAATGGCATCACCTGATGATATCAAATTAATACAAGAACAAATGGGAGTAGATAAACTGCATGTACCTATTACCAGTATAGTTGAGCGCGCTACTCCAGAAGTGGTAAAGGTATTTGAAGGTCAATGGTATGTTGATTCTCATGAGATGCAGCCTGATTTTATTAATCAATTTAAACAAAATTATTTAAATTATCCTGTAACTGAAGCAGGTTATGCATTTGATTTATTTCAGCTTTTGAATAAAAGCATAGTGATGGCGATAAGAACACAAGGTTCTGTTACAAGCGAGGAAGTCGTTCATCAACTCCATGATATTGCCAATGGAAGCGGGGTAATGGGAACCATGGTTTTGGATGATAAGGGTTCTTTATTTACCAAATCTGAAGTAAAAACTGTGAAAAAAGGCGAGATTCATACGGTCTAGATAGAAAATAAAACCTGAAATCATCGATTTACAATGAACCGATGATTTCAGGCGGGATGGTCTAATTTGTCATTACCTATTAGCTAACGCCATGCCTTCCAATACGGTGAGCGCAGCATATAATTGATAATCCTCGTGTATTAAATCTCCTGTTTGAATTTGGTTGTTTTTAGACTCAGTGTTTTCTGAATTATCTTTGTTAATCAAGTGCCCATTCAGGTCAGCTTCAGTAAAACCAGCCAGAGTGTCTTTTTTGACGGCATTTTTAGGAACGTCTACTTCTTCTACAATGATGTCAGGAATTATTCCTTTGGCTTGAATGGAGACTCCTGATGGGGTGTAATAAAGTGCTGTGGTTAATTTTATTCCGGTTTTGCCATCAAGAGGTAACACGGTTTGAACAGATCCTTTTCCAAAGCTCTTTGTACCAAGGATGATAGCTCTTTTATTATCTTTTAATGCCCCAGCGACAATTTCTGAAGCAGAAGCGGAACCATTATTGATTAAAACAACGATAGGGGCATTGTCCAATACATCCCCTGGATTAGCCAGGGCAGTAAATTTGGAACCAGGTAATCTGCCTTCCGTATAGACTATCATTTCTTGCTTACCTGCCTTGTCATTGCCAAGAAAAGCATCGGATACCTGGATAGCTGAATCAAGTAAACCTCCAGGGTTATTTCTTAAATCCAATACTAATCCTTTTAATTTGCCACCGGCTTGTTGTTTTAATTGTTCTATTGCTTTAATCATGTCTTTGCCAGTTAAAGCTTGGAATTGAGTTAAACGAATGTAACCATAACCTTCGCTTAACATTTTGCTTTTTACACTTTTTATTTGAATAACTTCACGGATCAAGTCAAAAGTTAAAGGTTTGTTTACCCCTTTTCTCAAGATGGTTAATTCTATAGTAGTACCAGGTTTGCCGCGCATTAAATTAACAGCGTCTTTAAGAGAAAGACCTTGAACTGACTCTTTACCCAGTTTAATAATATAATCACCTGATTTGATCCCCGCTTTAAATGCGGGAGTGTCTACAAGGGGGGTGATTACTTTAACAATACCTTCTTCCATGGTGACTTCAATACCTAAACCACCAAATTCACCACTGGTTGATGTTTGCAATTCCTTGAATTCCTCTTCATTGAGATAACTGGAATGCGGATCAAGACCGGTTAGCATCCCGCGAATTGCGTTATCAAATAATTCTTTATCATCAACTGGTTTCACATAGTATTTCTTTATTTCACCGATGGCATTAGAAAATCGTTGTACATCTTCCAACGGAATTCGTTTTGTATTAGAATAATTTGAGTTTGTTTCTTCAGCCGAAAACACGGTCAAAGGCAGCATCAGAGTTAGGGCATAAACCAATGCCAAAGAACCGGAAAATAGTTTCTTAATAACCATAGCAATCTCCTCAGATGCAAGGCCATGAAATTAGCCACCTGCGTATTCTTAATTATGCAATTTAAATGCCAGCGGCTAAGCTTTAAGACAACCAGTCTAACGGATTGACCGCTTTTCCTCTTTGTCTTATCTCAAAGTATAGACCGTTTTGCTTAATTCCACCGGTATGGCCTACGCTTGCGATTTGCTCGTTTTGTTGGACGATTTGCCCTTTGCGTTTGAAGAGAGATTGATTGTGTGCGTATAAAGTCATAAACCCGTGGCCATGGTCAATAATAAGAAGCAAACCATAACCTTTTAGCCAATCACTGAAGACGACTTTTCCTGGGTAAACAGCAGTAACTATGGAGCCTTCATCGGCAAAAAATGTCACCCCTTGATTCATTCTACGTAAAGATCTATGTGTGGTTTGGATTGGTAACGGCAATTTTTTGCGCATTCCAGTGATCGGTCTGCCGCTTTGAATGACACTTTGTTGAGATAATGACTTCAAGAGATGAGATAAATTGTCCCTATCTTTTTGAAAATCTTTTAAGGATTGTTGATTATTTTGTATATCATTATCAATGGATTGAATCAGCGTGCTATGGTATCTTTTATTTTGCTCTAGCTGTTGTTGATTTTGTGATAACTTAAATTGCAGCTGCTTGTTTTCTGCAAGTTCATTCCCAAGCTTGGTTTTACTGTCGTTAAGATTTTGTCGGGTTCGAGCAATTTCATCAATCAACTGCTGACGAGATCTGATTATATACTGATAATAGGTTAAAATTCGGTTGATCTTAAAAGGCTCATCTTGATTAATGAGCCATTTCAAAGGTTGGTATTCCCCCATCTGATAACGTGCCCTGACATGGTTTGCCAGCATTTCCTGTTGAGCTAGTAATCGTTCATTTAAGTGACTTATTTTTCCTTGCAATTCGGCAATGCTTTTTTCTTTTGCGGACATATTGGCTTGTATGATTCTTAGCTTGCGTATTCCTTCTCCAATTTGTTTTTCCGTGCTGCCCAGTTCCTGGTTTAGAACAATCCGTTTATCCTGTGCATTGGCTAAAACTTGCTTTAGTTTGTTAATCTTGGCATCTAACTGTTTTAGTTTGGCTTGTGTTTGAGTGATAGAATTTGGAGCAGTTTTTGCCTCAAGGCCATTACAAAAAAATAGAATGAGCACAAGTGCCAAACCAAGACGAGTACTAGATAAACAGTTAGGAAGGCTAGGCATGCGCATGGTTTTTTTCCAGAAGGATACGTCCAGTCATTTCCGAAGGCGGGGTTATCCCTAATAATGTAAGTAAAGAAGGTGCTATATCAATTAAACTTCCTTCACAATGAATGAAGTGCCAGCCCCCACCTACATAAAGAAAAGGAACCGGATCACTGGTATGTGCTGTATGAGCTTGATTTGTTGATTCGTTAAACATTTCTTCGGCATTTCCATGATCAGCTGTGATCAATAATTTACCTCCATTGTTTTTAAGGGCTTGCCAAACCTGATGCATGCACTGATCGAGGCATTCTATAGCTTGAACAGTAGCTTCAAAATTTCCCGTGTGTCCAACCATGTCCGCATTGGCATAATTACAAATAATGACATTATAATCTCGGCTATTGATAGCGGCTATCAGAGTTTTAGTTAATTCAGGTGCGCTCATTTCTGGTTGCAGATCATAAGTTGCCACTTGAGGAGAGGGTACCATAATGCGTTCTTCATTCGTAAAAACACTTTCACACCCGCCATTAAAGAAAAAGGTAACGTGAGCATATTTTTCAGTTTCAGCAATACGTAATTGACTGAGGCCATGAGAAGACAATACCTCACCCAAGGTATTATTTAAAGGAGCAGGTGGAAATGCTATTGTGGTCAATAAATTTTTGTCGTATTGGGTCATAGAGACAAAATAGGATAGCTTTGGCCGTGTTTTTCTTTCAAATCCTTTAAACAAAGGATCAAGAAATGTAGTAGTTAATTGCCTTGCTCTGTCAGCACGAAAATTGAAAAACAGGACGGCATCACCATCTTGTATAGAATGCCCTTTTCCTATAAGGGTAGGTGGAACAAACTCATCAGAAACTTTATTTTTGTAATAGAAATGAATTGCAGTTTCAGCATCAGGGAACTGGCGTTCACTTTTGCCTTGTGTTAATAAATTATAAACAGGTTCTACTCTCTCCCAACGTTTATCTCTATCCATCGCATAATATCGACCACAAATCGAATTAATGGTTGCAACAGGGTGTTTGGCAAGTTCTTCATTCAGGTATTTCAGGCTATCAAGAGCGCTTTGTGGGGGAGTATCTCGGCCATCAAGAAACAAATGCAGATGGACGGATCTGAATTTTTTTTGATTACAAAGGGCAAGTAAAGCAAACAAATGTTGTTCGTGACTGTGCACTCCGCCCGAAGAGAGTAACCCCATGATATGAAGCGATTTTTCTGTTTTCTGCAATTGGTCAATTACTTCATGGAAAACTGCATTTTTAGCGAATTCTCCGTTCTTTATTGCTTCATTAATGCGAGTAAAGTCTTGTTGTATCACTCGACCAGCACCAATATGCATATGCCCAACTTCTGAATTACCCATTTGCTCATCAGGTAAACCAACAGGCAAGCCAGAGGCCTGCAAAAGAATATGAGGGCAGGTTTGCCACCATTCATCCCATTGAGGGGTATGGGCTTTTGCAATCGCATTGTATCTATCATTTTCGTTATAGCCCCAGCCATCAAGAATCATGAGTACCAGGGGAGCATTATGAGACATGACCTAAATCCTAAACTGTACAATTAAAGGGCTAAAATGATAATTATACCCTCGCGGCGATAAGAGGTATATAGTTTCAGCAAAGGTTCACAGGTTTATTAAATTTAGTAACAATCTTCTTTTTGTTCGCAGTGGCCATAAGCATCGCATGATTGGATTGGACGACACCCTGGATAATAAATAATGGGTACAGGAGTTGTAATGACTAAAGGAGGAGTAGTTGATTTATCACAGGATTTACAATGATTAAAAGTAGCTCTTACATCATCGTCTTTAGGTAGATTTTTTGGATTTGGCCCTATTCCTAATAGATTCATCGCCACGGCATGGTTAACAAAGGCAGTTAGACTGATAAATAAAATAACTGCTTTGAGAATCAGGTTTTTAATCTCCTTACTCATAATAAACTCCTTTTTAATTTTGTGCCCCTTATTGTGCGATAATTAAGAGTATAGTTGCTTGTTATGGCTTTGCTCTTATACCAAAGGATTATCTTGCAATTCTTCTGGTACGTACTGAGACAAATATTTGCTTAAACTCAATTGCACAGTCGAGGTTATACCATATTGTGTTTTTAACAATAATAACGTACTCCAACCCCACCAACTATTTGTCCAATGTCTGTCATAAGGGTTTGCCAAGTTGGTTCTGCGTAACAACTGTTTGTTCTCTTCATCCCAATAGAACATAGGAGCAATATCCATGTTATTTTCATCATTTAATTTTGTGATGTGCGGGATCATGTCCTCTATTTGATTTTTTTCCGGTAGGACTCCTGAGTAATAGGCTTCAAATATTTCATCAGCAGAAGCTTGCAAGGTTTTTAAGAGCATTTGCTGGTTGGTTTGATTAAAAGGATTAAAGTAGGAGTAATCACCATAAACTAGCCATTGCTCTCCCAGATTATTAGTCACATGAATCCCATACTTATTTTCTTCATTATGCATATAATTGGATAACAACGCACCAAGGACGGTTGGTGTGATAATCGCTGATAATTCTTCTCTGGGAGTTCGCAAATGACCTGCAGCAAAGTGATCCGATAAATAGTGGCAGGCAAAAGCATCCATCGCATAGGCGATTTCTAAATCAGAGCGTTTTCCTGTTCGTTTTGCTTTTAATGCCTGTTGCATTGCAACAAGGTGGCCACTTTTATAAGCTATTAGATTATTTGGTGTAAAGTGATCATAGTTTTCCATGGCTAATTTTAGATATCTGCCTGGATTTAACCACCAGGTAAGGCTATTACAACCACCCCCTGTGATGCAGTTGATTTGACGTCCAACTTCATTCCCAATTCGTTTATAAATGGCTTCAGCGGTTTCTCCTTTTGCAATTCCTGATTCTACTTCGCGCATTTCCGCTCTGATAACGGAATTAAGATCTTCTACCTCACTAACTGCAGTAATATTCTTGGCAAAACTGTTGAAAACCTCTTTGAAACGAGTTTGCTTTTCCAGTTTTGTTAAGCCACGACTAATTGGTTTTCCTACAATTCCATACAGATCACCAAGACTCATGATATCCCCGGCTGTTAGTGCCAATCCATTTTTTAAATGTAATACAACACCGGATTGGGGAACCTCATTTATATCAAATCGTAGTTTGATTTGTTGTCCCATGGACCAATGCTCGGACAAAGCAAAACTACCATTCGACTCACCATAAGTTATAGAGGAAAAAGCCAACAAGCTTATGCTCATTGCGAATAACTGGGTTTTTACGAATCGATTGGTAGTTTTTTTCATTATGTCCTCATCTACAGGTATTGATCATTGGTCTTAGTGATGAATAGCGTATTGTATAACGTTTGGGTTGAAATATTGATGCATTGGTTCGTCCCGAGATAATGCAAAGGGATGAATGGAGTTTGTACAGATAACCGTAGCCAAAAACGACGCAGGGCACTATAGGTCATTAGAATTATCTCCTTTCTGTTATTCATGACGAAAAGTGACAACTCGTTACGTAAATTTATTTAGGTTTAATAATGAGGTGTTTCATAAACAAGGTCAATTGATTTCTTAAGGTAGTACTTAAATTTTTATCTTAAAGAGGTTAGACTATGCCTCATTTTGATTAGTCGGATAAGTTGTTTTGAACCATAAATTACCTCAGCACATTGCTGTTGTCATGGATGGAAACGGGCGTTGGGCTGAAAGCCGCGGTTTGCCCCGTGTAGAGGGACATAAGGCAGGCCTTGAATCAGTTAAAAAGATTATCAATTGTTGTCTGGAAAAAAAAATTCCCTGTTTGAGCCTGTTCGCATTCAGCTCTGAAAATTGGTCAAGGCCAGTGACAGAAGTCAATTTTCTTATGGAGTTGTTTTTGGAGGCCTTGCGCAAAGAGATAGACGATTTAAACCAGCATGGAATACGATTAAAGTTTACTGGCGATAGAGAGCCTTTGTCCCAAGTATTACAAAAGCAAATGGGTGATGCGGAAGCCCGGACTAAGAATAATCAACAATTAATTCTAAATGTTGTTGTGAATTATGGTGGAAAATGGGATATAGTGACGGCGGCTAAAAAAATGATACACGCTGTTTCGGATGGAAAGTTGACATGTGATGAAATCAGCGAAGCAGTATTCGCTCAATTTCTTGATACGAATAGTATACCAGAACCCGATTTATTTATTCGAACTAGTGGTGAATTAAGGATAAGTAATTTTTTTCTTTGGCAGCTAGCTTATACTGAGCTGTATTTTACTGATGTTCATTGGCCTGATTTTAATGAGCATGAGTTTGAATTGGCATTGACTTCTTTTGGTAAGCGGGCAAGAAGGTTTGGGCAAATTTCACAATCTGAATAAAGGTAAACCATGTTTATGCAACGATTGATTACAACATTAATATTAGCTCCCTTGGTTTTGCTTGCTATTTTCTATGCGCCTTCCTGGATTTTATGGGGTGTTGTTCTTCTGATACTCCTGCTTGCAGGAATTGAAGCTTTGAAATTGATTCCTGTTGATAATTTACCAATGCAGGCTTGTTTTTTGATATTTCTATTGATCTGCTTTTGGGCATGTGGCTATTTATATCCCTATTGGTTAAGCCTGGGGTTATTCGTTTGGCTATTCAATGGTTTAGCAATTCTTACTTATCCGCGCTCACAAAATTATTGGGGTTATCCAATGATTGTTGCAATAGCCTGTTTGATATTGTTACCTTTATTTACTCAAAGTCTTATTCAAATTTCTTTTTTACAACAAGGAAAGGAATTACTTGTCTATTTGCTTTTTTTAATTTGGGCTTCTGATATTGGCGCCTATCTCACTGGAAAACAATGGGGGAAGCATAAATTAATCCCTAAAGTTAGTCCGGGTAAATCTTGGGAAGGTGTTACAGGCGGGATTATTTTAGCCATGATAATCGCGACTTTGGGCTATTATTATTTTATACCTTACTCAATTTCTATATGGTTTGGTTTAGCATTGTCTACTGTAATTATTTCAATTTTTGGTGATTTGTTCATCAGTATATTAAAACGGCGTTGTCAATTAAAAGATACTGGAAATATTATTCCAGGACATGGAGGCATATTAGACCGATTGGACAGTCTAATTGCCGCGTTACCATGGTTTTACTTTGGATTAACCTACATACCACTGGGAATTTAATTTTCTGGTCGTATCAACCTTTGGATAGCGATATGCTTTCAACGTTGCTGTACTTTTTATTAGCATTGGTATTGTTGGTCACCATTCATGAATACGGCCACTTTCAAGTGGCACGTTGGTGTGGTGTGAAAGTATTAAGATTTTCATTTGGTTTCGGAAAGATTCTCGCACGTTTTTATGATAAGAAAGGAACTGAGTATGCTTGGTCTTTGTTTCCTTTGGGTGGCTATGTCAAAATGCTCGATGAAACGGAAGGAGAAGTTTCTGAGAAAGAAAAGCCTTTTGCATTCAATAATCAATCTGTTCTTGTCAGGATAGCTATTGTAGTAGCAGGCCCTTTATCCAATTTTATTTTTGCGTTTGTAGCATTGTGGTTAGTTTTGATTATCGGTATGCACTCTTTGGCACCGATGATTGAGTCAGTAAAACCAAATAGTATCGCTGCACGAGCTGGTCTAGGCCCAAAACAGGAAATCATTGCTCTTAATGGCGTTAAAATTAATAGTTGGCGAGATTTTCAATATGAAATAATGCCTCTTATCGGTTCCCGGGAAACGGTGAGTTTGACTGTAAAGTCTATGATAAATGGGGAAGAAAGCACGTTGTTGTTACCGTTGGATAAGTGGCAGCTGGATGATAAAAAGCCTGATCCTGTTAAAAGCCTGGGTATCGTTCCTTTTATACCTACCATTCCTCCGATAGTTGGCGAAGTGGTTCCCGATTCTCCTGCCGAAAAAGCGGGCTTAAAAATAGGGGATGAAATTATCAGTGTTAATGGCCAGTATTTCAATGATTGGTTGTATTTAGTCAGTTACATAAGGGAAAGGCCCAATTCTCAAATCAATTTGGATATTAAAAGACAAGGTAAATTGCTGAAGATAATAGTACACACCGGAAGCCAGGATAATAATGGAAAATTAGAAGGGTTAATAGGAGTTAGATCCCAGAAAGTGGATTGGCCTGCTCATTGGCTACGCCTGGAGCAAGAGCCGCCAATTTCGGCACTTGGCACGGCTTTTAAGCAAACAATACAACTCACAGGCACAACCTTTATCTTAATGGGAAGATTGGTGACTGGAAAATTGGGATTAAACAGTATTAGTGGTCCTGTCGGTATAGCGCAAGGAGCCGGTGATTCCGGACGCGGAGGACTGGTATCCTATTTATTTTTCCTGGCTTTAGTAAGCATCAGCTTGGGAGCGCTTAATTTATTACCAATCCCTATGCTGGATGGGGGGCATCTTTTGTATTATGTCGTGGAAATCATAAGAAGAAAGCCATTATCGGATGGAGTTAAATCGGTCGGAATCTATTTTGGATTATTATTGCTGGTTGCCTTAATGTTTGTTGCTCTTAGTAACGATATATCAAGATTAACCAGTTAGGATTTGACGAGGATAATGCTGATTTCTGTATGATAAATGAATGAAATGATGTTTTGGAGATAAAGAAACTTGACAGTAGTTTCTACTTCCTATAAAAGGGTTTCAATTTTTTGTACAATTGAATGGTTTTTAATTTCATAAGTGCGCGTAGTGCTGGACGTAAAATAATAATGAAAAAAGTCAGTAATAAATTAATATTAGGTGTTTGTTGTTCTACTCTTTTAGCCTGGTCATCCCAATCATTCTCTTCTGATACCTTTATTGTCAAAGGAATTAGAGTTAACGGATTGCAAAGGGTTTCGACAGGTACGGTATTAAACTATATGCCTGTGCAAGTGGGTGAGGAAATCAGCTCCAGCTCAACAGCTCAAATTATCCGTGCACTCTATGAGACAGGTTTTTTCCAATCCGTTTCGCTTGAACGCCAAGGAAATGTTTTGGTGGTCAATGTGGTAGAACGAGCAACCATAGGTTCTATTACAGTTGTAGGAAACAAAGAAATACCTTCTGATAAAATGAAGGCTTTTCTTAAAGAAATGGGTTTGGTCAAAGGCAGAGTGTTTCAAAGGTCCTCACTGGAGCGTTTGGAAAAAGAGCTGAAACAAGCTTACACGGCCAGAGGGAAGTATAATTCTCGTATTGAAACTAAAGTGACTTCTCTTACCGAGAATAGAGTAGCCATTAGTATTACTGTATCAGAAGGTCGAGTTTCACGGATTAAAGAAATAAAAATAATTGGTAACCATGATTTTAAAGCAAATGAGTTATTGCCTGAGTTGACTTTAAGCACAAGCAATCTATTTACTTATTTCACTAAAAAAGATCAATATTCCAAAGCAGGAATGGATGCTTCTTTAGAGGCATTACGTTCATTTTATTTAGATAGAGGATATTTGAAGTTTAATGTCGTATCTTCCCAGGTTTTGCTATCGCCAGATAAAAAAGATGTCTACATCAATATTCATATAGAAGAAGGACCCCAATATCATTTTTCAGGTTATGATGTGGTTGGAAAAACGATATTACCTAAAGAAAAAATTGACTCACTAATACAGGTTAAGAAAGGTGATGTTTTTTCGCGTAAGAAGGTTACTGAATCCATCTCTGCGATAGGGTTAGCTTTGGGGGATGTAGGATATGGTTTTCCTGCAATTAATGCTGAGCCTCGAATAGATGAAAATAATAAAACAGTATTTATTACTTTTGTAGTGCAGCCGGGCCGCCATGTTTATGTAAGACGCATTAATTTTCATGGTAATACGAAGACAGGAGATTATGTTCTGCGTAATGTGATTCGTCAGGATGAAGGAGGATTACTGTCTTTACATAACATCAAGGAGTCTGAGCGCCAGTTGCGAATGCTGGGTTATCTAAAAAACATTGATGTCAAAACCACTCCTGTTCCAGGAACTAACAATCAGGTCGATCTGGATGTCAATGTGGAGGAGGCTCCTTCAGCAGAAGCCAGCGCGTCCATGGGATATGGTACAAACGGCTATCAATTCAATGCATCTGTTAACCAGCGTAATTTTATGGGAAGCGGGCGCTCCATGGGTGCTTCTTTCAATGCAAGCCAATGGGGGCAGGACTACTCTTTTAACTATTATAATCCGTTCTATACGGATACTGGCGTAGGCCGTGGAGGAAGCTTATATTATTCAAGGATCGATCCTAAAAATTTAAATGTCAGTACATACAGCTCTAATCGTTACGGCGGTGATATCAGTTATAATTTCCCGTTAGGTGAAAAAAGCAGTTTTCAATTGGGATATGGTTATCAAGACGTTAATATCAAATCAGTGGGTTACGTACTCCCCATCATCAATTTTGTTGCGTTAAATGGAGGCCATTTTCAGGAAATACGGTTGACATCTGGTTGGAGCAGAAACAGTTACGATCAAATGCCCTATCCTAACCGGGGATTTAATCAACAAGCTATTGCTATGGTAGCCTTGCCTGCGACCTCACAATCACTATCTTACTACAAGAGTTCTTATCAGGCGCATTTATATTACCCTCTAACTCGCGGCTGGATCTTTTCTGTCTTAGGGAATGTGGGGTACGGAAATACGTTTGATAATTTCGGATTACCCTTTTTTGAAAACTACTATGCTGGTGGTCCAGTTCAACCAGGCCAGGTTCGAGGATATGACAGTTATTCTCTAGGCCCGCTAGATAATTTTGGAAATGCCATGGGGGCGAATTTCCTTGTGAATGGAAGTGTTGGACTTATACTACCTTACCCATTGAGTCGAGATAATGTAAGAACGACTATTTTTGCTGATGCGGGTAATGTTTTTGCTTCTGGGACACCTCCTGCTTTACGCGGAACTCCTGCGGGTCCGATGCGTTATTCGGCCGGTGTATCATTAGAATGGCGTTCACCTTTTGGTCCATTGTCTTTTAGCTTGGCTAAGGCATTGAATCCACAGCCATTCGATCAGACACAAATCTTCCAATTTGCTCTTTCCTCGGGTTTTTAGAGATATTATGGATTGGAGCAAGCGGATTTTTGAGTATTTTAAAAACTATTGCTGTACATATCGCAACCTTTTTCGAATTGTGCTAGCATTTCTAACTTTAAATTAGGAGAACATTATGAAACGTCTGGGTGCGGTGCTGGTCGCATTGTTTTTGGGTTTGTTTGGCACGACTGTGTTTGCTGATTGGGCAAAGATAGGCGTGGTTGATTTACAAAAAATCATGCAAACTTCAAATCAAATGAAAGAAATTCAACAGAAGTTGGAAAAAGAATTTAAGCCTCGTCGAGACAAGCTTGTTGCAATGGAAGCGAGCTTGAAAGGCGACATGGAAAAATTTAAGCGTGATGGCGCTATAATGAGTGCTAGCCAAAAGAAAGAATTGGAAAAGAAAATTGTTGCAGCACAACAACAGTTTGAACGTGATGGACAACAATATCAGCAAGAATTGAGTACAGCTCATAATGAAGCTATGGAAGGTTTGTATAATAAGGTTCGTACTGCAATTACTAAAATTGCCAAGGATGAAAAGTACGATATTATTGTTCAGAAAGATGCGGCTCCTTTCAGCAGCGAATCTCTTGATGTAACAGATAAAGTTATTAAAGCAATTAATTAATTCGGCGGATGCGTTGCTAACCTTAGAGGAACTGGCAAACTATTTAAATGGCGTCTGGCATGGAAATGCCAATCACGCCATTTTTAGTGTATCCTCATTAGCTCGCGCTTCATCTAAAGACCTTGCATATTTTGATAATCCATTATTGCGGTCTGTCTTAAACTCCACCAGAGCGGGTGCCGTTTTATTAAAATCTGAGCACTTGGATTGGTCTCCTGTAAACTGTATTGTAGTTTCCAATCCCGCAGAAGCCATGTTTAAAGCAGCAAAGATCTTGCCTCACTTTAGCATCAATGTTTGCGGAATTCATCCTACAGCTCAAATTCACAAGTCTGCCCAATTAGGCCAACACGTATCAGTTGGTGCTAACAGCGTGATTGGTGAAAATGTACAATTGGATGACAACGTGACTATTGGTTCTAATACTACCATTGAATCTTCAGTACTGATTGGTAGAGGAAGTCAGCTAGGTTCTGGATCAATAATTCATTCGGGTACAGTTTTAGGCCAATCTGTGATTGTTGGTTCCGGGTGTATTGTTGGCGCTGCCCCGTTTAATTACTACAAAGATCATGGTCTTTGGCAACAAGGACCAATCTTTGGTGGAGTTGTAATTGGTCAAAGAACTCAAATCGGAGCAAATACAGTAATTCACAGAGGCTGCATTGGCGATACTTATTTAGGCGATGGGGTTTGTATAGACAGTTTAGTACTCATCGCGCATGATGTTTATGTAGGGAATAATACTGCTATTGCAGGTTGTGCTGCAATTGGTGCTCTAGTGCAAATAGGGATGGATTGTATCATAGGTGGGGCAAGTTGCCTTACAGCGAACATTCGTTTGACCAATGATGTAGTAATAACAGGGATGTCTACCGTGACAAAATCTATCGCTCGTTCCGGAGTTTATTCTTCAGGAACGACAGTTCACGATCATCGCAAGTGGCGTCGTAACACAGCGCGGTTCAGGCATTTAGATGACTACATTACAAAGCTGAAAACGATAGAAAAAAAATTGAATAATAACAACTAATTATGTTTTAACAATCTAAAGTAACATTATTTTTGAAATTTTTAATTGATTAGAATGAGCTAAACCAAGATAATGAGCCATTTTGTAATGCAATAGGCGATTAATGAGAACTAGGGTATGAACGAATCGATAGATATAAATCAAATTTTTACTTTGTTACCGCACCGCTATCCATTTATTCTGGTTGATAGAGTGATAGATTACAAAGTAATGGAATATTTGATTGCAATTAAGAATGTGACTATTAATGAGAACTTCTTTACCGGGCATTTTCCAGGAAATCCTATTATGCCTGGAGTACTAATGCTTGAGGCTTTAGCTCAAGCTTGTGGCATTTTAGCTAATTTGTCTCGCCAACCCAAAGAAGGGTACGAGTTTCTGCATTATTTTGCCGGTATTGACAATGCTCGATTCAAGCAAGTAGTGACTCCTGGTGATCAATTGCGATTAGAGGTGAGACTGGCTGGACAAAAAAGAGATTTTTGGCGTATGCACGGAGAAGCTTATATTGGAGACAAATTGGCTTGTTCCGCAGACTTATTAAGCGCAGCAAAGGAAATTAAAAAGTGATAGATGAAAGAGCAATGATTCACCCATCGGCGAAGCTGGCAAGCGGAGTGTCAATAGGCCCTGGGACAGTGATAGGCGCTGATGTTGAGATTGGTGAAAATACTTGGATAGGGCCTCATGTGGTAATTGAAGGACCTACTGTAATTGGTAAAAACAATAAGATCTTTCAATTTGCCTCCGTAGGAGATGAGCCGCAAGATATCACTTACAAGGGCGAGCCAACTCGCCTTGAAATTGGTGATAATAATGTAATCAGAGAATATTGCATGATTAGCCGTGGAACGGTAAAAGGTGGGGGAGTTACTCGCATTGGTAATAGTAATTATTTAATGGCTTATTCACATATTGGCCATGATTGTATGGTCGGTAATCACATCATTATGGTGAATTATGCTGCCTTGTCAGGTCATGTCACAATTAATGATTACGCAATTATCGGTCCTTATGCTGCAGTTCACCAATTTTGTCAGGTGGGAGCCTACGCATTTATAGCCCGAGCTACTTATGTCACTAAAGATGTATTACCCTATGTCATGATTGCAGGTCATACTACCTCTGCTTGTGGAATCAATACGGTTGGTTTAAGAAGGCGAGGTTTTTCTTCTGCAGCGATTGATTGTTTGCGCCGTGCATATAAAATTATCTTCCGAAAAGGATTAACAGTTCAACAGGCAGTTTCAGAATTAGAGCTGATTCAAAATGAGTGTCCTGAAATTATCCCCATGATTGATGCTTTGAATCAATCAACAAGAGGCATTGTGAGGTAAGCAATGGTTGTTGCTCCCTATTTGGCTGTAGCTATCGGAGGTTCCTTAGGTGCAATTTCACGTTATTTAGTTACAATAATGGCGCAAAATATGTGGGGAATAAAATTTCCTTATGGTACTCTTTTAGTGAACACAGTAGGCTCTTTTCTAGCTGGCTTTTTTCTTATTGTATTAGCAGGTCGTTTTAGCGCCGAGGAGTCATTTCGTTTATTCCTTTTTACAGGATTTTTAGGAGCTTTTACTACCTTTTCAAGTTTTGCTGCAGAATCTTTATTTATGTTTGAGCAAGGTTATTGGTTTAAATTAATTACCAATATACTGGTTAATAATGTTGGCTCATTATTCATGGTCTTCATTGGAACATTAGTTGCCAAATATGTATTATTAGGACATCAGGATCCCATTTAATAATTTTTAGAGTGTTGGCTTATGTTAGATAATCAATTACTTCGAGAAAATCCTCAATATGTAGCAACCCAATTGCTGAAAAGAGGATTTCAATTTGATGCTGTCACTTTCAGTCAGTTGGAAGAAAAGCGTAAGGCTTTGCAAGTAAGTACGCAATCATTACAGAACGAACGAAATTTGCGTTCGAAAGCAATCGGCGAAGCAAAATCTCGAGGTGAAAACATAGAGCCTATGCGCGAAGAAGTAAATAAAATTGGCGCCAAATTAGAGCAACAAAAGACAGAGCTGGATGAGGTTCTTAAGCAAATTGAGGTAATTACTCTGTCATTACCTAATATTCCTCATGAATCAGTACCTATTGGTAAAGATGAATTGGACAATCAGGAAATCAGAAGATGGGGGGAAGTACCTGCCTTTTCTTTCCCTGTAAAGTCACATGATGAATTGGGTGAAGCGCTGGGGCAAATGGATTTTGCACTCGCAGCAAAAATTACTGGCAGTCGTTTTGTGGTAATGAAAGGATATCTGGCACGATTACACCGAGCCTTAATTCAATTCATGCTGGATATACATATACAACAGCATGGTTACCAGGAAATATATGTACCTTATATCGTTAATGCGGATAGCCTATTAGGGACGGGGCAATTACCAAAGTTTGAGGCCGATTTATTTAAATTAACGGGAGATAATGGTTACTACTTGACGTCTACCTCAGAAATTCCAGTGACGAATACTGTGCGTGACATGATATTGTCTGCTGAGCAATTACCTATTCGTTATGTTTGCCATTCTCCATGCTTTCGTAGTGAGGCTGGTTCTTATGGTAAGGACACAAAGGGGATGATTAGACAGCACCAATTTGAGAAAGTCGAGTTGGTTTGGATTACCAAACCTGAAAATTCTTATGATGCTTTAGAGAAACTGACTCAGCATGCTGAAGTTATTTTACAGCGTTTGAACTTGCCTTACCGAGTGGTCGCTTTGTGCACCGGTGATATCGGTGCAGGCTCAGCAAAAACATATGATCTTGAGGTTTGGTTGCCTAGTCAGAATACTTATCGAGAAATATCTTCTTGTTCCAATATGGAAGCATTTCAGGCACGCCGAATGAAAGCCCGTTTCCGAAATCCCGAGACCAATGAGATTGAATTAGTACACACTCTAAATGGATCAGGCTTAGCCGTTGGAAGAACTTTAGTTGCCATTATGGAGAATTATCAAGACGAGCATGGAAACATTCATATACCGGATGCTCTGAAGCCTTATTTGGGTGGTATTGATATTATCACTGTGAAATAGGTTTACTCATAATCATGGATATTATTTCTTAAGGGACATCCTTCAATAGGGAAAGAACGATAGATTTTGCTATATTGAATCAAATCAATCGCCTCTTTAGTATTTTTAGGAAAAATATCCTGTGACTCATAAATCAATCCAAATTAAACACCTTGATATTTCCCTGGGAATCTGGCCAGAAACCATAGATATCTATTATTCCCAAGCTTAAGTATCATATTTTAGCTTATGGTTCATAAAATAGTTTGGAGTTAATAATCCAATGAGCGAAGTAATTATTCGTGAGATAAAGTCCAAAGATAAAGAGATATTTCTTTGCGCCATGCAAAGTAGTCAAGCATTACATCATCCATGGGTTAAGGTGCCTGTAACACCTGATGAGTTTGATGAGTATTTTTCTCGCTATCAAAAACCAAACCAAAAAAGTTATCTGCTTTTTTCTGCCAATAACTTAGTGGGAGTCTTTAATATCAGTGAAATAGTACGTGGATACTTTCAAAATGCGTATTTGGGCTTTTATGCTGTTGAGGCTTATGCGGGTAAAGGATACATGAGTAAGGGGTTGAAATTAATATTAACCAAGGCTTTTAAGGAAATGGGGTTGCATCGGTTAGAAGCGAATATACAACCTGAAAATAGCCGTTCAATCTGGCTTGTGAAGAAAAATGGTTTTCGCTATGAAGGATTTTCACCACGTTATTTGAGGGTGAATGATGTGTGGCAAGGTCATGAGCATTGGGTCATGACTTATGAAGATTTTATCAAGGATAATAATGATGTGCTTGAAACAGATCATATCGATATTGTTGCCTACAATACCGAGTGGCCACTGCTAGCTAAAATAGAAATGACGAAATTACGCGCTTCATTTCCCGCAAATAGTATTCTTGATATCCAGCATGTAGGTAGTACAGCAATACCAGGCATGGCATCAAAACCCATTATTGATATTCAGCTTGCAGCTAGGTCGTTGGGGGAAATGAAGATTATTGCTGTGCCGATATTACAGAAATTAGGTTATGAATATTGGGAAGATAATCCGGACCCTGAACGCATGTTTTTTGTAAAAGGCATGCCTCCATATGGTAATAAACGAACACACCATGTTCATATAGTCGAAACATCATCCAGGCATTGGAAAGGAAAGATACTGTTTAGAGACTATTTGCTCTCTCATTCGGAAGCAGCAGAAAAATATCAGCAGCTAAAAATCAAATTGGCTCAGGAACACAAGTTTGATAGGGAGAAATACACTGATGCAAAGAGTGAATTTATCAACCAAATTTTAAAATTAGCTCAAAATTAATAAATTGTCATGGGCAGACAAGGATGAATAGGCGTAATGAACCTGGATTTTGTAGACTAATGTTAGAGCTAAACGATGCATCAACTTATTTAGTAGTCCTAATCTTAATATTGTGATCTATAAACATAGTGATCTATAATTGTACTATATTAATTACTTTAATTGAGAAACGCTATGGCAGATCAACCTCCAAAATCCAAATGGCATGAAATTAAACGGTTATCAGAAGGTGATAATAAAGTAGATAACAATCAAGCCCCAGTATCAACGGCAGATAGAATTAAAAAGCTTTATCTGGATACACAGGTAGGTAGCCCAATTGATACTGTTGAAGAAGCGGATGCTCAACGTAATAATTTTGGGCCTAAAGATACTAAAATAGAAAACTCATCCCTTGAGAATGATGAACCAAATCCTGATATACCAACCCCCGGATGATAGCAGAAATGAAATACATTTCTTAAATGAAAAGGTTATTACTATTAAACCTATGCAATTCTGGTTTAGCAAGGCAAGGTATTGGTGTTGACACCCATAATAAATGCTTGTAAATTTACCTCCAAGAAAATCCTTAGTGTTCAGTATTCTTATAGTCATCCTGATTGAACACGTGATTAGGTTTTTGGTGATGGCTTCTTTATTTTTTATTAAAGAGGTCATTACCATGTCAGATAAACCAGATTCCCCATATATATTAAGCTTGCAGGAAAGCGATAATTTATTTCATAGCATTTTACAATCAAATTTAGCCATGGCGTTAATTTGGAGATGTTATGGAAAATTTATTGAATGAAAAAAAATTAACAATTTTTACGTCTAATGAAGTCCGGGGTAATTTGAACCGGGTTTTGAATTACTATGAACAAAATGGAGTTATTGGACTTAATGGATATCTAAATCAAGTAGACAGAATAAATTTGCTTAATGAACTTGAAGCAATGCAAAGCGATGCTGAGCAGGACATTGCTAGGCATTGGGATAATAAAATGATTCATTTTTATTCCAAAGATCCCATGAAACCTGAGTCAGAGGATAGAGAGTATGTCACAGAACCTTATTTTCAAGCCTCAAGTAATAAGGCACATGTCTTTTATGAATTGATTGATAATGTGCGGGTAGTTAACCGAATTGGCCATGGCATGCATCTCATTGACAAGTATCCGATGATGCAGCGAGTAGTTCATGATAGTCCTATACTTCTAGATTTGCTAAAAGGGATTGGATTTAAAAAGCCAATTTGCCATCTCAGTGTCTATATTCCCAAATATCCTAATGGAACGGGCAGTGAGGTAAGGCCTCATCAGGAGTCAACATTTGCTTATACTAAGCCACAAACTGTAGTTGTTTTGTGGATTGCTCTGGAAGACGCGTTAATTGAAAATGCTTGTATGTATGGAATTTTAGGAAGCAATCACTGGCCATTGAAATGGCTATCAAAAGTGGATCGTGAGACAAAAACGCGTCACTTTGAGCAAGTTCATCAGTTACATATTCCTGATTTTATTACAGAGCGTGAATTTTATACCGCCCTGGAGGTTAAGGCTGGAGACGCTTTGTTATTTCACGGTAGTTTTGTGCACTGCAGTCCAATGAATACGTCTAAAAATTCAAGAAAAGCGTTGTCCTTACAGTTTATTGAAACGTATGAAGTCGATTATCCAGAAACTAATTGGTTGTACCCTCCTAACAAGGTGTATTTATATTAAAAACTGAATTTGATAAGCGATTGAGGAATCAATACATGTCTATGTATGATAAGAGCCAGTTTTTTAAAACCTATTTTTCTAATGCAAGCGAGAAGTCAATCCTGGTAGAGTTGTTGGAAAAACGATTTCATCCGCCTTCTAATGGCTTGAATATATTGGATTTGGGTTGCCATGATGGTGCATTAATGAAAAAAATAGTGAATGCTTATGCAGAGCGTTTACCGGAAAAGTTAGTTATCACAGGAGTGGATCCTAGTTTGCAAGCAATTAAAGAATATGCAAAAGCTGATTTTCCAACTCCAGTCCAAACGAATACCTTTGCTGGAACTGCAGAGGATTATTTTGATAGTTGCTCTAACCATTTTGATTGGATTATTGCATCGCAATGTTTGTATTGGTCTCCTGATTTACCAAAAATAGTTAAGCAGATTCATGAAGCGGGAGATTCCTCTTTAATTGTTATCAGAGGATGTCATGGAATTTACGAAATTCAATTGCAATTCAGGCATTATATTGGGAATCATTTGGAGAAGTTTTATACTGATAAAGATGTTGAGATGGCCTTAAGGTCCCAAAACATGTTATTTCAGAAAGAATCGCTGAGCACCACTATTCGGCTGCCGGATAAAGACAGCATTGAATTTAAATGGCTAATTTTGTTTTTTCTGCAAATGGAAGAGGAATCATTGGGAAATAAAATATTTTCCGACGTGCAGGATTGGATCACATCACGAACATCAGTAAGCATCCATCATGAAGTTCACTTTTTTTGGTTAGGAAATGCGATTCTTACAGAGGATTGTCATACGAATCTCCCAGTCCAATTGAAAAAAATTTCATGAGGTAAAGGCAATGTTTTCAATGAAGTTGATTTCATCATCATTGAGTCTGAATTGATTAATAGCCAGATCTGCTTTCATGTGATCTGCGTTTGAAGTGCCAGTTAAAGGCAACATTCCTACCTGTTGTGAAAATCTAAAAATGATTTGCTCAATCGATTTCTCGTATTTTTTGCTGAGGTTCTCAAGTTCAGGATGTCTTAATTCATATTGATTGGCCGTTAACAGAGAAAACCCCTGATAAATAATTCCATTAGCCTGGCAATGGTTGCGAATTTGTTTATCCCATAATAGCCGGGCAAAACATCTGTTTTGAACAAACTTGGGTTTTACCGAAGCAAACGAAAGGAGCTCGGTTAATTGTTCATAACTCACATTGGATATGCCCAGGTGCTTTACTTTCCCATCTTTATGCAGAGATTCCATTTTGCTCCAGACTTCTTTATCTTCATCGGAAAAGTGATATTGATAATAAGGGCCATGTAAAATATAGGAGTTCAAATAATCAGTATTTAAATGTTCAAGGCTGTTTGCAAAGGATTGCTGGACTTGGGTAGTCAGGCTTGCTGTATCATCGTAAGGTTTGCGATGATCCTGGCCATGAGCATAGGTGAACTTGGATTGTAAAAAAATATCATCACGTGAGATGCCTGATTTTTTATAGGATTGTTGCAAGGCATAGCCAACACCTTCTTCATAATAGTGTTTTCTTTGGTTTGCAGTATCAATACCTCGAAATCCTGCAGTTAATGCAAGCTCGACCAGTTCACTTGTACGCTTTTCTTTCCAGGCGGTTCCATATATAAAAGCTGGAACGTCCATATCCATCATTCAATCTCCTTCTCAATTGATTGCCTGCATACAAAATTTATATTGACTCTATTTTGATTCAAAAAACTGAATAAGTCATGGTTGGGCACTGTATCTTAAAATGAGCCACAGTTGCAAGCGACTGTGGCAGGCAGGTAAGAATTAGTTGAATTGATAAGCGGTTGTATTCTCATGCTCCATCTCAGTCACTGCAGGTTTGAGACAAGCAGAAACCCAGGTAGTACCAAGGCGTGTCATAAAGGCAATTCCTTCAACCAGAGCGTTAATTGGTGTCATCACCGCCAAAGAGGCAGCCAAACCAAAATGTACTTGTAAATTATGGAAATTCTCTTTCGCATGTAAAGGCTTACAGATAGCCAAATTGACAATACACTCTATCGCAGATTCAACCCCATACAACGCTTCGACTAATGAATGAAATCCGCCTTTAGCCAAAGAGGTAACTGGGGATGACATTTGTCCTAAACAATCTGAGGCATTTTTATAAGAAGAAAAGAACCTGGTTCTGTTAAAGTAATTGGATGAAGGCAGCTCATTAACCATTTGATATCCACTTACTTTGTTTGTCCACTTCGCTGTAAGTCCAGTTTCTAATAAATCATGACGTGGTTCTTGTCCAACAAACCATGATGATATAACTCTTGTAAGCATTTCAACAGCATGAGTCAAAGCGTGAATTGGAGCCATAAGCAATAGACAGGTAGAGAGAGTCAAATGGCAACCCACATCTTTTATCGCGTCGAATGCCAAGCCTGGTTTTAAAATTAATAAATTACCTACAGTTCGCAAGGTGGCCCATACTGCTCTTGAAGCATGATAGCAAGCATATAAGCCATTGATAATAGGGGTAATTCCTACTAATGCCAAACCAGCCCAAAATTCATTGGTATCGGCATAGTGATTAATAAATCGCTTGGTTGAAATATATTCTCTATCTGGTAATAACCCATCGTGAATGAGCGATTCAATTTCTTTTCTAAGGTCTGTCATTATGGTCTCTCTCTGTGTTAGTTAAACAAGCGGGGAGAGTATAACCAAAAAAACACAAATGACCAATATTGGCCCATGTTGTATTTGATATTCGCATCTGTTTTATTTTGTCTTTTGAACACCAACCAAAAGAACTAAGAACCAATAATACCCTTATTGGATATAAGTCATTGAATAACTTTCTTTATTATTGCGTTTGTTCCAATCGACCATAATGCATCACATCGTGTGATGGAAAATGCAGTATGGAATACTTCAAAGATGGAGTTGGGCATGGAGTACAAGGTAAATCCTATCGAATTAAAACAATAAATGGACTTTGCGGTAACAAGTTTTCACTTGTTTTTTTCAATCAGATCCAGATGTTTGTGTATTAAATCGATAATAACATCAATCGAAAAATCAGGGCAATATCGAGGATACGTCCTATTTAAACCACCAGAATGCTTCTCTAAAAGTTGAAGGTCATATTCCAACATATCTTCTACATCGAAAATGTTTTTATTCCATCTGTCTTCATTATGAACACCTAAACCTCCATCAAAAAGCAACCCATTAGGTAATCGGATTAAAATATGCCAGCATTCATCAGAATTTTTCAGCATAATAAATGCAATATTTACCTTTTCGGTAAATTTTTGATTCCAAATCTTGTAAAAAGCATTGGCAAATGGACCACAAGGGCCTGAGTTAATTGCAGGTTCACCAAAATTGTCACCAGCAATGGTGACGTATCCATAGAGTTTATTTATTTCCTTAGATAAGCTATTCAGGGTATTGAGAACATTATTTTCGGCATTCATAAATAATTGCCTCATCCTGCGCATTTGGGGTTGCAGCACTATCAAATGCTTTAATCAAACGGACATTTTTAAAACCACAACTTTTAAGAATGCCTGTTAACTCTTGCGGATCGTAAATTCTTACTCTCAACTCTTCAACTTCCGTATGAATTATACTATTGTTGTGAACGAGTTCATATTTACCGATAGAATGACAAACCTGATCCTTCAGGGTTGCTAATTGACTTAGCATAATCATCTGGCCATTGGGTTTATGCCAAACTGAGCCTCTCCAGGCATCGAGTTGCGGTACTGCTTTGAGTGTTTCGCCCTCAAACAATAAAATACCATCATCGCTTAGGTGATTATAAAATGTTTCAAGAGCTAATCTTACCGTTGCAGGATCGATAATCAAGCAAAAGGAACCGCTTGGTATAAAAATCAAATTGTATTTTTCTGGTCTCGTCAAATCTTCAACAAAACCTCTCCATACTTTGGGTTTGATATTTTTAGCTTTGGCTTTAATATTGAGAGCATCAAGCATATATTCGCTTGCATCAAAGCCATGCACTTCGAATCCTTCTTCAATTAATGGAAGTAAGAAACGGCCCGTACCACACATTGGCTCCAAAATAGGACCTTTCACATTCATGACATAACTGCGATAAAATGCATAAGCATCTTCAGGAGGGTTGGGTTTGCTTAAGTCATAGACCTCAGTGCACAAGCTAAGATAAGTATCCAGGTTTTTTAGTTTTGTCATCTTTTTTACCAATTAAAAAATTTTTGATTATTTGAATTTGCACTTCGGTACTTAGGAGACCGTCAATTACTATAGTGGCATTTTGTTTCAGATCGTCATCAAAAAACAAAGGTCTTGAATGGTTTAAATAAAAACTGATTTCTTCAAGAAGATTTTCTTTAGTTTGTAATTCATCTTTAAAATCCCTCAAAACGCGACGGCACAATGAAATATCAAGTGGCACCTCAATATGAACACAGGTATCAATATATTCGCCTGTTTGTATGTGAAGTTTGCCTAAAGGAGCATCAAAAATTATGTATTCCGTGGGCTTGAGCAAAGTGCGTAAAACCGGATGGATGCTCTCTTTTTTTGATTTCAGGTTTGCTAAAGTCTTTGCAAGACGTTCTCTTTGAAATTCATTGTAATTGCAACCCTTATGATACCACTCGATATAATCCTCGGGTTCTAAAGAAATGTCATCAAAGTCATCCCATGAAATAAGAGTTGCTTTTAAATCCAGGGACAATGCTTTTGCCAAAGTGGATTTTCCAGCGCCTGTTATACCACTAATGCCAATAATATGAGGAGTCATAATAATATCTCCATCACAGTGACTGGATGCCCTTTAAATTTATCCATGCCGATTATGGCCCAACCAAGGCGGGAGTAATAATTAGGAATGGTTGGGTCAAAGGCAAAAAGATGCAGCTTATTAAAACCTAAATCTCTGGCTTTATTTTTTGTGGCGTCAATTAGCCTGCTTCCAATACCTTGTTTCTGATATGCAGGGTCAACCACAAGGGAGCCAAGCCATGGGGTTATGTCAGGCTTGATGCCATCATTTTCACGCAAAGAGCACATCCCAACAGGTTTTCCAGCATCAAGTGCGATAAACGTAATGGGTAGTTTGTCAGCATTTAGGTGTTCACTGAACCGTTGAATCACTTGTTCAACCGGGATCTCAGGAACCCAGATTTTTCCAAGTACTTCATGCCATATTTTTGCACATCCGAGGATAGTGTCTGGATAATTTTTTAGAAGGTCTATGGTGATCATGCTTTACTTACATTGATGAGTTCAGGCATTAAACTTTTGAGGCGTATAATAGTCGGTAACACTTGCATTACTTGTTCCATGCCAATTTTTTGTTGTTCGGGATCGTGCTGGTTTGCAGCTCGTTGGATGTTATAGACCATCCAATTAATCCAATTACCTAAAACACCAAAAAAAGCGGCTTCAACTATGTTTATATCAATTATCCCGCCAGCTTCTTTGTATGCTCTTATCATTTTACCAAATAGATTTTTATCAAGTTGTGTAGTAATCCCAGACCAATCTAATGCTGCATTCACAATTTCATAGGTAGGGTTAAGCTTGCGAGCGGATTCCCAGTCAATGAGTACGGGATTTTTTGAGCAATCCCATAAGACATTTTTTTGATCCAAGTCGCCGTGACTAATTACTGTATGATCGTTTAGCATTAAAATTGCGTCATGATAATTTGTATTAATTTCCAATATTGTTACTGAACTTTCCATCAAGGATGAAGCGATAGCGAGATTCTTTTTTTGGGCCAAATCTATTAACGCTATGATCTTATCATTTTCATGAATATCAAATTCTGCTCCATCAATTTCTTTAAACTGCACATTGATCTGATGCATCTTAGATAAAATACGAGCAATTTCCAAAGCTTGAGATGCACTTACAGTATCCTTATCAAGGGCTTTTGCATTGACCCATGGGTAGACTAGAAAACCAGTCTCATTAATTATAAAAAGATGCTTATCTGATTTTTCAATAGCATTAACAGCAGGAATACCAAGTGCTACAAAAGCTGAGGCAATGTTTTCACTCAACTCGTAATTTCTAATAACACGATGATCTGTAAGATTAATGTCTTTTGATAATTGTTTAATCGCAAAAGATCCTTTATCAGTATTTAGCTGCCACATGATGTGAAGTAAACCGCCATGTACTCTTTGGGGCTCTTGTATAGGATCACCCAAATTAAAGTGTTGGCATAGACGCTTGATATGATTTTGGTTCATAGCCAATTCTAATTCTTTGATTTTATTTGATTTTATTGGTCGGAGTGACAGGAATTGAACCTGCGACCCCTGCCTCCCGAAGGCAGTGCTCTACCAGTCTGAGCTACACTCCGCTTTTGTTTGAAATTTATTTGATTAATTTAATGACTTGAGAAAGTATACGAGTTATTTTACTTGAAGTTAATTTATCCGTCGATTGATTGTTGATTTGAGTACTTAAATTTACCTCACCCCCCCCCTTAATTCATTCATATGAAACGATATAAACATAAATTATTATGAATAAGCGGGTATCTATTTTATGCTATACATTGATTTTACGGCTTTTTTACCTTTTCTTAAGGTCTGTTTAATGTTCTATTGTCAATTTTGGGCTAATATAACAGTAATATCCTTATTACCCGAGTAAATATAAATGGCAGACGGCGATATCGAAATCAAAGCAGGTTTTGCAGAAACTGATCTAGACGATCGCAAATTGACAATGATAGATGATTTGAATAATCCATTAACCATAGTGGAGCGAGTCTATCTAATATGGTGGCATTGGGCAGATTTTCATCTTCATGTTATTTCTCCACATATTGATACTATTACTCCTGCGATAGTCATCGAACCCGAGCTGATACCTGGTTCTAATGATCATGAATTTGTTTATCCCATTCATGATAGTGGCTCTAAATTATCTACATCCAAAAGCCAGGATATGTTTAGTGCGGGTATGTCCATGTGCAAACTTTTCTATACTATTGAAAAAATGGTTCATATATTGGTAGATCGCTTAAAATCTGGTGGAGTCAGTATGGAAGCAGAAGTTCAGATAGCTTTTGCTGGCCATGAAATAGCACAGAGAAAGGCTTTTGAGTCCATTATTAATTTACCTTATAACGTTGTTGTGACTAATTTTGATCCTGGAATATGGGGTGAAAAATATTTACAAAATGTGAAGCGATTGGCGGATAAGGGGTATGGTTATCCTCCTGAATCCCCAAGAGAAAATTATAAGCATCCGGTATCTTCTGCAACTACTGCACGAAAATAAATAATTAGCGAGAATGGCTCAACAATGTTTTAAACTTTTTTAAAACACGTTTGGGTCCATTGATGCAAAAGCACGTAACTCCCCTTTAAGCAAAAAGGAGCTATTAAAGTGGCAGGAATAAAATAAAAAAATCGGGCGATAATTTGTTGTCTTGATAGTTTTTTACCAGAGTCAGTTGTCAGTTTAAATCGCCAGGCTTTCATGCCTACAGTTTGTCCACCAAATCGAATAGATGCATAATAATAAACAAAAACGATACTGAATAATGAACATTGGTACCAACGGGTAGCAGGTGGAATGGCTTGTCCATGAGTGAATAAGAGCAGGACAGAGGTGTATGCAAAAAATAAAATAGATAAAATGATTAAATCATAAATCATTGCACCTGTATATTTGATGAAAAACATAACTAATACTTATCCTGTATTGATTTCAACTATAATTTTTGGAATATTGAGCATTTGGAAAAACACATTCTAAATTTTTTGTTGCTCAAATAGAAGACTATGTCAGACAGGGAAAAACAAAAAGAATGTTGATTAAGTGATTATGCAATCAGCTATTCATTATTTTTGTACCTTGGCTTACCAAGGCTAAACTGTCAATATATAATTGACTTAAATCAATTCCATTAATGTTGAGTTGAGTTACTTCTTCCCAGTGCCCTTCTTCATAAGCAATTACCAAAGACAGTAGACTGCCTAAAGGTCCAGATTTATTTGTTAAAGCATTTTTTATCTCCTCAGCCAGGGTAATGTGTTCTACCAATGCGGGCATGGGTTTGTTTAATAAACAGTCTAATATGGATAATAATCCTGCAGTGTAAGCGCTTTGACTGAAAATATTGGAACTTTTTTTCGCGAGTGCTTCCGCCATATGGGCTCTGATTAGACCTGATTCCAATATTTCTATGGGTTTATCAGAGATATTTTTCATAGAAAATAACATAACCCATTTTTTCAGGTTAATGATACCAAGCCTTGCAACAGCTTGATCGATGGATTCTATGCTTGGTCCGCTAGAAAATCCAACTGAATTGACAAGTTTTAGAAGTTGATAGCTTAGTAATGGATCAGCCTGGATAATATGAGTGATAGTGTTTAAATCGCAATCTTCTTTTTGTAATTCCTGGATGAGTTGGAGTACATTTAATTTGTTTGCCGCTATTTCTGTTCGTTCCTCTGCAATAGGGTTAAGCAGGAAATCACCACAATAATAATCCATGGTCATCGCTTTACATTTTTCAAAATTGACGTGTTGATTTAGACCATAAGCAATAATTTTACGATTTTTTGCCTTACTGTATTGTACTACCTTGGTTACGTCCGATTTACTCATTAACTGCTCAGTCAGTCCTATGTATTCGGCAAAATTTAGCCACGCCAATTGTTGAGGGGTATTAATCAGCAAGGCGATAGAAAATAGAGAATCTTGTAGTTCAGCTAGTGAATAAACAGATTCGATTTCATCTGCGGATAATTTTAAAATAATGGGGTTGTTGATTGGAGTTTCAAATTGCTCAAGCATTTTTTTTAGCGAAAAAGGGACAAATAAAGGTAATTGGGTGTCTGTGTGGTAAATGAGATCATAAAGTTGCCGTGTTAATTCTTCATTAAGCATTACATTGCGGCAGGATAATATTTCAAAGGCGACACATTTTAATTGTTGATTATATATTGGCCTCTTGGTGATCATAAAGACCTCCATTTGCTCACATTATGTAATCATAGTACGGGTTTTTATAATTGGCCAATAGACTATTCATTTTCCTTATAAACTGAACTTTGCGTGATAAAAACAGAGTGCTATACTTCCCATGCATGAATTGAAATTTAGTAATTCTAAATAGTTTTTAAGACCCAATTTTTTTATTTTTCAAAGCCATTTGTTGCGCAGTATACTTAATGAATTATGTTTCTCAATAAGTCTAAAGGGTGAATGTGAAGTAATTGAATGGGATTGAATATTTAGAAGAAAATATATTGATGACATTTTCTTATGAGGAAGAAATTAATAGTGAACAAGAAAAGACCGATCAATCTTGATTTAAGCAGCCTGAAATTTCCGCCTATGGCTATCGCGTCTATATTACATAGGATTTCAGGAGTTCTGATATTTTTATTATTTCCCTTCGTATTATTTATTCTTGGTTGTTCCTTGCAATCAGAGGAATCTTTTGTACAGACTAAAATAATTTTAGCTAATCCCTACTATAAACTTATGTTATGGGCTTTTGGCGCCTCTATGATTTATCATGTAATCGCAGGTATAAGACACCTGATAATGGATATGGGATTTGGTGAGAGTCTTCGTGTTGGTCGTATGTCGGCCGTTTCAATTATAGTTCTTGCAGTTATTTTGGCAATTTTTCTAGGAATCTGGATATGGTAAACAATGTCACCAGTTTAACAGGAAATGGGTTAAAGGATTGGTTAATTCAACGAGTTACCGCTGTCTATTTTGCAGCTTATTTAATTTTCTTGTTTGGATTTATATTGTCAAATCCTGATTTAAGTTTTTCTCAATGGCATCTTTTGTTTGCTAATAAGGCGTTTCAAATTGCAACAACAATTGGATTGATAGCATTGACATTGCATGCCTGGATAGGTATTTGGACAGTAACTACAGATTATATGAAATGTACTGTTATACGTTTATCAGTGCAGTTATTAGTTGTTTTATGGCTCCTTAGCCAATTCATTTGGGGCCTTATGATCATTTGGGGACAATAGCATGACAGTGGCACGTAACAGGTTTGATGCGGTAATTATAGGAGCTGGTGGTGCAGGAATGCGAGCTGCACTCCAGATGACAAATTCTGGTCTAAAAGTAGCGTTGTTATCGAAAGTATTTCCAACCCGCTCACATACTGTGTCGGCTCAAGGCGGTATTACAGCGGCTTTGGGAAATGCTGATGAAGACGATTGGCGTTGGCACATGTATGATACCGTGAAAGGCGCTGATTACATTGGTGATCAGGATTGTATAGAATATTTGTGTAAAACTGGCCCTGAAGCAGTTTATGAGCTGGAACATATGGGTCTACCTTTTTCACGAATGGATAATGGAAAAATTTACCAACGTCAGTTTGGCGGCCAATCAAAACATTTTGGTGGAGAACAAGCGGCTCGTACTTGTGCTGCCGCGGATAGAACAGGGCATGCTTTACTGCATACTCTTTATCAACAGAATTTAAAAGCTAAAACTCACGTATTTAGTGAATGGTATGCTCTCGATCTGGTAAAAAACTCGCAAGGAAGGATTGCAGGTGTTACTGCAATGTGTATGGAGACAGGCGAGATTGTGTTTTTTCAAACTCGAGTTTGTATTTTGGCAACAGGGGGAGCCGGTAGAATTTTTCAATCGACAACGAATGCTTTTATCAATACTGGCGATGGCTTTGGAATGGCCCTAAGAGCAGGCATCCCTCTTCAAGACATGGAAATGTGGCAATTTCATCCAACAGGTATAGCCGGCGCCGGTGTTCTGGTGACTGAGGGTTGCCGAGGTGAGGGTGGATATTTAATTAACAAAGATGGCGAGCGCTTTATGGAACGTTATGCCCCCAGAGTAAAGGATTTGGCTTCGCGGGATGTGGTCGCTCGTGCGATGGCTTTGGAAATTCGGGCTGGGAAGGGATTTGATCCAAAAGGCGTTGATCATGTTAAATTAAAACTTGATCATCTAGGCGCTGATTTGATTATGTCTCGCTTGCCTGGTATTCGCGAGTTATCTATGAAGTTTGCCGGTGTGGATCCAATCGTTGAACCGATTCCAGTTGTTCCCACTTGCCACTACAGTATGGGAGGAATTCCTACCAATATGCATGGTCAGGTTATAACTAAAACTGATGGTAAAGAGCATGTGGTGGAGGGATTATATGCGGTAGGAGAATGTGCCTGCGTTTCAGTGCATGGAGCCAATCGATTAGGTGGTAATTCCTTATTGGATTTGGTGGTGTTTGGCCGTGCGGCCGGGATACATGTTGAAGAATTATGGCAATCAAATCAACTGCCTGATATGTCTTATGTGAGTGAAGACGATGTGGCGGCCTCCCTGGTTCGTTATGAGCGTTGGGAAAACTCAAAAGACGGTGAAAGCCATGCAGTAATACGAGATGAAATGCAAAGGGTAATGCAGGAAGATTTCGGAGTATTCCGTACAGGCGAGGTAATGGCTTCAGGATTGAAACGTTTACAATCCCTGCGCGATCGCTTGGCTCATGCTAAACTTGATGATAAAAGTCAAATTTTTAATACAGAACGCGTTGAAGCTATGGAATTGGATAATTTAATGGCAACTGCTTATGCAACGGCTTTATCCGCAATTGCGCGAACTGAGAGCAGAGGGGCGCACAGCAGGGAAGATTATCCAAAACGAGATGATGCAAACTGGATTAAGCACACATTGTATTTTGAGGAAGGTGAGGTGATAGATTATCGTCCGGTTAATACCTCACCCAAGTATGTCGAGCCTTTTGAGCCGAAAGAACGCGTTTACTAATGAGGATATTTTATGGCTGATAGTAGAAAATTAATCCTGTCGATTTATCGCTATAATCCTGAGGTGGATGCCAAACCTTACATGAAAGATTATGAGATAGAAATTCCGGCTAAAAGTGATCCCATGCTACTTACTTTGCTTGAACGCTTGAAGGCTGAGCAAGATCCTTCTATTACTTACAGGCGGTCTTGCCGAGAAGGGGTATGTGGCTCTGATGGTATGAACATCAATGGGACTAATGGATTAGCTTGCATTACACATCTTTCGCAATTAAATACAGATAAAATTGTGATACGTCCTTTACCAGGTTTTCCAGTAATTCGTGACCTGGCAGTCGATATGACCCAATTTTATCAGCAATATGAACGCATTGAGCCTTATTTACAGAATGATGAAGTGGCACCTGCTCGAGAGAGGTTACAATCTCCTGAAGAGCGGGCACAATTGGATGGCTTGTATGAGTGCATTTTATGCGCTTGTTGTACCAGTTCATGTCCGTCTTATTGGTGGAATCCTGATAAATTTGTAGGCCCTGCTGGACTTTTACAAGCCAGGCGTTTTTTAGCAGACAGTCGTGATAAAGCAACGCAACATCGTTTGGATTTATTACAAGATCCTTTCAGTGTATTTCGTTGTCGTACTATTATGAATTGCACGAATGTATGCCCGAAGGGACTCAATCCAACGCAAGCGATTGCAAAAATTCGCACGCAAATGTTGACGCAGGAAACGTAATAAATCAGTTCTTGTTACTCAGATAGCTTCTGAGTGAACCCTTTGGAGAGAATGATAATGAGCAGTTCTGATCTGCAAAAAGAATGGGCTTCTTCCTATTTGTCTGGAGGAAGTATGGCTTATGTTGATAGTCTTTATGAGGATTACCTCGCAGACCCTGGTTCAGTGTCAGAGGATTGGAGAGCGGTATTTAGCGCTTTACCTAAAGTAGACGGTACTACTAAAGAAGTATCTCATAGAGACATTCGCGATTATTTTTTGCAGCATGCTGATAAGAAGCTTAATAAAATAATTCAAACTGCAGACAGTCAGCAGTACCAGGTTGCCAGTTTGATTAATGATTTTAGATCATTAGGGCATCTTGCTGCAAAGCTAGATCCATTGGAAATGACGGAGCGTATGCCAGTGCCACGCCTGGAGTTGGCTTATCATAATCTTGCCGATGTTGATGTTAACCGTACTTTTTTTGCTGGTACCAGTTTTAATGGGCCAGAGATGACTTTGGGGGAAATATACAACGCCCTTCGCGAAGCATACTGCCGCAGTATAGGCATTGAATATATGCATATATCTGATACTGAAGTCACTGAATGGTTACAACATAAGATGGAATCTGTCCGTGGCTGCCCTGAATTCAGCACAAAGGAAAAACTGAGCATCCTTAAAGACTTGATAGCGGCCGATGGTTTGGAGCGTTATCTCGGAACCCGATATGTTGGTCAAAAGCGATTTTCTCTTGAAGGGGGAGATTCTTTAATTCCAATGATGAAAGAAATCATTAGAAGATCGGGTGTAAATCATGTTAAAGAGCTTGTCATTGGAATGGCGCATAGAGGGCGCTTAAATGTGTTAGTGAATGTGCTCGGTAAAGAGCCAGGACTATTGTTTCAAGAATTTGAAGGAAAAATTAAATACGAACGAACTGGTGATGTGAAGTATCATCTGGGTTTTTCCTCTGACATAAAAACAGAATCAGGCGCTATTGTACACTTGGCTTTGGCATTTAACCCTTCCCACTTGGAAATTATTGGGCCAGTAGTTGAAGGATCGGTACGTTCTCGTTTGGGAAGACGCAACGATTTGGCTAAAAAGGATAAAGTAGTTCCCATTGTTATTCATGGTGATGCCGCTTTTGCAGGCCAGGGTGTGGTTATGGAAACGTTTAACTTCTCCCAGGCACGTGGTTATTGTACTGGTGGAACAATCCATATTGTTATTAACAATCAGATAGGATTTACAACGAGCAATCCTTTGGATGCCCGTTCAACCCTCTATTGTACAGATGTTGCCAAAATGGTTCAGGCACCAGTCATTCATGTCAATGGAGATGATCCTGAGGCAGTAGTATTCGCCACCCAAGTAGCTTTTGATTTCCGAATGAAGTTTAAGCGAGACATAGTAATTGATCTCGTCTGTTACAGACGTCATGGCCACAATGAAGCGGATGAACCTTCAGTGACTCAGCCAAAGATGTATAAAAAAATCAAATCCATGCCTCCATTACGCGAAAAATATGGCGAACAATTGGTCAGTGCTAATTTATTAACCAAATCAGAAGTAGACAAGTTAGTTGATTCTTACAGAGAAACATTGGATAAAGGCAAGGCGGTTGTTGATTTGGTTCATGAGGATTATGAAGGAAAGCAATCACTGGATTGGACTCCTTATACGAACGCCAAGTGGACTGATAAGGTTGATACAACCATTAGCAAGGAAGAATTGGAAAAAATTTCATCCCAATTAAACAAATTACCTGAAGGAATGAAACTGCATCCTGTTGTGGAGCGTTTGTTAGCTGAACGTAATAAAATGACTGCTGGTGAAATCCCTATGAATTGGGGCTATGCCGAGATCATGGCTTATGCCAGTTTGTTGCATGAAGGCTATGGAGTAAGAATTTCTGGACAAGATAGTGGTCGAGGAACTTTTGCCCATAGACATGCTGTACTCCATGATATTGAAACAGGCGATACTTTTATTCCTTTGGAACATATATCAACCAATCCCAAACGTTATTTTACTGTAATCGATTCGGTACTGTCTGAAGAGGCGGTATTAGCTTTCGAATATGGCTTTGCTTCGTCTGAGCCCTCTTTCCTGGTTATTTGGGAAGCTCAATTTGGTGATTTTGCAAATGGAGCACAAGTTGTTATCGATCAATTTATAAGTTCCGGTGAGCAAAAATGGGGGCGACTATGCGGCTTGGTGATGCTTTTACCTCATGGCTATGAAGGGCAAGGTCCCGAGCACTCTTCTGCGCGATTGGAGCGTTATATGCAGCTTTGTGCACAGCACAATATTCAAGTATGCACCCCAACAACTCCAGCACAAATATTTCATTTATTAAGACGACAAGTGATTCGTAATTTCAGGAAGCCTTTAATTGTCATGACTCCCAAAAGTCTTCTACGGCATAAATTGGCTGTTTCACCTTTGGAGGCTTTGTTTAAAGGAAAATTTCATACAGTGATCCCGGAAGTTGATACCTTGGACGCACAAAAAGTAACAAAAGTGGTGTTATGTTGTGGTAAGGTTTATTATGATTTATTGCAAATGCGCCGCGATAAAAACTTAAACCACGTAGCGATTGTGCGTATAGAGCAATTGTATCCATTTCCCAAAAAAGCATTAATGGCTGAATTGGAGAAATATCAACAGGCTAATGAAGTAGTCTGGTGCCAGGAAGAACCCCAAAACCAAGGAGTCTGGTTCTCTTCTCAGCATAATATACGTGATTGTTTGCGTTCTGATCAAACCTTGCATTATGCTGGTAGAGAGTTTGCTGCAGCACCAGCAGTGGGCAGTCCCGGGTTGCATGCCGAGCAACAAGTTGCTTTGGTTGAGCAAGCATTACTTGGTAAAAAATAAATCTAAACAATATAATATTAAGAGAAGGTATAACCATGTCTATTGAAGTCAAAGTACCTGTTCTACCCGAGTCAGTAGCTGATGCAACAGTGGCTGCATGGCATAAGAAAGTGGGTGATAAAGTGTCTCGCGATGAGAACCTGGTTGATCTGGAAACAGATAAAGTTGTCCTTGAAGTTCCATCACCGGTGGATGGGGTATTATCCGACATTCTGTTTAAAGCCGGAGATACGGTTGGTTCAGGAGACTTACTTGCAAAAATTTCTCAAGGCGTTTCCGCGGAACCTCAAAAAACTGAAAAAGAAGAGAAACCCGCTAAAAAAGAAGAAATGAACGTTTCTGAAAGAGAATCAATCAGCTCAAAAGAAGATAAGTCAACCAGTCCAGTAGTAAGACGCATGATGGCTGAAAATGATTTGAAAGCTGGGCAGATTCAAGGTACTGGTAAAGATGGCAGGATAACCAAAGAAGATGTTTTATCTTATATAGAATCCAATAGAGAAAAAGCCAACCAATCTACTGAAGTTCAAAAAGAGCCTTCTATGAGAGCCCTTTCCTTTGGTGGCAGGGAAGAAAAACGTGTCCCTATGACGAGACTAAGAGCCAAGATTGCGGAACGTTTATTACAAGCACAACACAATGCTGCCATGTTAACCACTTTTAACGAAGTGAATTTGAAGGCAGTTATGGACATGCGTTCTCAGTATAAAGATAGTTTTGAAAAAAAACATGGTGTCAAACTAGGGTTTATGTCTTTTTTCACAAAAGCGGTAGTAGAATCGCTGAAACGATTCCCGGCTGTGAATGCTTCCATTGATGGGCAAGATATTGTGTATCATGGTTTCTATGATATAGGAATCGCTGTTTCTACTGAAAGAGGTTTGGTTGTTCCGGTAATTAGAGACGCTGATCAATTAAGCATGGCAGAAATTGAATTAGCCATTAATGATGCAGCATCAAAAGCCAGAACTGGTAAGTTGTCTATGGAAGAGATGCAAGGGGGGACATTTACCATAACCAACGGTGGAGTATTCGGTTCATTATTAGCTACGCCCATTATCAACCCACCGCAAACAGGTATCTTAGGGATGCATAAAATTGAGGAAAGACCTATTGTAGAGAAAGGGCAAATAGTAATCCGTCCTATGATGTATGTTGCTTTGTCCTATGATCATCGTTTAATTGATGGAAAAGATTCTGTACAATTTTTAGTGAGCGTTAAAGAGTTGTTGGAAGATCCATCTCGACTTTTACTTAATGTTTAATGAGTCATGTTTAACTGCAAGACCCGTCTTGACGGGTCTTGCTTTTTTAAAAGGTAATTAGAATGAATTTACATGAATATCAAGCCAAGCAATTATTCGTGAGCTATGATTTACCAGTTCCTCGTGGTGAAGTCGCTTATAATGTTGAGGATGCCTTGCTCGTTGCTTCTCAATTATCAACCTCTCGATGGGTTGTGAAAGCACAAGTCCATGCTGGTGGTAGAGGTAAAGCCGGTGGTGTGAAACTGGTTTCTAGCAAGGATGAATTGGCTACAGTTGCGAAATCCATGTTAGGTACACGCCTGGTTACCTATCAAACTGATGCCAGAGGCCAACCGGTCAATGCTATTTTGGTTGAAGAAACTTGTGAAATAGACAGAGAATTATACCTTGGTGCTGTTGTTGATAGAGCCACCAGACGGGTTGTTATCATGGCCTCTACAGAAGGTGGTGTTGAAATTGAAAAAGTTGCACATGAAACACCTGAAAAAATTTTCAAGGTGGTTGTTGACCCACTAGTTGGTGTTATGCCTTTTCAATGCCGTGAAACAGGTTTTAAACTTGGATTAAAGGACGATCAAATCAAACAATTCACCCATTTAATGATGGGCTTAGGGAAAATGTTTGTTGAGTGTGATTTAAGTCTATTAGAGATAAATCCACTTGTTGTAACGAAGTCTGGGCAACTGATTTGTCTGGATGGAAAAATTAATATCGATGGAAATGCTTTATTCCGACAACCTAAACTGAAAAATATGCGAGATGTTTCTCAGGAAGATGATCGAGAAAACCGAGCCAGTGATTGGGAACTTAATTATATCCCTTTGGATGGGACAATAGGTTGTATGGTAAATGGTGCTGGTTTGGCCATGGCTACCATGGACGTGATAAAACTTCATGGTGGTGAGCCGGCTAATTTCCTGGATGTTGGGGGCGGCGCCACAAAAGAAAGAGTAAGTGAAGCATTGAAGATTATTGTGTCAGATGAAAAAGTCAAAGGAATCCTGGTTAATATTTTTGGTGGAATCGTTCGTTGTGACCTTATTGCTGATGGAATTCTTGCCGCTGTAAAAGAAGTGGATGTGAAAATTCCTGTGGTTGTCAGACTGGAAGGTAATAATGCCCAGTTAGGTGCCGAGATATTGAATAAAAGCAATCTGAATGTGATTGCTGCAACGAGTTTGACAGACGCGGCCAAGAAAATTGTAGCAGCAGTTTCCAAATAAAGAATAAATTAATTTTGGCATTATTGGTAAAGGTGGTTTTCAAAGCAGGTATGCCATTAAATTACGAGGTTAACAATGAGTGTATTAGTAGATAAACATACAAAAGTACTATGTCAGGGCTTTACTGGAAAACAAGGTACTTATCATACAGAGCAAGCGCTAGCTTATGGAACCAAGATGGTGGGGGGAGTTACTCCAGGCAAAGGTGGTCAAATGCATTTAGGACTGCCTGTGTTTAATACCATGCGTGAAGCCGTCGAAGAAACTAAGGCGGATGCCAGCGTTATCTATGTTCCTGCACCATTTTGCAAAGATTCAATTATTGAAGCAGCTGAAGCGGGTATTAAACTGATTGTTTGTATTACAGAAGGCGTGCCTGTATTGGATATGTTGCAAGTAAAGGTATACATAGAAAACAATACCCAGGCTCGGTTAATTGGCCCTAATTGTCCGGGAATAATTACACCAGGCGAGTGCAAGATAGGTATTATGCCAGGCTATATCCATTTACCTGGAAAAGTTGGAATCGTTTCACGTTCAGGAACTTTAACATACGAAGCAGTAAAACAAACTACTGATAAAGGGTTTGGCCAAAGTACTTGCATAGGGATAGGTGGAGATCCAATTCCAGGTACCAGCTTTATTGATGCTTTGTCTTTGTTTGAAAAAGATCCTAAGACTGAAGCTATCATCATGGTCGGAGAAATTGGTGGTTCAGCAGAGGAAGAGGCAGCTGAATACATTAAGTCTCATGTTAAAAAACCTGTAGTATCTTACATTGCTGGAGTTACAGCGCCTGCTGGAAAACGCATGGGGCACGCTGGAGCAATTATCTCTGGTGGGAAGGGAACCGCAGCAGAAAAATATGCTGCGCTGGAAGCGGCGGGTGTGAAAACGGTTCGATCTCCTGCTGATTTGGGAGATGCAATAGCTGAAGTCACTGGTTGGTAAGAAAATATTTATTTTCTCTAACCCATGAGCGCTTGCATCATAAAAGTATGAACTGATTAAAATAAATTGGTAATTTTACTCTATTAATGTTGGTGCTGTGTTAAGCGCAGCCCAACACCTATCATGATTTACACTGGATTAAATAAGCCTAGACCAGTCTAACCTGCCTCTTAAATTTTAATGCTGCGTTGCAAAAATTTCTGTGTTACTCATTGACTACATGTAAACTATGCTCCACAAAATGTTTGTACCTTCCATCAAAACAAAATCAGGACTTACGAACCCCTATCTCTTTGTTAAAAAAGTTTTTAATTTGGTCATTTAGTTTATCTAAACATCCTCATTAAAATATTGTTTGCCTTGATCTGGGGATTTTTCGTAAGCATCTGTATTTTAAAATCAGGTTATGTATGAGATCTATTGAAAAATTTTAACTGCAAAACATGTCGCAAATTATAAATTTTAGAGAGTATAATTGTTTACATTTTTTTTAGTGAAGGTTTGCTATGAGCAAATTTAGAAGTCTTGCGGATATTAGACGAGATTATGGTGAGTTGCAGCTTAGTGAAGAATCGGCTGAAAATGATCCTATTTCCCAATTTAAACTATGGTTTGATGATGTTTTACAAAATGAAACGAATGATCCCACGGCGATGGTTCTGTCTACAGTAGATGAAAAAGGTTATCCAGATTCCAGAGTCGTTTTATTAAAAGGATTAGAGAACGGTAATTTTATTTTTTATTCCAATTATCAAAGTGCCAAGGCAATGCAAATACAAAAGAATCCTTATGCCGCACTTAACTTTTATTGGCCACAAATGGCAAGACAAGTACGTGTTCGTGGGCGAGTGAAGAAAATCAGTAGTGAGCAATCTGACGCCTATTTTTCTTCCAGACCTCTAAAAAGTCAGTTTAGCGCGATTGTTTCTCCCCAAAGTCAAGAAATTCTGGATAGGATTTCTCTAGAAGAAGCATTAAATCAGTTGATTGAACAATATGGTCAAAAACCCGTAATCAGACCGGAAAACTGGGGCGGATACATGATAATCCCGGATGAGATTGAGTTTTGGCAGGGTAGAGATAACAGGTTACATGATCGAATTCATTATTACCGGCATGGTAATGAATGGATTCACCGTAGACTGGCACCTTGACCGGCAGTTTTTGTCATCATGCCTGCCGGCATTATTTTATTATTGAGATATAGATAGAATATTTTTAATAAGTACGCTGTGTTGACAAATTTTGTTAGGTTTACAAATCAGGACTTACGAAAAACTCCAATCTCTTTGTTAAAAACATTTTAAGCCTTGGTCTTACGGTTTTGTGTAAGCCTTATAAATATCCTATTTTTGATTGATCATTTAAAGCTGAATAATTTATTACCATGTTAATTCAAATATTAAACATAAACACAACTTATTATCCAGAAAGTACATGGAAAATAAGATAAAAAAGTTGGCCTAATACTTGCATCCCTATCAATAAAATCAATAAGTTAACTTGGTATTATGTTGTAGCTCCAAAGTTAAAAAGATTTTTGTCAAGATAATGTAAATATTTTATCTTCGAAGGCAGGGGGCAAATTAAAGTCGTAAAATTGATTTAAGTGTGGGAGTTATATGCACTAAAAGTAGTTCTGCACTAATTGTATTAATAATTATAGGCTTAGGAGTAAATGAGTTGAAAAGCGGAAATATATTCAGGATACATAAAAGAGGCTATCATCATGAACGATACAACATCCTTATTACCACATATTAGATTACGATTTAACATTGAACACCCAAGCTATGAAGAATGTTATATTTTTGGGTATGAATGTGCATTGGCAGAGGTTCCAGAAGAAGATAATCCTTTCCGAGAAGGTTCTCAAGAAGCAGAACAATGGCTTGAAGGATGGTGGGCTGGAATATATGGGGAAAAGCCTTTATTTGATTTGAATAATATCGAGGAAGATATTCTTTTAGACAAAACCAATGCTGCAAATGATCAGCAATATCATCATAAAAACAGCTTTCTATCTTTAGTCTTTGAAATTGGTGGTGCGATAGCCGCTTCCGCAATAGTAGGTTACCAATTACTTGAGCTTGTAGCATGATCATCCATTCAATTGAAGAGCATAATTTAATGTCTCTTCAATTGAATAGGAGTTTTCATTGTACTAAGTTCAGTCTTTGAATAATTTCAAAACCATCGACCTCATTCGTTCAATTTCAGATGGATTGAATTCTTTATAATGCTCACTGCCGATATCAAGGCAAACTGTAACTTGCTCACCTAAACCTTTCAGCAGGTCGACCCCTGATAATTTAAGTAATTTGATATGCGGGCTAATTTCCTTTGCCCAAGCATCCAGGTATTTCATGTCAGTGAATACTGGCAAAAAAACATTATTATTCTCTTCCAAAAATAATACTCTAGGCTCACTATCATCGGAATTAGATTCAATAGGGATAATAAAGTTTGCTTTGATAAATTCAAGGTAAACTTTATTTGCTTCTTTTGAGCTTCCGGACGATTCAAAAGCTTCTTTAATAGCAATATTTAGTTTATTCATCAGGGATGGATCTCATGTCTTTATAGTATATTGAAAATTTGATTTTTAAACTTGTTCAGAGTGACCAATTTCCATTCTTTAAAATATATGAAGCTTCTACTTTAGCAGGGTAAGAACATACTAATTTAAGCTGATTATGAGCCTTGATATTTATAAGTTTGAGCATATTTTGTTATTCCCGAGCAGGTATGCATCTATTTCAGTAGCAAACTTGTTATATCTTGCGCGATAGATCCCCGCTTGTGCAGTAATGGATCAATTTTTTATTTTATACTCAAAGTATGATTTTGCCCTAACTAGTTTAAAACTTTGTAGTAAACCTCCAGGAATTATTCAGTATTATCTTGAATTAAATTCATCGATTAATCCAAGTCAATCCAGAGAATTCTTTGTTCAACTGGATGGCAATGAATCATTAAAAATTAGGATTATATCCTAAATTCTCAATACATTACTAATATGGAAAAGGTAAAAATAAACTACATGTTGAAATAAGTTACAACAGCAGTATAATGATAGGTTATCATTGTTAATTTATTGATCATTTTTTAAATAAATACAGCATGTGGTGGTTATACCAAAATGGGAATATCTAAAGTGGAAATTTATAAACGTAAAAATTACCTGGGTTTTGCGTGGTTAGTTTGGGGGTTGGCAGCTGCTTTTTATTTTTCTGATTATTTAGCTAGAGTAGCGCCAGGTGTAATGCACCGATATCTACAAATGGACTTTGGCATTAATGAAGCGGGTTTCGGCATATTAACTGCATCCTTCTATGTTCCATATATCTTAATGCAAATTCCCGTGGGATTAACAGTCGATCGATTGAGCATACGATGGTTATTGACGATTATGTCATTAGTTACTGCTTTTGGCTGCTGTGTATTTGGTCTTGCAGATGGTCTGCTCACTGCATCAATTGGGAGAATGTTGATTGGTTTTAGCGCGGCTTTTGCATTTATTTGTTCACTTCGCCTTGCCACTTCATGGTTTCCTCCAACCATGCTCGGGTTATTATCAGGATTAACTCAAGCATTAGGAATGCTAGGTGCTGCTGCAGGGGAAGCCCCTGTTTCATTTTTAGTTAGTAATGTTGGGTGGCGCCACAGCATGTTGATTATTGCGTTCTTATTTATTGCCTTATCGGGTTTGTTGTACCAATTTGTTCAAGATAAGCCAGGTGAGTATCGCAGTGAAATTCGTTCCGTTAATCGAATCAGTATATTGGAAAGTTTAAAGATTATTTTGTCAAATAAACAAACATGGCTTAATGCGATGTATGCTGGATTTTTATTTGGTCCCACCGCTGTAATTGGTGAAGCAATAGGCCCTGCTTACTTACAGTTTGGTCGTGGTTTAGGCGCGCACGCTGCTGCTTTTGCAACGGGATTGATCTTTATAGGCTGGGGAATTAGTGGCCCGTTGTCAGGTTGGATCTCTGATAAAATGGGACGTCGTAAGCCATTGATGATTATATCCGCAGTATGCGGGGTTATATTGAGCAGTTTATTTGTTTTTATTCCTGAAATGAGTCAAACAACAGCTTACATACTATTTTTTGTTTTTGGTATTACGAATACTGGAGTTGCGATTTCGTATGCAGTTTCTACAGAAATACATGACAGGAGTGTCGTTGGTACATCTATCGCCTTTACCAATATGACTTCGATTTTTGTCGGGGCATTATTCCAACCTTTAGTCGGACGTATCATAGACATGGTATCTGGACCCAGAGCCTATAATGTTGAAACGTTATTATTATCAGATTTCCAGGCCGGTTTAAAATTACTTCCCTTATGTTCTTTAGTTGCTTTAATCCTTGCGTTTACAGTTAAAGAAACCTATTGTAAACCCATAAGGGATTAAGATAGCAAAATAAAACATAGAGTATTCAATTGCCAATACGTTATCATTGTTTGATTTTTGCTGCAAAAACACCAACTGATTAAAACTTAATGAAAAATATTTTTCATTAAGTTTTAATCTTCTTGCATTAGACTGTCGCACTTTTAGGTTATTTGCTGTTATACTTTTCGCAGCACTTTGCTGCGCTCGAGTAATGCTATTTGCAAATTAATAACATGGAGATAATAATGAAAAAACTTACAGGATTAGTAATTATCCTGGCTGTTTTAATCCTAGGTGGATATTATGGCATGGGAATTCTAACCGAAAGAACGGTTAAAAAAACTGTCGAGGTAATTAATCAATCCAATGGGCTTTTCGCTGATATTCAGCAATATAAGAGAGGTTGGTTTTGCTCTGATGCATTAGTTAAATGGCGTTTACATGTACCCGAGCGAGTAGTAAAAGACGATGATGGAAAATTGCAAACTACACCTGCTCAAGATTATCAAATGGAAATGCCGATTAAGATTTATCACGGCCCCATTATATATGCGAATAAGCAGGTACGTTTTGGAATGGGCTTTGCACAAACCGTATTTCCGTTTCCAGAAAAATATAATCAACAATTTAATGAGCTTTTTTCTAAAGATTCAGAAAAACCTCAGTTAAATTTAAGTATTTTTGTTAATTACTTAAATAACAGCACAGTTGAATTGTCCATTCCTTCCTTTAAGTTAATTGCTAAAGATGGAAATGGTAAATTTAATTGGATGGGTATGGATAGCAGCACATCAATGTCTTCCAATTTGGATAAAGTCGAAGGGGAAATTGAATTTGATGGTGCAGAGTTTTCTAAAGATGACACCAAACTCACTTTGGGTAAGGTAACCAGCGAGTATGACTTACATAAAACGACTACAGGATTATACTTGGGCCAAGCCAGTTTTTCATTACCATCACTTGCTGTAGTTGTTAAAGATCAAAAGATGTTTGAAATTAGTGAATTGACATTAAGTTCAAGCAGCGATATAGAGGACAATCTTTTCAGCACTCATTTTAGTGCTGTTTTAAAATCGTTATTCGCCAATGGACAAAATTACGGTCCTGGTGAAGTCGAGATGTCTTTACGAAACCTTGATGCTGAAGTACTGGCGAAAATCAATGAGCAAGCTAATGCGATGCAAAGGGGTACAGATCAAGAGCGTCAACAAGCATTAATGGCAATGCTGCCAGAATTACCAAAGCTATTTAGTAAAGGTGCAGAGTTTGAAATTTCCAAATTAAGTCTCAAACTTCCACAAGGCATGATTGATGGTAACTTGTTAATTACTTTACCCAAAGGCGATAGTTCTAATCCTTTTGAATTGATTCAAAAAACTCAAGGTAATGCCAAGTTAAAAATGCCAATCGAGGTAGTGAAGCAACTGATGCAGCAATCGATTATGCAACAAATGGCAAAACAGCCAGAAATGCAACAAGCGTTAATTCAACAGCTGCAAAGTGGTCAAGGTCAATCAAACCAGGCAGAACCTACTCCTGAGCAAATCGCTTCAATGCAAGTAGATAAGCAAATTAATGAGTTGGAGCAATCTGGTTTAATTACTGTCGATGGCAAAGACTATGTAATTGAGATGAGTTTGAGTGAAGGAAAATTCACGGTTAATGGAAAACCATTTGATCCATCTATGATGAAATTCCAGTAGTTCGTTAAATATAGGATAAGCTGTTGAGCATGGCTTATCCTCTTTTCAATCCACTGTGGTGAGAAACGTGGCAATGATTCAGGTGCAAACAGTATATATTGAATTTTAATGTAGTTTTTTCTGTTCTGCCCTTGTCTCGTATTGCTCAATTCGGTAATATACCGCTTTTAAAAGGAGGAGCTAAGAATAATGACAACAATCAGTAATGATGCAGGAGATACCACTGCTTCACTAGCCGAAAGCGTGACTCAATCTGTACAAAAATATTTTTCAGAGCTTAAGGGAACTGATCCTGTTGACTTATACCAGTTTGTACTTGAAGAAATTGAGACCCCTCTATTTCGTGCAGTAATGGAACATTGCAAGTATAATCAGTCCCGCGCTGCAATCATGCTGGGAATTAGTCGTGGAACTTTAAGAACTAAATTAAGACGTTATTTTGATGATAAATACGTCGGTACAAGGGATTAATAGAGGTTGATAACAAAAAAGGGAGCCTTGGCTCCCTTTTTTGTTACAAAGAATAATCATCTTATTCGGCAAACATAGAGCTTACCGACTCTTCAACATTTACTCGCTTGATTGCTTGGGCTAGCATGTCAGCAAGACTAACCACTCTGATTTTTTCACAGTTTTGTGCTTCAGCTGATAAAGGGATGGTATCAGTTACTACCACCTCATCAAGGCCTGAATGTTTAATATTGTTAACTGCGGGGCCAGATAATACAGGATGTGTAATGTATGCTCTGACGCTTTTTGCTCCGCTTTTCTTTAATTCATGAGCAGCCGTACAAAGTGTTCCAGCAGTATCTACTATGTCGTCTACAATAATACAGTTTTTATTAGCTGGCTCACCGATAATGTGCATTACTTCTGATTTATTTGGCCCACTCCGGCGTTTATCAATAATTGACAGCTCTGCGTCATTCAGTCTTTTAGCAACCGCTCTGGCACGAACAACCCCACCGACGTCTGGCGATACGATCATGATGTTGTTTAATTTTTGTTTGGTTATATCTTCTAGCAATACCGGAGTTGAGTATACGTTATCAACCGGCATATAAAAGAAACCCTGTATTTGATCCGCGTGTAAATCAACAGTTAGAACTCGACAAATTCCAACTGAAGCCATCATGTCTGCTACCACTTTAGCTGTAATAGGAACACGGGCGGATCGTACTCGCCTATCTTGACGTGCGTAGCCAAAATAAGGAACTACAGCTGTAATACGACCAGCAGATGATCTTCTCAGGGCATCTGCCATAATCAGCAATTCCATTAAATTATTATTTGCAGGCGCACAAGTAGATTGGAGAACAAAAACATCTTTACCTCGGACATTTTCCAAAATCTCGACCATAGTCTCTCCATCGCTGAAGGTACCAACGGTGGCTTTACCAATAGGTATTTGTAAATGTGAGGATATTTTTAGTGCTAATTCAGGGTTAGCATTCCCTGTAAAAATCATCATCGTGGACATGTGTCAAAAGCCTTAGATTTAGGTTAATCACATAACTTAAACACATAGCAGAAGACAGCCAAAAAGATATTATTATTATTTGAGCGATACGAAGTACGCATCCTTCCAGGTTATCTTCTGCCGTCTGTTTACTTGTACCTAGATTCAACTTCATATTCTAGGTTGAATCAACAAGAAAATGGCAGGGGTGCTAGGATTCGAACCTAGGTATGCAGGGATCAAAACCCTGTGCCTTACCGCTTGGCGACACCCCTATAATTGTAGATTCTTTAATCTTCCGTGAGTTTAAAAATAGTATTCATCCCTGCAATGTGCTGCGTATTTTGCAGTGCTTTTTTATCGATGTCAACTTCGGAAAGCAAATAAATTATAAGAATTAATTTATACAATCCAATTCTTTATCACAACCTTTACCATGACACCATTTCCTTCAAGGCGAATCATACTTGGTAAATCTATTCCCTTGACTGAAGTATACTTAGTAAAATCAATGGTATAGCCATTTTGCTTCAATTGTATCAGGTGATTGAATTGGTCATGTTTTTCTGATTGGACTCCACCTGGTGCAGGTAGACCTCTTACCCAGTAATACAAGTTATTTACAGGAAGTCTAATGCCAGTTTGTTTTAGTAATAACTCATCCGCATTGGTGGAAGTCGTTATTTTGGAGCCATCTTGAAATGTAATGGTATTCCCTTTTTTGCTGATTAGAACGGCCCCACCACCTAATGGCCCCATTAAACGTATTTGGTATGAGTTGGCCCCTTGTTGTACCCAATTCATAGTAGCAGACCAGCCTTTCGCTTTGGTTTTTGCAGCCAGGGCGCCTTTAATTTCCCATGATGAAACAGTGGCTGTTTCTGCTTTGCGTTCTTCAAGAGGAATTTCACGGTTTGTAGGCGGCTCTTCGGAGGGTCTTGGGGGAGCGCATGCTGTTAAAAAGCAAATTAAGATTATTGTCAAACGTTTTATCGCATTCATTGCTTACCTCAATTCCATTTTTTTATAGTTTTTCAATTTACAATACGCTAGACTGCTTCTATATGCAAATGGTAATTAACGAAATGAAACAAAAAGCAATCTACCCGGGAACATTTGACCCTGTAACCAATGGCCATGTTGATATTATTACTCGGGCCAGTACTATTTTTCCAGAATTGATAGTAGCTGTGGCAAGCAATAAGAACAAGCGGCCTTATTTATCTTGGGAAACCAGAATTAGTTTACTGGAAGAGTCCGTTGGACATTTAACTGGTGTGAGGGTCGTGGGTTTTGATAACTTGCTGATTGATTTTGTATTAGAACAAAATGCAGGCATTATTTTACGCGGATTGAGAGCAGTTTCAGATTTTGAGTATGAATTTCAATTGGCTGGAATGAACAGAAAACTATCTAAAAAGGTAGAAACATTATTTTTAACCCCTGCTGAGCATTTAATGTATATCTCATCCACTTTAGTCCGTGAAATTGCAGCCCTAAATGGAGATGTTTCTCAATTTGTTCCGCCCAATGTAGTTAGAGAATTAAAAAAGAGACAAAATGAAATATAATTGTAGATGGCTGAGTGGTTTACTTTTATTAATTTGCAGTATTTATCAGGTTAATGCAAAAATATTTCCACAATATCCCCCAGGATATGCTGTAGCGAGTGCTCACCCCTTGGCAACTAATGCCGGTTTAGAGATTTTAGCAGCTGGAGGAAATGCTTTTGATGCTGCAGTTGCCGTAGCTGCTGCCTTGGCAGTAGTCGAACCATATCATTCAGGACTTGGAGGAGGGGGTTTTTGGCTGCTTCATCAGGAAAAGGAGCATTTAAACCTCTTTATTGATGGCAGGGAGGTGGCTCCTCTGGCTGCAAGTAAAGATATGTATCTGGCTCCTGACGGCCAAGTGATTCCCGGGCTTTCTCTAAATGGTGGTTTATCTGCAGCCATACCGGGACAGCCAGCTGCCCTGGTTTATATAGCCAAGAATTATGGCCGTCTTCCGCTTAGCAAGACATTGGCTCCGGCTATTAAGCTTGCGGAAGAGGGTTTTCCTGTTGATCCTCAATTTCGCTACTTTTCCACTCTGGATGATAGATTAGAAAACTTGAAGAAATATCCCGATACCGCCGCTATTTTTTTAAAGAATGGTCAGCCTTTTGAAATCGGAGAAAAACTTGTTCAAAAAGATTTGGCAAAAACACTCAGATTGATAGCCAAGTACGGAAATGCCGGATTTTATTCAGGAGAAACGGCTTCTCTGCTAGTTCAAGGTGTCAATGCGGCAGGTGGAATTTGGTCTCTTGATGATCTGGCTCAATATAAAATTAAAGTGAGGCCACCTTTAATTAGTGCTTATCATAATATGTTAATTATCACAGCGCCTCTGCCTTCGGCCGGTGGAGTGGCATTGGTAACCATGCTCAATATATTATCCAAATTTCCTTTGTCTTCATTTCCCAAATTAAAATGGGTTCATTACGTCGTTGAATCGATGAGATTGGCTTATTGGCAAAGAGATCAATTTCTGGGTGATCCTGATTTTATTAAGGTTCCACTTGATAAATTGATTTCCTCAGATAATGCGAAACAATTAAGCCGCTTGATTTCACCAAATAAAGCGATTGATAGTAAAGTCTTGCAAGGCTCAGTTCCAACGGGAAAACACTCAAATACCTCACATATTTCGATTATTGATACGGAAGGAAATCGTGTTGCTGCAACAATGACAATTAATTACATTTTTGGCTCCAGTGTAGTTGCGAAGGGAACAGGGGTATTATTAAATGATGAAATGGACGATTTTTCTACTAAAGTGGGTGAGCAAAATGTCTTTGGTTTAGTGGGAAGTGAGCGCAATGCCATTGAACCAAGAAAAAGGCCTCTATCCAGCATGGCTCCAACCTTCCTGGAGATGCCAGGGCGTGTAGCTATCCTGGGGACTCCTGGGGGAAGCCGTATTCCTACTATGGTTTTACTTGCCTCACTATTATTTTATGATGGGTATGGAGCTATCAGTATGGTTTCAGCCATGCGATTTCATCATCAATATTTACCAGATGTTTTGCAATTTGAGCCTGATACTTTTCCAAGTTCAATTCAACAGGGTTTACAAGCTATGGGATACCATTTAATGCCATTGAAACAATATTATGGAGATATGCAAGCCATTACATGGGACAAAGAAAGTAATGTCTTAACAGCTGCTTCTGATCCAAGACATATTGGTTTAGCTGCTACGATATCTAGTATGGCATATGGGTATGGAGTTAATTACTAGAATACATTTTTAAAATGAATTGACCTGCTACATTCGATACGTAAATTGTTAATGCGTAATAAAACAATTGAAATCAAATTTGCTTTATGATTTGTGTTAAGTGTTTTTCAATCGCTTGTTGAGTTTATGCAATGCATCGATGACTCCCTGGTTTAAGAGGCGGAGTAATTTAATTCCAAGAGCCTGTTGCTTAATAAAAAGCGATTTACAGGGTTCTACCATGATTTCTAACATGGAACAGTTTTCTGTAGCCTGACAAGTGGCCATACGTTTGTTCTCAAGGAATAATGCCATTTGACCAAATACTGATCCTGCTTCCAGTTCTGCAACCATTGAAGTAAAGCCTTCAGCATGCTCATAATAAAGATTGATTTTTCCTTGAATCAGAATAAAACAAGAATGTCCCGCATCACCTTGATTAAAAAGAATTTCTCCCTGATTTAAGCAAACAGGTGAGGTATAGCGAATTAACATTTCTAATTCGTGATATGCAAAAGATCTAAAGATTGCTAATTGATGCATTACTTTTAGTGGGTCAAGAATGCAATTTTTCTCTCGATTCCCATGAGGCAATGAAGTAGTTGTAGAATAAGGTTGATATGTAGACTGATATGATAAGGACTCAGCCAGAAGTTGATTGAGATTATTAAGTGTTGTACAAAGTGTTTTTCCAATCCGCCATAAACTGTCACTATCCTCCAAAAATAGCGGCTTGTCTGACAGGAGGCGTTTAGGAGAAAATACATCTGCAGGTAACCAAGGTGGGTTTTTTCCATTTAAAGCAATTTCAGCCGCTGCAAATCCTGCTGCTGTGGTATAGCTTCCTCCATATCCATTACAGCACATCACAATAATGATTCCCGGAGACAGGTAACCAATGGCGGGTAATTGATCAGGTGTAAAAGCCAAGGCACCAACCCATTCTGTTGAAAATGGTTTCCCTTTAAGTCCAGGGAAATATTTATCTCTTTGCTGCACAATAAGATCATGAACCTTTTTTGAACGCTTGCGATAATAGGGGTTTTTCATTGCCCGGTCGTCACCAGCACCAATAAGCAAAGGCACCAAGCCATTCTTTGATTTGACCCTGGGTTGATTGAGATAGAGAGGGCCATCTTCACTGGTTATTAATCGGCCTTTACAGTAATCTGGTGTTGATTCGGTAATTGCAATTTGACTTTGGTGAGGCTTAATGGCTCTCAATTCAGGGAGCAATTCGCTGGTAAACGCGTTTGTTGCAACAATAACTTGCCGAGCCTTAAGCAAACCCATATTGGTTTTCAATTGATGGCATTCTTCATCCATGCTTTGAATTTGTTGAACTTTCACAAACGTATAGAGCTGGATACCACCTTTGATTGCTGCCTTAATTAGGCAGCACGTATATTTAAAGGGATTGTAGGTACCGTCATCTGGAATAAATCGACCGATGAACCTGGAGTTGATGCCGAATTGTTCTCTAATTTTTTTACGAGACCAAATGTAGATGCGTTCGCCATGTTGGGCAGCAAGAGTGACTTCATCACAAATTGCTTGTTCTTCCTCTTCAGTATGAGCGATATAGAGCCATCCTTTTGCTGAAAGATCACAATGAATACGTTCTTTTCGTACTATTTCCTTAAAGCGATTACGATTTTTTAAAGCGAATTGAAAAACCAGTGAAGCATGGTATTCGCTTTCAATTTGTAATATCGACGGATGAACATGGGGGTAACATCGTTTTAAAAAACGAAAGCGCTCTGAAACTAAGCCACTATAGATTCCCACAGAGTTTTCAGGTAATAATTCAAAATTACCCCCATTGCGACCACTGGCTTCAGTGGCTGGATTCCCTTTATCTAACAATATAACAGAAAGGTTACTTTTCTTGACTTCATCGATGAGATGATAAGCGGTGGATGCCCCAGTTAGACCTGCCCCTATGATTACAATATCTGCTTGTTCCGGTAATGAATCGCTAGAACGGTAATGATCGAATGGATGTGGGATATTTTGCCAAAAGGGTTTATTGGAAAATGGGATTGAGATAGGGTTAATTGATTTGCCATCAAGTTTATTTAGAAAAAATTGTAGATGTCTTATTGCTTGTTTGACCAAAGTAAAGCGGGATTCAACAAGGTTTATTATCTGTAGGCATTCGATTAATGTTAATTGTTTTTTTTGCAAATCGTTACTTAATTTGTTTACCAGGATGTGAGCATCTTTCAGTGTTAATGGCCCTACATTATCCATTCGGTGAGCTAAGTACATCTTGGTTTTCTTTTCCAGATCAGAAGAGGTATCCCTTTCTTCTTCTATTTTATTAATGCTCATGGCAAGGTAATATTGATTTGCTTATTAAATTCTAGGTGAGAATTAAGGAAATTTCAAAATAGTTAGTACTGATATTGAAAACCAGGTAGCCTAATTTGCTTATTCTATTGTAGAAATCTACTTTATTTTCTTGTGTGATTTGAGATCATGTTGGTACTGATTATGGAAGTTTTTTTTAGTCATCTTTCTCTGCAAACCTGCAATCTTGTTATTCTGTGAGTTTTTCAACTCTCTCCCACCAGTTTTTTTATTGATTGATAGGTCTTCTCGATTAATTTCTCTTTATTTTCAATTGTATATTGAGCAGCATCAATAGGCTCACCAATATGAATTTCTGCTTTTTGATTCAAATGTATATTAAAGGTGCGGGCAGGGAGAATATCAAAAGCCCCGCGAATTCCTATGGGGATTATAGTAGCCTTGGCTTGAATGGCAGTGATAAAGCCACCTTTTTTAAATGAGGCTAGTTTGCCATCTTTTGAGCGAGTTCCTTCAGGTGCGATCCATAGAATAATTCCACTTTCCATCAGTTGCTGGGCAAACTCCAAATCCTTTATGGCTTGAAATCTGTTTTTTCTGTCTATAAAAGGGAATTCCGCTGCAGCCATTCCTTTTCCTAAAAGTGGAATTTTGGAGAGCTCTCGCTTGGCAAGCATACGGATGGAGTTATTGGGGAATGCTTTAAAGCCTAAAGGAATATCATAGGCACTCGAATGATTGCACATAAGAATCGTTGCTTTGCCAGGCTGAGGCTGTACATTATGGGGATTGATTACTTTATATTCTACTTTCACAGCATTTAAGAGCTGGTCAACCCAATGGTGAATGACGTTATCGACCCATGGTCTCGTAGGGGTGCTAAAAAGGTACTTAAATATAGAGCGTGTGCAGGCAACACCTGTGTAATAAAATAGACGCGTAATTATCCAAAAAGTTTTTAATCGACTTATTTTCATCGTTAGGACGCATGGGATTATGAGAGGGTCATCATACAACAAGTTGACGAATACTGGAACGATTCAAATCAAGCCGTGTATTTTAAACCGAAGATAGATATTAGCATTAATACAAGGTATAGCAAACGGTAGACAGATAGATGTTCCTGAAACAGGAGTACGCCCATGATCGCAGTCCCTAGTGTACCTATCCCTACCCATACCGCATAGGCAGTACCAATAGGTAATGTTTGAGCAGCTTTGGCTAATAAAAACATACTGATAATCAGTGTGATGCCTGTAAACAGGCTTGGCAGCCATTTCGAAAAACCATCCGTATATTTTAAACCAACAGCCCAACAGACTTCCAAGAGTCCTGCGATAAATAAATAAAGCCAAGGTAATAGCATAGCGACTCCTTTTAAAATGATTAAAGGCGTCGTCTTGTCTTAACCGGGTACGGCGCGTCTCGTCCGGAGATTATTTCATAGCATAACACTGTCTTCGAGGCAATAGTATTCCCAGTGTCAAATTGAGTAATATAGTATAGATTATAACTCAGTCAAAAATAGCTCATTGATAATACAGCAGGATTTTTGCGCTTCCATAGCATTGGTGTTTGCAATACCTGCTGCAACGATTAACGCTTTCCATAAAGTCCATGCTCGCCCACGAGACCAAGTGCCTTTGTCTAAAGCAAGCATTTCACGGAAGATTTTCCTGCTGTCCCCTGCAAATAATGTCCAGGTAATAGCAAGATCGCAGGCCGGATCGCCGACGGATAACTGCCCAAAATCGATAACAGCGCATAATTTTTCATTTTTAACCAGAAGGTTACCAGCGCTTATATCACCATGAACCCACACCGGTGTACTTTGCCAAGAAGTATTCAGAGCGGTTTCCCAAATTTCAGTGGCATGATCTGTATCAATTTTTCCTTTTAAACAATCAATAGCTTGACGGGTTTCTAGATCATAAATTTTCAAATCTCCACCACGATAAAAGCTATGCAACCCTGGTTTTGGGCCGCCGGTAGAATCAATTTGATGAAAAGCAGTGAGGAATGTTGCCAGATCCTTCGCGATTTCATTCAGGTTGGATAGATTAGCAGAGGCTATTGCTTCACCTTCAAGCCAACGATAAATCGACCATTTCCAAGGGTATCCTTCACCAGGCATCCCCATTTCCAAAGGTATCGGAATTGAAACAGGCAGCAAGGGAGCCAATTGAGGGAGCCATTGTTGTTCTTTTTCAACTTGCAATTCATATTGCTCGGCACTGGGCAGCCGCACAAGCATTTCTTTACCAAGATGAAAAGTCCGGTTATCCCATCCGCCGACAGCTACCGAGTTAACAGGGAGATTGGAATAATGGGGAAACTGGCTGGCGATTAAACGACAAACCAGTTTTTCATCGATTATTAATGGGTGCATTAAAATAATACTTCCAGTTGTTATTATTTGAGAATAATACAGTCGTTATAAGTCAAGCAATGGCAGTTGCATACTTTGATACATATTTTCCTGCTTTAATTTAACTCCTATACCTAATAATCGTACAGGCATGCATTTTCTGGCAAAACCTTCTTGTATCAGTTGACGTAAAACGATTAAATCAAGCTTGTCATGAACTCGTTCAATGGTTGTTTGCTGAAAGTCATTAAACTTCAATTTTACAAATAGATTGTGAATACCAGAAATTTTACCCGCTCGTTGTATCCGTGCTTCCAGGCGCACCAGAAGATCTGGTAAGGCCGCCAGGCAAGCTTCACTATTTGGCAAGTCTATTGGATAGGTTTCTTCAACGCTGATGGATTTTCGAATACGCTCAGGATTAACGGGGCGATTATCAATGCCTCTCGCTAACTCATAAAGTCTCTGTCCTATGGTACCAAATTTATGTAATAGATATTCAACGGAATATCGCTGCAAATCAGCGCAGGTTTTAATGTTAAGAGCATTCAATTTTTCTTCCATCTTGGGCCCTACACCGAATAATTTACGTACAGGTAAATCCAGAATAAATGCGCTAACGTCTTCAGGTCTAATAACCATTTGCCCATTGGGTTTATGCCAATCACTGGCTATTTTTGCAAGGCTCTTATTTGGCGCAATGCCTGCGCTCGCAGTGAGTTGTCTTGTTTGATAAATTCGGGCGCGAATCTCTTGCGCAATCCAGGTGGCGCTCCCCTGACATTGTGTGGATTCAGTGACATCAAGATAGGCTTCATCTAATGACAAAGGTTCGATAATGTCTGTATACTCTGCCAATAGGGTTCTAATATATTGACTTTCTTTTTGATATACATCCATACGTACTGGTCGTAAGATGAGTTCTCGACAAAGTTTCAATGCATGGGCTGTTGGCATTGCAGAGTGTATGCCAAATTGACGGGCGGCATAATTACAAGTTGCTATTACTCCACGACGTTTTGTCTCCCCGCCTACGGCGATAGGTTTATTTGCCAGCTCTGGGAAATCACGCATTTCAATTGCTGCATAAAAACAGTCCATGTCAATATGGATAATTTTTCTTATAGGATTCATTTTTCAATCGTAGATTGCAGTAACAGGGATTTTAGTATTAGGTCTTAACGGATTTTCTTTAACCTGTAAAGTTTAGTCTACAGAATAACTATTTCTTTATCTTATTTGATTAAGAATATAAGATTGTAATCAAAGGAAGCAACCAGGATATGTTCTGTAAATGACGTTTTCCATACTTTTCAAAAACGTTAATAGTAGAGTTTTAAGGCCTGTTTTTAAATTTACATCACAGTTGTGATAACTCAATTGAACCAAGAATTACAAAATGGTACCTTAATATGACCTTAACGTAAGGGTTAGTGTGTTATTTGCGGGTGTAGTTCAATGGTAGAACCTCAGCTTCCCAAGCTGATGGCGTGGGTTCGATTCCCATCACCCGCTCAATAAAATAAGGTTGCCTGTCTTCATAGAGTCCATAAGGCGGTAATCATAGAAAACTTAATAGCTATAGGCTCATCATTAAAAAACCACAGAATGCGGTATTGCTAGGTGCTAGCGATTGTTCAATTTTTGTTTTCATCTGGTTAATGATATCCCTGTAAGATTCATAAAACTCCCAAGAAGGGCTCGGGTTATATACGAGATCAAGGTTCAGTTCTTTAATGATATTTTGGGTTGTCGTAGGTTTTATAAACACATCCACTTCAGGATTAAAGTAAGCCTGAAAAACAGTCATTAATGTCCACTTCGCCAGTTTCTCTCTTTGAAATTGAAAAAGAAGCTCTTCAAAGCCTTCCTGTTCATTTCCATACAAAAGTTCTTTTAATCCTTTTGCAATAAGTACTTTATCGTTTGGGGGAGTTCTTTTGATAAAATCTCTAAATTTAGGTTTTTCAAATATTGAAATCAAAGATGACTGAGTAACAATTTTCAACATGGAATTTGTTATTTCATCAGGGTTTTTAAAATTTTGCTTGGCAAAACTCCCTTGAGCCAAAGCAACCATCTTATCCATTTTATGTTTTTTACCCATTTCAATCATTTCAGGGTGGTAGAAACCGCCTGGATATCTTTCCAGAAAATTAGAGGCTGCCTTTTTAAGTTTTTTAATATCCATAAATTAACCTTTTGTCACAACAACAGAATCAATTAAGAAACAAAAATGGTTCCAGGTGGCCATTATTAAACTTATTATGTAATGATTGGCTGGCAATGTGGGCAAAATGCGGAGTGGCGCCCGGCAATCACGACAGTTTCTATTTTATTTTCACATACCAAACAGGGGAGATTTTTCCTGCCATAAACCTTTAAAGCAAAACGAAAGTACCCCGGTTTACCATCAGAAGAATAGAAATCACGAAGTGTCGTCCCTCCAGCCTCTATGGCAGATTCAAGTATCTTTTTGATGTGACCAGTCAGAGAATTGAATTCTTCTGTAGTTATCTTTTTTGCAGAGGTATTTGGATGGATTTTGGCAAGAAAAAGACTCTCTGCCGCATAAATATTACCTATCCCGACAACAATTTGACTATCCATAATAAATGACTTGATGGATTGCGATTTATTCGCAGCTTTACGTAATAAGTACTCGCTATTAAAGTCATCAGATAGAGGTTCTGGGCCTAAATGAGCGAGGAGTGGGTGTTCATAGGGATTTTCATCAATGTAAATCAATAGGCCAAATCTTCTTGGATCGCAGAATCTGAGAGCAAGCCCATTATTAATGTGCAGATCAACATGATCATGTTTTTGAGGATTTGCTGTCTGGGAGACGATACGCAAATGTCCAGACATTCCAAGATGGATGAGAAGATAACCTTTATCCATATGAAGTAAGATGTATTTTCCTCTACGGGTAATAGCTGTTATATGCTTTCCTTCGCATAATTCATTCAGGTTTAGAGGTACTGGTAGTCTAAGTTTTCGATTACGCACTTGCACCGCGGTAATCATACGGCCTTCAAGATGGGGTTTAATACCTTGCTTTGTTGTTTCGACTTCGGGTAATTCAGGCATTATTTTTTATCATCATGTTCTATAATTCTTCCTTGTTCTTTCTGGGATGATTTGCTGGGGAAGAAATATTCCTTAGCTAAGGCTCCAAGCCAGAGTATTCCACCGATGATTACGCCCCAAATGGCCACATAAAAAAACATGAACAATAAGGCTATAACTATTGCGATCCCAACACCAATCACTATAAAAGGCACAATATTTTCAATCAATTTCTGAACTTTATCGCTCATGTCTATATCCTGATAAAATAAGATGAGTAAATTTATTATCGACTACATCATTAAATCATGCAATGAAATGATAAAAAATGTGTTATCATTACACATATATTGATTCTATAATTTAGGAATAAAATACATTCACTCTTAAATTATAGTTATTTTTATAATTCCGTACAATGTGGGGTTATTATGATATTCGGCTTTTTAAACCTGTCTTTCTGGGGATATGTTCTTGCAACTTTTATCCTGACTCAAATCACAATTGCATCTGTTACTATCTATCTTCATCGGAACCAGACTCATAGAGCGTTAACATTACACCCTGTGGTCAGTCATTTTTTCCGTTTATGGTTATGGCTAACTACGGGTATGGTTACTGCAGATTGGGTTGCTATCCATCGCAAGCACCATGCAACAACTGATGTTGAGGGAGACCCTCATAGCCCAGTGGTTGAGGGAATCAGGAAGGTATTTTGGCAAGGCGCTGAACTTTACAGAGAGGCACGCAAGGACAGGGATATGGTTGCCAAATATTCTCATGGCACACCAACCGATTGGATAGAGCGAAATGTTTACTCGCGCCATTCAAGCAAAGGCATCTTGCTGATGTTATTACTTGATTTGTTTTTCTTTGGGATTCCTGGAATTACGGTATGGGCAATCCAAATGATGTGGATTCCGCTGTTTGCTGCGGGAGTCATCAATGGCATCGGCCATTATTGGGGATACAGGAATTTTGAATGTCCTGATGCCGCTACTAATATCATTCCCTGGGGATTTTGGATTGGTGGAGAAGAGTTACATAATAATCATCACACCTTTGCTTCCTCAGCCAAATTTTCAGTGAAATGGTGGGAGTTTGATATTGGCTGGATGTATATTCGCATTCTTTCCTTTTTTGGATTGGCCAAGGTAAAAAAATTACCTCCCAAATTGGCTATGGATGAAGGAAAATTCCATGTTGATCTGGATACTGTGAGAGCAGTTATTTCAAATCGCTTTCAAGTGATGTCTAATTACTATAAGAATGTCATCAGGCCTATTTTGAAGTATGAAAAAAATACCAGTATTGAGACAAAAGAAGACAAGAAACTGTTTCAACGGGCAGGCAGATTACTGCGTCGCGAAGATAAACTGTTATCAACAAAAGCTAAAACTCGTTTGCAAAAATTGCTGGATGCCCACGAACAATTGAGAGTGGTTTACTCTTATAAGCAATCATTACAAAATGTTTGGTTAAAAACAGCTACAACTCAAAAAGAACTGGTAGAAGCTCTGCAGCAATGGTGCCGCCAGGCTGAAGAATCAGGTCTTGATGTGCTGAAGCAATTCGCTCAGCAATTAAAAGGCTACGTACCTGTATATACCAGGGAGTGACGTTTTTCACTCCCTGTCAATGCGTAGCGAGAATAATATTCTAGTGGTGGCATATAAAATCATTGGGGAAAACAACAGCAACACTATTGTTAGAACCATTCAATATGACATTTCCAGCTTTCAATACGCATTGACCAACAGGTTGAGCATGCTTATTGGTTAAACCTGTTGGTGTAAAATATTGGGTGGCGCTAATGGTATAAGGTAGTGGAGAACAAATTAATTTTCCTATAGTTTTAGGATTGCTTCCTCCTTGTAAAATAATCGATTTACTAATTCCATCATCATTAGTTACGTTAAACGCCACACTTTGATCAAATTGAACAGGGGGAGTGGAAACAGCCACTTGAACTTCACATGAATCATCTTTGGCAAAACCATATGGTGAAAGTGTCAATGAGACAACGGATAGTGTTGTAACTAAAAATTTATTAAACATAATACCCTCATTCTATGAATACTGTTTCTGATATTGAAAATCACGAATACATGATGCTCACTTAAAAGCAGGTTTAGGGTATCTTCATTCGATTTATAATGCAAATCAGCTATCATTAGCACATTAATATTAGAGTTCTAACATGAGCAAAAATAAAATAGCTGAATTATTGTTGCTAACTTAGTATTATATATATGTCATTGACAAGAAAGTTAAATTAGATTGTAGTAATGTAATGTTACCTAGCAACAAAAGGAGTTGTCGATGGATAAAATGATAGCGATTGTAACCGGGGGAACAGGTGGTATTGGTTCTGCTATTAGTCAGCGTTTAGCTGATAGTTATCAAGTTGTGGCATGCTACTATAAAGATGGAAGACATGAAGAAGCAAAAAAATGGCAAGATGAGCAAAAACAACTTGGTTATGACATTGATATCGTCTATGGAGATATAGCTCAATATAGTGATTGCGAAAAAATCACATCCCTGGTGATGGAGCGTTATGGCCGTATAGATGTTCTGGTTAATAATGCAGGCATTACTAAAGATTGCAGTTTAAGAAAAATGACACCTCAACAATGGCAACAGGTTTTAGATGCCAACTTGACTAGTGTATTCAATATGACACGCAATGTAGTTCCAGTGATGTTGGAAAGAGGTTATGGCCGCATAGTCAGCATTTCTTCCATTAATGGAAGAAAAGGGCAGTTTGGCCAATGCAACTATGCTTCTACCAAGGCAGCCTTATTTGGCTTTACCAAGAGTCTTGCATTAGAAGTAGCAAGTAAAGGTATTACAGTGAATACTGTATCACCAGGGTATATTGAAACCCCTATGCTGGCTGCATTGAAAGAAGAAGTGCTCAATTCAATCATATCCAGTATTCCCGTAGGTCGATTGGGATACCCAAAAGAAATTGCCGATGCCGTTGCATTTTTAGTATCGCCAGATAGTGGATTTATTACAGGGGCAAATCTGGACGTTAACGGCGGTCAATATATGTAGCTATAGTTTGAATCATCAATTAAGAGTCCCACGGGATTGTGAACATGCTATTTACTGTTCACAATGCACCTTGGGGTTTTGAAATGATGCCTGCGATCACTGTTAATAATCAATAAAATACAAGCCTCAATTTTAATTCATAAATTGGGAATGAGAAAAACTAATAGAGAAATTCATGCTGAATAATAATGTGGTATTGATTACTGGTGGTACCGGTGACATTGGTACGGCTGTTGCCAAACAATTGGACTCAACTTTTAAACACGTCATTGCTTTGGACTTGGTTACTGATGATGAAGGAGAGGCATGGCTTCATGACTTGAAGGAACAAGGCTATAAAAATATCGATTTCAGGCATATGGATGTGACTGATTATGAGCAATGTGCTGAAGTAATAGGCTTAATTGTTGAAGAGTTTGGTGGTGTTGATGTACTGATTAATAATGCAGGAATTACCCGAGATGCCGTATTTACCAAAATGTCCAAAAGGCAATGGGATGAAGTGTTACGTGTCAATCTCGATGGGATGTTCAATGTGACCAAACAAGTCGTAGAGAGTATGAAAGCCCAAGAGTCAGGTCGGATAGTGAATGTGTCTTCGGTTAATGCTCAGAAAGGGCAATTTTCCCAGGCTAATTATGCTGCTTCAAAAGCTGGAGTATATGGTTTTACCAAAAGTCTGGCTCAAGAGTTAATGATTAAAAATATTACTGTAAACAGCATTTCTCCTGGTTATGTTAATACTCGTCTGATGAAAGGTATTAGACCGGATATTCTGGAGGGGATTATTAATTTGATACCCGCAAAAAGATTGGCAGAACCGCAAGAAATTGCTTGGGCTATTGAATTTCTAATTAGTGAAAAAAGTCGTTATATCACTGGAGCAAATCTTAGTGTGAATGGTGGTTTGCATATGTATTAATTTTTAACTTTGAATGAAATTATAAAAGAAGCGCGCAAGAATTACTCTTGGGTTTAAATAAACAAACTATACCAATTTTGCACCTCATTTTATAATTGTATTTCTATGAATAATACTTGAGAAAACAATGACTCGACTCATAAAAAAATACAAAAATCGAAGACTGTATGATACTGAAATTAGTCAATATATTACTGTTGAGCAACTGCAAAAATATGTTGTGGATGGTATTGATTTCAAAATAGAAGATTCCGAAACAGGAAAGGATTTAACTAATTCGGTTTTGTTGCAAATCATAGTGGAAATGGAGGCAGGCCCAACACAGTTTTTGTCTTCTGAAATTTTACGTCAAATCATTTCATTAGCCAATCATCCCATGCATGTTTCCTTTAAGGAAATGATGGAACAAATGTTTCATGCAATGGACAAGCCCTTACAAAGTAATCCTTACCAGCAAGCAACTGAGGTTTGGAATAAGCAAATGCAACAAATGATGCAGCAATGGCAAAAAATGTTTAAGGTTTAAAAATTTACCCTTTAATTTTTTGTGGTTAATAAACTGTTTTACTTTGCGAATTTCACTGTTGGTTCAGAAAATACAATATGCATGAAAAATACAAGGATGAAATCATGATTTTTGGTGCGCTGCAAAAAAATTAAGATAAGATATTGACAAATAATCAAGATAGGGTCTACTATTATATTGTGCAGTGCAACAATATGGAGAATATTATGACCCAATACAATTTTGAAAGATGGAGTGAAATGGCCAAAAAAATACAAGAGCCTTTCCAAGCCATAGCTGAACTGAATGTTAAAACCCTGCAAGGGTTGAGTTATTTAAAACCCGATGAACTGGCTCAGGTTAAAAAGCCTGAAGAAATGTTGGAAAAACAAATTAATTTGGCAGTTGAAAACGGCCACAAGGCTTTGGATTATATGCAAAAATCTTTTCAAATTATTGAAAAAGCCATGTTAAGTTTTGTGCAAGAAGCTAAAAAAACAACTGCTGAAGTAAAGAAATAATTCCTTAAAAAGGCTTATTTGGTAAAAATAAGCCTTTTTTATTTTCATATCGTTGGGCATGTTTCCAGCCATCAGGTTCTAGATAATAACCAAATTAAGCCATTAAAATAGATATCAATTTTTTCATTAAGAGCCGCCGAGTATCGAGCTAATAAAAACACTGGCCATTTCATAAAACAAATAATATCTATACCGGTGTAACCACTCAAAATTATAGCTTAACAATAAGATATTAATTTATAAGCTATCGAATATCAAAAAGCTGGCATCCACTAGAGACAGGTTTTGCAGGCAATACAACCTGAATGTTAATCCCTTTTATAGTCGGGCTGCTGCGCGCCTTATCAAGGTAATCAATTAAAGGGACATCTACTACCTTACCATATTGAGAAGATGCTTGGCGGAAAAACAGTTCGTTGTTAATCCAAATGGCAAAGCCTAAGTGGGAAATATCCAATTCTGTCCCTATTTGTTGGCGCAAGTCCCAATTAGGTCTGATGATTTCAATAATAGCTCCATTAGGAATTTGGGAAAACAAATGAAGGTTAGGTTTATTCTCTGAAAATAAGGCAGTGAACGGAATATAAGGAACATTAGAAAGTGACGTTTCGAGCTTTTTACCCTTGTTTTTTAGTTCTACCAGACGTTTTTCCTGTTCATTTTTATCTTGTTTTTGCAATCGAATGGTATCAATCGTTTTATGATCGTACCATTGAGGTTTATTGATTAATGCATTAGCAACTAGAGCAACAGGTTGTTTTTTTTCATTTCTGATGGAGAAGGTAATGTCTTTAAGTAAACCTCTCTTCTGGTTATAGTTATTCCAGTCTATAGAGGTAAAATGATTTCTGTTTATATATGATCTTTTGCCATTTTTATAGCGAGTATGGTTTAAACACTCCTGGAATGATTCCAGAGAGTTAGCCAATGCTAAAGAAAGTACTGTATTGACATATGTATCACAATCAAAGCCATCAACTCGATATCTGGGAAATTGGTCATAGCGAGCGTCAGGGCCTTCGCCCAAAGAGCCAAGGATATATTTTGTCCCTTTAAAGTATGCGCTGATCTGGTCAATTCTATCTGCCATAGAAGTGTTCGGCATGGTATTGAGTGTGTGATATAGTTTCCTAATTGAAGAATTCGCCTGTTCTTCAATAGCAGCTGAGTTAGTAGCAATCGAAGGGGTGGATTGGGTTAAACCCGTATCAGCATCTTCCTTAATATTGGTTGATTGGTTGCTATAACTGGAAATACTGGTAATAAAAAAAGTGAAATATATTAAGTATCTTTTGGGAGTAGGAATAGGTTTCATAAGTCCTGATTGATATTTTAAATCTAATTTTGGTTATATATTAACCTTTTTCAGAGGTTGGAGGCAATAATGCTCAATCTAATATGGTTAGGAATGATACTGGTTTCAGTGGTTGTTGGGATTATTGAGGGGCGTATTGACGACGTAGTACGGGCGGTGACCGATTCTGCCAAGCTTGGATTTGAGCTGGCACTTGGTTTAGCTGGAATAATGACTCTCTGGTTAGGAATAATGTCTGTTGCTACAGAATCAGGCTTGGTTTCCATTTTAGGTAAAATACTCAAACCAGTGTTAAAACGATTATTTCCTGATATACCTGTTGAGCATCCTGCAATGGGAGCAATGGTAATGAACATTGCTGCGAATATGTTGGGTCTCGCTAATGCCGCGACCCCTTTTGGGTTACAGGCAATGAAAGAATTGCAGAGCCTTAATCAGAATTTGAAAGTTGCTACGAATTCGATGTGCACTTTTTTAGCAATAAACACATCCAGCGTTCAATTAATTCCTGCAACCGCTATCGCATTTCTTGCTGCAAATGGGAGCACAAACCCAAGTAGCGTGATCTTTACTTCTTTGATTGCGACGACTGTTTCTACACTGGTAGCTATCGTTGCTGTAAAACAATTAGCTAAATTACCGCGATTTAAAATTGAAAGGACAGATAGCTTATGAATGAATTCGCTAATCATTTATCCAATTGGATGTTTTTGACTTTCATCGTAGGTATCCCTTTGTATGCCGCGATTAAAAAGGTAAATGTATTTGATGCTTTTATAGTTGGTGCAAAACAAGGTTTTGATGTTAGCGTAAAGCTTATACCTTATTTAGTTGCAATGATGGTTGCCATTGGTATGTTAAGAGCCTCAGGATTTTTTTCCTTAATGAGTCAGATCTTATCTCCAGCGTTGGCTATGATAGGAATGCCTTCCGAATTATTACCTTTAGCTCTTATCAGACCTTTCTCTGGAAGTGCCTCAACAGGAGTTATGGCGGAATTGATTCATAAATACGGGGGCGATTCATTCATCGCAAAAACAGCAGCCACAATGATGGGAAGTACAGAAACTACTTTTTATGTGATTGCAGTTTATTTCGGCTCAGTAGGTATCAGAAGAACAAGGCATGCTATTCCTGCTGGATTATTGGCAGATTTAGCCGGAATCATTGCTTCAGTATTAATTTGTCGTTATTTGTTTACATGATATAAAACAAAATTATATCTCCATTATTTAGAGACTATCAGCCTTATAAAGAGGTATCTGCTGTTATTTAGGAGAGTGAGTTTGAGTATTGTAATTTTATTGGACAGGGTTTGATGTACGGAAAAATTCGACGCGTGTCTATTATCCAACATTAATTTTCTTTTTCCCTTTGCTTGCCAGTTGAGCTTGTTCGAAAAGCTTTAATCGAGCTAAAAGGGTACTGGCTTTTGCCTTGAATGCGGCCATTTCTCTTGCTGGGACTGGAGCTGCAGTAGGAAGGCTTATTGTAGTTGGGTTTCTTGGTTGATTATTGACATGAAGCTCGTAATGACAATGAGGCCCAGTCGCCAGACCGGTTTGGCCTACATAGCCAATAACTTGACCTCGTTTTACTTTACTACCTTTTGATAGACCCTTCTGAAATTTGAGTAAATGCCCATAAACTGTACTGTATGTTTTATCATGTTTAATTTTAATCATATTGCCATATCCGTTATGCCTATCGATGATAGTAATAACCCCATCACCAGTAGCATGTATCGGAGTGCCAATCGGGGCTGCCAAATCGATGCCTTTGTGCGCTCTCCTGTAATGAAGAATGGGATGGTATCTGGATAAAGCAAAAGTCGAGCTTATGTGGCTGAATTTAATGGGATAGCGAGTAAAGGCCTTTTTAAAGCTGGTGCCTTGTGGGGTAAAATAGTCTTGCTCACCATGGGCGTTAGTATGACGTATTGCTTGATAGGTTTTTCCACGATTAGTATAGGTCACTACTAGAATGTCACCAACTCCTACCATTTTATCTTCAATATAATAAGCATCATAAATTATCGAGAATTGATCCCCTGAGCGTAGAGATCTGGAAAAATCTATTTCTTTGTTAAAGATAGTGGTCATTTGACGGACTAATTTTGAGGGGATATTAAAACGTTGAGCTGTTGTGTACAAAGAACCTTGAACTGTTGCAGTCACATAACGATTTTGAGTGGTTGTTTTTTTGGAGTCAATTTTGGTTTTGTATACTTTCCCTGAGCGATAAACGGTCAGTGTTTGAATGGCGTTTACAGGGACAATTAATTTTTCCAATTTATTTTTTTTAATTAAAAATTGTAATTTCTGGTTTGGTTTGATTCTTGTAAGCATTTTGGCATGCGGGTTGTTTTTTATCACGGCATTTAAGTTTTGTGCAGTTAGTCCTAGCCTATGGAAAATCGTCGCCATGGAATCCCCTGGATGAGGATTGACTATTTGCCATTCGTTATCTTTTTTAACATCGGTTTTATTGATTGGTTTGTCTTGCTTGTCTTGTTTAGTTTGTATAGATTTTGTAACAGATTTAATGTCAGGCTTTTCATGCGGAACTTCAGCGGAAGCTTCAGCAGATATATCTCTTGATAATTCTTCTGATAGTTGGGGGTATAAAACAGATTGATCAGCATAATTTTTTCGTTTAGGGTGTGAAAAATTTTTCACTAACAAATACGGGAGCGAAAAGGCAAATACCAACGCAAAAATCGCTAATAGCTTTGATGAGTTACCAGATTTTCTTTTTGGTATATTCGGTCTTTTATCCATTTTTTGCCTATATTGCCGTCATCTGAAAAATGCTGCTATTTAAATTTCAATCAATATATCACAGTCATTATTTGGAAGTGACCGCTACCTTAAGTCAACTAAATCGACTCTTATTTGGATATTTTGTTATATTTTTCTCAATTTAGAGTAATAAATTATCTTAAAATGTACCATTTGGTATAGCAGGAAATTGCTAACCGGGCTAAGATACTCGCTGTGAGAAGATAGGTCAATCATTTATATGGGTTTTAATGACATGATAGTTCAAGATTCAGTTTGTTCCGAATTAATGCGGGGGTGCGAGGAAATTCTTCCTATACCTGAATTGGAAAAGAAATTACAAAAAGGTATCCCATTGAAAATAAAGGCAGGTTTTGATCCAACAGCCCCTGATCTTCACTTGGGACATACTGTACTACTTAATAAGTTGCGACAGTTTCAGCAATTTGGTCATGAGGTTGTTTTTTTGATTGGTGATTTCACAGCC